>JAAVZN010000108.1 GCA_022791675.1 Clostridia bacterium | reverse complement strand
GGAACTTATATTAGCTTAAACAACATATCACACGAGATATCTACAGAAAATTATATATTAAATGAAACCTAAATTTTAACTTTAGGTTTCACTAATGAATTATATATCATCGGATTTTTTCCGAAACTTCTTGACACTAACAAATAAAAAATAGTGTAAAATGGTTTCGGAATAGAAAAAAAGAAAGTCCTTTGATATAATAATTTCACCAAAAAAAAACAATATCAAAGAAAGGACTTTCTTATGAAACCTATTATATCACAAAAATTATTAAATATGTTAAAAAATAAAATAATTGATGTTTACCCACGGCATAACTCCTTTTACCGACTACGGTTTTCCTGCTGAGCTCTCGGAAATGTTATAACGAGAAATATAAAATTTCCCATATTTTTTGACACTTTCAAGTTGTTCAAGCAGTTCACCATTTAAAGCTTCATTGAATCCATCATCCGAAAATTCATTGTTCATGTAATTTCGTCTGCCGAATTTCTCCGAAAACTTTTCTCCATCAAGTTTTCCATTAGAGTCAAGACTTCCAACAGGAATCCATACAAACTGGCTTCCATCAGAACATCTTTCAATTACAAATCCATTGTTCCATTCTCCACAGATATGATTATATCCTTCTGGAATTTGTAAATAAAAAAAATGAGCTGATTTCATCTTTCGATGTTATCAACTCACTTTTCTACGATTTCAAATTTTCAATCTTGATTGAATCTTTGTTTTTCGTATCTTATTGTAATAACTATATATTAACATTGATATTTCTTTCTGTTTTCTTTTCTCCACTTACAGTTTGAATTACCATTTTGTATGTTCCACTTTCTGTAAAGAAATATTTTCCTCCATTTGCTTTAATTTCTGCTATTGATATTGGAAGATCTTCACCTTCACTTGTGGTAATTACTATGCTAGTTACGTTATCAATATCACCAAAGTAAATTCCTTTTACATTTGTTTTGTCCATACTCATATTGTCATTTACATCAATGAATTGGTAAACTGGTTTTGGTTTTTCAATTGTTATTTGTTTTGTTACTACAATATTATTTCCGTCTTCTATGGTTAATGTATAAGTTCCTTCTTGTGTCAATTCTACTTCACCAGTTGTTAGTGTTGTATAGAATGTTCCATCTTTTTGAATTTTTACTGCTACACCAGGTGTTGCAAATATTTTTACATTTCTATAAACTGTTATTTCTTGTTCTGATAATATATGTTGTATATTTCCACCATCTGCATTATAGTAGATTGAAGGTGCTAATATATTAATTGTAATATTGGCTGTATGTCCTTCATAAGTTAAAGTTATTACATTTGCTCCTAGTTTAATTCCTTTTTGTGGATCAATTGTTGCTGTAGATGGAACTACGCTATTGATATTAGTTAAGTTTGTTACTTCTGTTCCTGGTCTTCCTGAAGCATTGATTGTTACAACTCTAATCTTTGTTGCATCTATATTTTGTCCATAATTGTAGCTTACTGTTCCACTTACTACACCATCATGTGTTGCAACGATTCCTATAATATAATCGTGTACGATAACATTAAATGTTGTTGTAAATCCTTTATATTCAACTGTGATTGTTTGTTCTTCCTCTAATCGTTTACCATTATATCCACTTATTGTAATTCCAGCAGTTGTTAATGGTATTCTTTCTGTTCTTTCTCTTTCACCGTCAAATTTAGTTATTGCTAACATAGCTTGGCTACAATCTAATGGTGTATCATATTTTGCTTGTTGTGGTGCATTTTCAACACTAATTCTTCTGATTTCTTGAATTGCTAATTCAGCCTCCATTCTTGCTGGTGAAATTGCATTGTAATTTTTGCTTAATTCTTGACTTAATTCGAATGTTGCTGTTGCTTTGTAAACTCCTACATTGGTTCCAACGTTGTTTTCATATCTTACGCTAATTCCTGTTGGTACACCTGTTGCTAGAATTTGATGTACATTTCCATCGTAATCTACGATAGCATTTTCGAATTTAACATTTTCTAATACATAAGTTGCTTTATTAATGGTTAATGTTCCTACTTTTAAGTTTGATACAGCTTCGTAATTTGTTCCTTTTGTTACATTTACAATGATGTCATATACTCCTGCATTAATTGGTGTTACAATATTTCCATTTTGTTCATATCTTACTGTCATTTCTCCTACACCAGTTAAGTTTGTTGTTACAGTTGCTGTTTGTGGTTGTCCATTATAAGTTACTGTATTGTTGCTTACTTCAAAACTATCTGCTGTTAAAGTATCTGGTATTACTTTTAATGTAATAGTTGCTGAGTTTTCGTTATAGTTTGCTGTTTCTCCAAAAGTTACTGTAATGGTTGTTTCTCCAAGTCCTTCTAATTTGATATTTCCATTGTTGTCAATGGTTGCTACATTTGTATTACTTGAAGTATAAGTTACTGTTGCTCCTTCCATTGCGCTATTAGAAATTGTTAATGTTGGTGCATTTCCTGTTAAAATAACTTGATCGTTACTTAAAGAAATATTTGGTCTTGGTTGTTCTGCTTTATTGATTGTTAATGTTCCAACTTTTAAGTCTTTTACTTCACCGAATTTTGTTCCTGCTTCTACATTTACATAGATGTCGTATTGTCCTACACTTATTGGAGTTACTACACTTCCTCCTTGTTTATAGACAACAGAAATTGTTCCTACTCCATCTAAGTTAGTTGTTACGTTAGCGTTTTTCTCTGTTCCGCTATATACAGCTGTTGTGTTTGTTACAACAAAGTCATTTGCTGTTAAATCTCTAATTACTAATGCATTTATTGCTAATTGAATTTCGTTTACTTTAGCATCTATTTCGCTTTGTTTCTTCAATTCTTCTGCTCCTGCTGTTGCATTCATTAATGCTGTCCAACTTGCTGTTGTGTAATCTGCTTGTGTTAATCCTGCTACTCTTGCAAGGATTTCTGTTAATTGAGTTTTGTCTGCTGTTAATCCATCGATTGCTGTTCTGATTTCAACTACTTTTGCATCAATTTCACTTTGTTTGCTTAAGTCTTCTGCTCCTGCTATTGCTGTTTGTAATGCTCTCCAGCTTGCTTCTGAATAATCAGATGCTGTTAATTTAGCTACTTCTGCTAAAATTGCATTTAATGCTGTTTTATCAACGGTTAAATGATCGATTGCTGTTCTAATTTCAACTACTTTTGCGTCAATTTCACTTTGTTTTGTTAATTCTTCTACTCCTGCTGTTGCATTCATTAATGCTGTCCAGCTTTCTATTGAATAGTCTTTTTCTATTAATTGAGCTACTTCTAGTAAAATTGCTGTTAATTGAGATTTATCTACTGTTAATCCATTCATTGCTGTTTGGATTTCTTCTACTTTGCTGTCAATTTCACTTTGTTTGCTTAAGTCTTCTGCTCCTGCTATTGCTGTTTGTAATGTTTTCCAGCTTGCTTCTGAATAATCAGATGCTGTTAATTTAGCTACTTCTGCTAAGATTGCATTTAATGCTGTTTTATCAACTGTTAATCCGTTAATTGCTTCTTGAATTGCTTCTACTTTAGCATTTATTTCTGATTGTTTGTCTTCTGGCAATGCTAATGCTTTTTCTAATTCTGCCCAGCTTGCTTCTGAGTAATCTGTTTCTTCTAAGTCTTTTGCTTTTTCTAACATTGCTTTTAATTCTGTTTTGTCAACGGTTAAGTTAGCCATTGCAACTTTAATTGCTTCTACTTTAGCATCAATATCTGCTTGTGTATCTTCTGATAATTTTAATGCATTTTGTAGTTCTGCCCAACTTGCTGTTGAATAGTCTGCACTATTTAATTTAGCTACTTCTGCTAAGATTGCATCTAACGCTTCTCTGTTTTGTCCTAATGCTTTGATAGCATTTGCAATTGCTTCTACTTTAGCATTTACTTCTGATTGTTTGTCTTCTGGTAGTTTTAATGCTTCTTGTAGTACTTTCCAGCTTTCTGCTGAATAGTCTTCTTCTTCTAAGTCATTTGCTTTTTCTACGATTGCTTCTAATGCTGTTTTATCAACGGTTAATCCTGCCATTGCTTCTTTGATTGCTTCTACTTTAGCATCGATTTCTGATTGTTTTCCTTCTGCCATTGCTAATGCTTCTTTTAACTTCGTCCAACTTGCTACTGAGTAATCTGTTTCTTCTAACTTAACTACTTCTGATAAAATTTCATTTAATGCTGTTTTATCTTGTCCTAATGCTTTCATAGCTTTTTCAATTTCAGTTACTTTTGTATCAATTTCAGATTGAACATCTTCTGGCATGTCTAATGCTTTTTCTAATTCTGCCCAACTTGCTACTGAGTAGTCTGTTTCGTTTAGTTTTGCTACTTCTGCTTTGATTGCTTCTAATGCTGTTCTGTCTTGTGTCAATGCATCAATAGCTTTTCTAATTTCAGCTACTTTTGTATCAATTTGAGATTGAACATCTTCTGGTAATGCTAATGCTTTTTCTAATTCAGTCCAACTTGCTACTGAGTAATCTGTTTCTTTTAAGTCAGCTACTTCTTTCATAATTTCTTCTAATGCTGTTTTATCTTGTCCTAATGCTTTCATAGCTTTTTCAATTTCAGTTACTTTTGTATCAATTTGAGATTGAACATCTTCTGGCATGTCTAATGCTTTTTCTAGTTCTGCCCAGCTTGCTACTGAGTAATCTGTTTTGTTTAGTTTTTCTACTTCTGCTTTGATTGCTTCTAATGCTGTTCTATCTTGTGTTAAGGCATCAATAGCTTCTTGAATTGCTTCTACTTTAGCATTTACTTCTGATTGTTTGTCTTCTGGTAATGCTAATGCTTCTTCTAACTTAGCCCAACTTTCTACTGAGTAGTCTGTTTCTTCTAAGTCATTTGCTTGTGCTTTGATT
>JAAVZN010000077.1 GCA_022791675.1 Clostridia bacterium | reverse complement strand
ATTTATAAAAATTCTAATTTTGGAAAAGTGTTAGAACTTTTGTTAGAACTCTGCTTGATTTTATAAATTAAAACCTCAAGCATAATCTTACGAAACACTTGAGGTTCTAATGGTGCAGATGGCCGGAATCGAACCGGCACGGTTTATTCAACCGCAGGATTTTAAGTCCTGTGCGTCTACCAGTTCCGCCACATCTGCATAAAATTGAACTGGTTAATTATTTGCAACAATTGTTATTATAATATGTTGTAAAATTTTTGTCAATAGATTTTGCCTAAATTTTAAAAATAATTTAAAATCCAGCTGAGATAAAACTCTCTCTATCCCAACTGGTTTCTTTCCTAATCATTTGTACCTGTACCATCAAAAGGTATAAATTTATTCACAACACTCTCTGGTTGAATTTCATCAGCCCTAAACATCATAAACGAAGTATTAATCTTATTTTCAACTAACTGTTCCACTTCCTCTTGAGAAGCATGCTCTGCCAATACCAATTCACTAACTAGTATTTGTTTTGCATTATTTAACATCTTCTTTTCCCCTGTTGACAATCCTTTTTCTTTTTGTTTAAAACTTAAATTTCTAACCACATCAGCCACTTCATAGATATCTCCACTTTTCATTTTATCCATATTATCTCTATATCTTTTATTCCAGTTTTTATCCATTTGTGTCTCATCTTTTTCTAGTATTCCAATCACTTTATCTGCTGAATTTTTATCTATAATATTTCTTACCCCTACTGTTTCTGCCTTAGAAGTTGGTATCATTACCTTTACTTCTCCTGGCATCTTCAATATGTAATAAGATTGTTTCTCTCCTAATATATCTTTTTCTTCTATCGAATCAATTACTCCTGCCCCGTGCATTGGGTATACTATTTTGTCTCCTACACTAAACATGTAAGCCACTCCTTTCAGTATTTTGGTCTTTCTGGCGAAAAAAAGATAATAAAGTCATGTCAATCTTTTTAGCATTTAATAACTTTACTGGATTTTTTAACCATATTTATTATACAACAAAAAAAAGGAAAAGTCAAAGCCTTTTTCCTTAACTTTTCCATCATAATTTGCCCCTATCTATTGCCTTTCTAAGAACAAAAAATTTTATTTTTTTTTATTAATTGGTCGAACCAAATCCTCCCACTCTTTCTCCTTGTGCCTTGTCATCATCTGTTATTAGGTATTTTTGGAAAACTGCTTGTCCAATTGCTTCTCCCTTTTTAATCATAATGTCTTCTTCTTTTATATTATAAAAAGCAAACATAACATGTCCATCATTATCTGAATTTCCATAGTAGTCTTTGTCAATAACACCTACACTATTAGAAAGAATTAATCCCTTTTTCTTTGGATTAGAACTTCTATTGTATAACATCATAACTTCATCATCTTGCATATACGCTTTTAATCCTGTTTTGACTAAAGTAGGATTCATTCCTTTTTTAAAACTTGGTATTAGTACATCTTCTGCACACTCTATATCATATCCTGCTGAAAATTTTGTTTTCCTTACAGGTAAATTGATCTGTTTATCTTCAAATCCTTTTGCAATTTCAAATCCTCTTAATTTTTCCATTTCGATTCCTCTTCTTTCTTTGATAAATTTTAGTTTTCTTTATTTTTACACATAACAAACAAATTGTCAATATTTTAAATTCCAATTTTTATTTTTTTAGATAGTAACATTTATTTTTCGACAAAATATAATATTAGTAATTACATTATGGAGGCGAATAAGACATGAATCAACAAGAAAAAACGTTAAATCATTTACCTTTAAATACAAAAGGTATTATAAAAAAAATAAATTGTACTGGAACCATTAGAAGAAGATTACTTGATTTAGGATTTGTAGAAGGCACTTCCATTACTCCTGTTTTGATTAGTCCTTCTCAAGATCCTCGTGCTTTTTCCATTCGTGGCACACTAATTGCCATTCGAAAAGAAGATGCAAATTTAATCTCCATTCATTAATCTATTAATTCATACCAGTAACTTTTCTATCCTTTTTTCATACTATGTATTATTAATATGAACCAGGAGATCATAAAAGATTATCTTTTTAAATTCATATTTTAACACTTGTGACGATTCCTCTTAGTTTTGGCATTGTATCCTTACTGGATATAAAGAGCAAAGCCCTATCTAACGAATATCCAATGAGCATAAAACTGTGGTAAACTCTCCTTTCAATCGTTCAAGCTATAAGGTTTTAAAAAGATCCAACGTGTTAATCATTAATAGACAATGAATGTAATTAAAATTATATTCATTGTTTAAAATAAAAATATAAAATAATGGTACCATTAAACCAAAATTTTTAGAAATAAAAATAAAATAATTAATGGAGAAAGGTAAGTATAATATATTAAATTTAAACTTTATTATATTATGCAAGGTTTTAAATATGGGACTTACCAAATCCTCTACTGGAAGCCGTTTATTAGTAGATGATCTATCCTTTTTAAAGGATAACTGTGATTATGTAATTGCCTTAGCTGGTAATCCTAATGTCGGAAAATCTACTATTTTCAATCATTTAACTGGTATGCATCAACATACTGGCAATTGGCCACGGAAAAACAGTTAGTAATGCGACTGGTAATTGTATTTATCAAGACACGAACTTTCTTTTTGTAGATATTCCAGGTACATACTCTATTATGTCTCATTCAGAAGAAGAAGAAATTGCGAGAGATTATATTTGTTTTGGTAATCCAAATTGTACTGTTATTGTGGTAGATGCCACTTGTTTAGAGCGTAACTTAAATTTAGTTTTTCAAACAATGGAAATTACCAATCATCTTGTACTTTGTGTCAATTTACTAGATGAAGCCAAAAAGAAAAAAATACGAATTGACTTAGATTCCTTATCAAAAGAACTTGGTATTCCTGTTGTCGGAACAACAGCAAGAAAGAAAAAAACATTACATCAGCTTATGGATACCATTTCACAAGTATGCACTGAAAAAAATATTTTCTCACCTAATAAAATTACTTATCCTACCATCATTGAAAATGGCATTACCAAATTACAAAATGTATTGCTCCGTGAATTTTCTCTGTCTACTGATCTAGCTCGTTGGATTTCTTTGAAAATTATGGACGGTGAAGAAACTATTTTGCAATCTATTGAAGAAAATCTTTCCATAGATTTATTGAACAATCATGCTTTACAAGAAATTAAAAAAGAGATTCGAAATGATTTCGAAGAAAATCATATTACTGAAAATAATTTTAAAGACTTGATCATTAGCACTATTATGCACAAATCAGAAACAATTTGTGGAAAAGTTTGCACTTTTGAAGATGAAAACTATTCGAAACGAGATCGAAAAATCGATCAAATTCTTACCTCCAAAACTTTGGGAATTCCTATTATGATTTTATTTTTAGGTCTCATTTTTTGGCTTACTATTATAGGCGCAAACTATCCTTCTCAAGCTCTATTTTCTTTCTTTTCTTGGTTACAAGAAAAATTGTTTTTGTTTGCTGATTTTCTGCATTGTCCAGGGTGGTTATCTTCTATGTTAATTTCTGGTGTTTACCAGACTTTAACTTGGATTATTTCTGTTATGCTTCCTCCTATGGCTATCTTCTTTCCTTTGTTTACTATTTTAGAAGATTTAGGTTATCTTCCTAGAATTGCTTTTAACTTAGATGGCTTTTTTAAGAAGTGTTGCTGTACTCGGAAAACAGATGATTACCATGTGCATGGGATTTGGTTGTAATGCTGCTGGTTGTGTAGGTTGTCGAATCATTGATTCTCCACGTGAACGATTAATTGCCATTTTAACCAATAATTTTGTTCCCTGCAATGGTAGATTTCCTTTTTTAATTGCGATCGCTACTATCTTTATTGCTGGTAGTATACAAGGTTTTAGCAGTACCATAATTTCCACAATTGCTGTGATCTTTGTTATTCTTTTAGGAATTGTCTTTACTCTACTCATCTCAAAATTATTATCAAAAACAATTCTAAAAGGCATACCCTCTTCTTTTATTTTAGAATTACCGCCTTATCGTAAACCTCAATTTGGGAAAATCTTAGTCCGTTCTATTTTTGATCGAACATTATTTGTACTAGGAAGAGCTATCAGTGTTGCAATTCCTGCTGGACTTATTATTTGGCTTTTTGCTAATATTGGTATCAATGGGCAAAGCTTACTCGATCTTGTTGCCAACTTCTTACAACCTTTTGCCAATCTAATGGGGTTAGATGGTTACATTCTAACAGCTTTTATCCTTGGCATTCCAGCCAATGAAATTGTATTACCCATAATTTTAATGTGTTATCTTGGTGGCAACTCTTTGGTCAATTTAGAAGATACTTTTTCCATTGGGCAAATTTTAATTTCTCATGGCTGGACTATTTTAACAGCAATTAATGTAATGCTATTTACTATTTTGCATTACCCTTGTGCTACAACTCTTTTGACCATAAAAAAAGAAACTGGTAGTTGGAAATGGACTTTTGTTAGCTTTTTGCTTCCTACAATCTGCGGAATTGCTGTTTGTATGTTAACCAATTTCGTCTATCACATTTTTATTTAATTTTTATCAATAAGTTCACCTTGACTTTTAATATATTTATTTTATAATAAATAAAAAGTCGAGGTGACAATATGTTAAAAACCATATTTTTTTACCTTTAGATAAATATTTTAAAATAATTGAATTTTGTATTTCCAACATGTTCAGCCTTTTATAAAATGAAAAACTTATATACCGATTTGAGGTCAGCCGTTTTTTATCACGAAAATTGGTTCATGTCCTCTAAAAATCTGTTTTTTATCTGTAACGGCAATAACACTATATTTTCTATTTCTTCTCTCTTTACAATTTCAGGAATGTATTTTCCACAATCTCTATAATTAGGATCATTCGAAAATTCTGGTCCATCACCAGTTCCAAATTCTCCCTCTACATATTCACATAAAAAAAACAATTCTTTTCGATCAAATTTTTCGGAATAAATTTCATACAACTTTTTAACAACCTTAACCTTAATACCAAACTCTTCTTTAATCTCTCTTATTGTCCCTTCTTCTGGTGTCTCTCCCTCTTCTAATCTCCCACCAGGAAAGGTATAATACTCTTGATAATCCTTCCTTTTCATAACTCCCACACGATGCATAAAAACAAATCCATTTTGTAAAGGAATAATCCCTGCTACTCTAGTTCTTTCCATTTTTTCTTCCTTTCTTTTACTAAAAATTATCTCCAAATCTCTCCATTAATATGACTAATCAAAGCCATAACTGTTGCATTTCTAGTCAAATCAATCCTTGACACCTCCTGATGAGTCAATATACTAATTCCACCCTTTCCTTTATTTAAGTCTTTTCCCTCAAAAATTCTATCCATCACTTTTCCGAAGTTCTGTTTGTTTTATTTCTTCTATATATTTCTCTGGTATAGGAAAACCTTGACTCGTACCAACACTTTCATATCCAATAGAATTCTCTATGACAACCAAATTAATATCAATCAAAACTCCCAAAAAATCCATAATTCCTGCTTCGCTTGCAACATAGTAATCTACTTCCAAACCATTTTCTTCTGCATACTTTCTTAAGTTTTTAACTCTATTTTTTGCTCCCACTATAATTTCTTTATTAAATGGCTGATCTGGTACTTCTGAGTCAACCGCAATCCCCTCTACTTCCAAATTCTTATAATACTTTGCAAAAGCTTGTTTTATCCCTTCTATTTTACCTGGATTTTTAGTTCCAACTAAAATCTTCATTCCACTTCACTCCTTTGTCCAATTAGAAATGCGCAAAAGGATCGTCCCCAATCTCACATCTTTAACATGAACATTATATCTTATTTTTTTATTTTTTTCTATATTTTTGTTTCAACTTCTAAAAATAGTGGTATACTTTTTATATACAAAAGTCAAATATAAAAATGGAGATGATTAATTTGTCAAATAATATGTTAAAAGATGAAGTAAATGTTAGTAAATTGTATGGTTTAGAAGCAACTTTACCAAAAGAAGATTTTATCCAAAAATATCAAGTGAAAGAAGGTGGTCTTTCTTCACTTGAAGCAAATCAAAAATTACAAAATTTAGGTCTCAATGAAATCAAACAAGCCAAAGCAAAAAAATGGTATCATTATTTTTTAGAAAGCTTGTTTACTCCTTTTAATTGTATTTTGCTTGGAATTGTTGCTATTTTAATTTATACTGATATTTATTTACCCCCTACCCCTAGTTATGCCAATATTATTGTAATTGCCATTTTAGTATCTGCTAGTACTTTATTAGATTTTTTTGAGGAATTTCGCTCGAATAAAGCAGCAGAAGAATTAAAAGAAATGGTAGCAACAACCACTACCGTTATTCGTGATGGGGAAAAAACAGAAATTCCAATTAGTCAAGTCACTTTAGGTGATTGTGTCCTTCTTTCTGCTGGTAGCATGATTCCTGCAGATTTAAGAGTGATTGAAGCAAAAGATTTATATGTTGGACAATCTTCTTTAACCGGTGAATCTGACAGTGTTAAAAAAACAGCAGAAAGTGAATTATCTTTAGAAGAACTGGATAGCATTGCTGATTTGGATACCATCTGTTTTATGGGGACTAATGTTATTTCAGGAAGTGCCAAAGGAATTGTAATCAAAACGGCTGACTCTACCTATTTTGGTAAAGTAGCTCATACCTTAACAATTGGAAAACCAAAAACGGCTTTTCAAAAAGGAATTGAAAGCATTAGTCGTTTATTAATTCGTTTCATGCTTATTATGATTCCTATCGTATTTTTATTAAATGCTTGGAAACATGATATTATTACAGCCTTTACCTTTGCTGTCGCAATTGCTATTGGAATTACACCTCTTCTACTTCCAGTTATTCTTTCCTCTAGCTTATCAAAAGGTGCCATTCGTATGTCCAAGAAGAAAACAATCGTAAAAAAATTAGATTCGATTCAAAATTTTGGAGCAATGAATATTCTGTGTACAGATAAAACTGGAACTTTAACAGAAGACAGAATTGTCTTAGAAAGGTATTTAGATATTAATGGTAATGAAGATTTAAGAGTTTTAAAACATGCTTTTCTAAATTCTTTTTTCCAGACAGGATTAAAAGGAAACATTGATGAAGCTGTTATCAAAAGAGGATTGGAAAACAACATGGGAGAATTTTCTGAAAAATATAAAAAAATAGATGAAATTCCTTTTGATTTTTCTCGTAGACGTTTATCTGTTATTGTAAATGATGGCAATAAAACACAATTGATTACCAAGGGAGCGGTAGAAGAAATTTTAAGTATTTGTACTATGGTTGATTACCAGGGCGAAGTTTCTCCTATCACCAAGGAAATGAAAGATAATATTCGAAAAATCAGTAAAAATTTAAATGAAGAAGGTTTACGTGTCGTTGCTGTATGTCAAAAAAATGATATTTCTAATATTGAGCATTTTCAAGTTTCTGATGAAAAAAATATGATATTACTTGGATTTATTGGATTTTTAGATCCTCCTAAAGAGAGTGCAAAAGAATCGATTGAAAAATTAAATCGTGCTGGCATCAGAGTCATCGTTTTAACTGGTGATAATGCAGAAGTTACTCGATGTGTTTGTAATAAAGTAGGTATCCATTCCAAAACGATCATTTTGCGGAAATAAAATTGATAAATTGACTGATATAGCAGTTTTACGATTATTACGAAAAACCAATATATTTGCCAAACTTTCTCCTATTCAAAAGGCTAGAATTGTAAGACTTTTAAGAGAATCTGGAAATGTTGTTGGTTATATGGGTGATGGGATTAATGATAGTCCTTCTCTTACCAATTCTGATGTTGGTATTTCTGTTGATACAGCTGTTGATATTGCCAAAGAATCTGCTGATATTATTTTGTTAGAAAAGGACTTAAATGTTTTACTAGATGGTGTCACAGAAGGACGTCGTACTTATGCAAATTTAATGAAATATATCAAATTAGCTACCAGTTTTAATTTTGGAGAAGTTGTCTCTGTTATTATTGCAAGTGCTTTATTACCATTTTTGCCAGAAACACCTATTCAATTATTAGTAGAAGGATTGCTTTATGATTTTGGGCAATTAACTTTACCATTTGACCATGTTGATAAAGAATCTTTACAACAACCAAAATCTTTTTCCATAAAAAGTTTAAAGAATTTTATGTTTTTTATGGGACCTCTTAGTTCCGCTTTTGATATGTTAGTATTTGCTTCTCTTTGGTTCATTTTCCAAATAAGAGATGTAGCCCTATTTCAAACGATATGGTTTAGTTATAGCATTACTTCCAATCTAGTAGGAATGCACATCATTCGAACTGCAAAATTACCATTTATCCAAAGCAACGCACACAAAGCTGTTTATATTTCTTCTATTTCGTTAATTTGTATTGGAATTTTAGTTCCTTTTACAGGTTTAGGAAATTTAATTGGATTAGTTCCAATGGATTTAAAATATATTTTCATGATTTTTGCCATCACACTTCTTTACTGT
The DNA here is from genome assembly GCA_022791675.1 of Clostridia bacterium. GTDB lineage: Bacteria > Bacillota > Clostridia > TANB77 > CAG-508 > CAG-269. Next base: position 9,656 of record JAAVZN010000077.1, on the reverse strand, counting down.
TTTGTGGCTATCTTTGCGAAAAAGATTTACATTAAAAAATATGGCGAATGGATTTAAAATAAAAAGAGGGATTTTAAGGATCGTCCCTATTATCCCTCTTTTAATATGTCTTGCAATATTTTTTCTATTTGTTCTGTCAAATAAATTTGTCCACAAGGTTTTGTTTCTTCTCCTATTTTGATTTGTACATTTCTATTATTTTTGTCTCCACTAAAATAACGCAATGCTCCTCTTAACTTTTCTTTTTGTTCTTCACTTGCATGGGTAATATCAAGTGTATAAATCTTTTGTTTTTGTTCTCCAAAGTCTTTTATCTCATTTGCAATAATGGTTGTGGTATCATCTTCTCGAATGCTTAAACGTCCCTCTACTAGAACAATATTTTCTTCTATTAAGCTCTTTCCTGCATTGATATAGGCATTTTCAAATACAATAATTTCTGCTGTTCCATATAAATCTTCTATTGTTACAAATGCCATAATTTTATTATTTTTGGTATATTTCTTTTTTATTGAACTTATAATTCCTGCATATTTTACATTTTGTCCATCTTTATACTTTAATTTTCCACTTTGTCTTGTCATGATCATTTCTGGATTTTCCAAATTGGCAGATACTTGTTCATCAATTGCTCTTAAATCTATGGTATTGATCGTAGTTTGTAATTCGATTTGTGTTCTTAATTTTTCTAATGGGTGTCCTGATAGATAAATTCCAAGCATTTCTTTTTCAATGGATAATAATTCTTTATTTGACATCTCTTCTTGTTCTTCAAATTGGTACTTGATTTCATTCATTTGTTCTTTTTCTTGTTCTGTCCCTAAATCAAACATAGAAACTTGACCATCTAATCCTTTTTTCTTTCCACTTTGAATGACATCAACAATTCCTTCAAAAGAAGCTAATAAAGTGCTTCTTGTTTGTTCAAATTCATCAAATGCTCCTGCTTTAATCAAACTTTCAATACATTTTTTATTAACCGCTTCATCTGCTATTCTCTCACAAAAATCCGTAAAACTTTTATAGGATCCATTTTGTTTTCTTTCTTTTACAATGTTATTGACTGGCACTGTTCCTACATTTTTAATACTCCCTAAGCCAAAACGAATTTTAGCTCTCCCTATTGTTTGTGATGATGATATTTCGTCATATTCGGTTGTAAATCGACTATCACTTTTGTTGATTTCTGGCTTCAATATTTCAATTCCCAAAGCCTTACATTCGTCAATATATTGTGGAATTTTATCAAGATTACCTAAAAAACTGTTTAGTGTTGCTGCCATAAATTCTGCTGGATAATATGCTTTTAGATAGGCAGTTCGATAAGCTATTACGGCATAGCACGCTGCGTGTGATTTATTAAAGGCATATTTTGCAAATTCTGCCATTTCATCAAAAATTTTATCTGCCGATTTTTCATCAATTCCATTTCTGACACAACCTGGTACTACTACCTTTCCCTCTTCATCCACTTGACCATGAATAAAGATTTCTCTTTCTTTTGCCATAACATCTAATTTCTTCTTTCCCATGGCACGTCTTACCAAATCAGCTCTTCCGTAAGGAATATCCTGCTAAATCACGTACAATCTGCATCACTTGTTCTTGGTAAACCATACAGCCGTAAGTAACATTTAAGATTGGTTCTAGTCGTGGGTGGGTATATTCGTTATGACCTGGATTCAGTTTTCCCTTTACGTATCTGGGGATTTGATCCATTGGCCCTGGTCGATATAACGATACTCCTGCTATTAAATCTTCTAAACAGTCTGGTTTTAATTCTTTCATGAAGTTTGTCATTCCTTGTGACTCAAATTGGAAGATACCACTTGATTTTCCTTCTTGCCACAATTGATATACTTTTGGGTCTGCCATTTCCTTGTCAAATTCCACATCAATTCCTCTATTTTCTTTAACTAAATGAATGGTATCTTGAATAACAGTTAAGGTTCTAAGTCCCAAAAAATCCATCTTTAATAGTCCCAACTCTTCTAAGGTTGTCATGATGTATTGAGTAGAAATCTGTCCATCACGAACATACAAAGGTACATACGTGTCTACTGGCTCTTTGGTAATAACCACTCCGGCAAGCATGTGTTGATGCCTGTCTTGGCATTCCTTCTAATGCCATGGCAACATCTAATACTTTTTTGACCGTTTCGTCTATTTCATATCTTTCTTTTAATTCTTTGTTTTGTTCTAATGCTTTTTTTATTGTTATATGTAGTTCATTTGGTATCATTTTGGCTAAACTATCTGCTTCTGCATAAGGCACATCTAGCACTCTTGCTACATCTCGAATAACCATTTTCGCTGCCATGGTTCCAAAAGTAATGATTTGGGATACGTGATCATGTCCATATTTTTCTGATACATAGTCTATTACATCTTGTCTATGTTCATAACAAAAGTCTACGTCAAAGTCTGGCATACTGATTCTTTCTGGATTTAAAAATCGTTCAAACAATAATCCATATTTCATTGGATCAATGTCTGTAATTTCAATCGCATACGCAATAATAGATCCTGCTCCTGATCCTCTCCCTGGTCCCACTGGAATATTATGTGTTTTAGCATAATGAATAAAGTCCCAAACAATTAGAAAGTAATCTACATATCCCATCTTTTGGATCACTCCTAATTCGTATTCCATTCTTTCTAATATTTCTTGTGATGGATTTTCTCCATATCTGTTTTTGATACCATCATCACATAATTTTTTAAAATAATCAAAATGGGTTGGGAATTCTGCTGGTACATCATAATTTGGCAAAATTGTATGACCAAATTCGAATTCTACATTACATTTTTCAGCAATTTTTACGGTGTTCTCAATGGCTTCTGGAAATGCTTGAAAATATTGGATCATTTCTTCTGGAGATTTTACATATAATTCATCTGTTTCAAAACGCATTCTGTCCATATCACTCATTCGTTTTCCTGTTTGAATGCATAATAGTACTTCATGATTATAGGCATCTTCTTTTCTTAAATAGTGAGCATCATTGGTAGCAACCAATGGAATATCTAGTTTTTTTGCTAAGGCTATTAGCTTTTGATTTGCTAATACTTGTTCTTGTAAGCCATTGTTTTGAATTTCTATGTAATAGTCTTCTCCAAATACCTTTTTGTGCCATAAAGCAATTTCTTCTGCTTTTTCATTTTCTCCATTTAATAATGCTTGGTTAACAGCTCCTGCAAGACAAGCACTTAGACAAATTAGTCCCTCATGATATTTTTCTAATACTTCTAAATCAATACGTGGCTTATAATAGTATCCATCTACAAATCCAATGGACACTAGTTTGCTTAAATTTTGATAACCTTGTTGGTCTTTGGCTAATAATATTAAATGATAATAATGGTTGTCGATATTAGGTTCTTTGTCAAATCGGCTTCGTGGTGCTACATACACTTCACAACCAATGATTGGCTTTATTCCTTCTTTTTTACATGCTTTGTAAAAATCAATGGTTCCATACATCGATCCATGATCGGTAATTGCAATGGCTTCCATTCCTAATTCCTTGGCTCTTACTGGTAAATCTTTGATTCTATTGGCTCCGTCTAATAAACTAAATTCACTATGTATATGCAAGTGTACAAATTTTGACATCTGGTTCTCCTCTTTTTTCTTTTTTGTGATTATATCACTTTTTTTTGATTTGTGATACCCCTAAAACGGAAAAAACCTTATCTTTCGACAAGACCTTCCATGAAAACTACCATAATATTTCTGCTAATATGAAAGTATCGTTTCCCTATTTCAAATAACACACATTTTTACGAAAAACTGTTGTATTGTTTTCTTTTTTTGGATATAATTTTAATGAAAGGGGGAAAACTTATGAGCGAAGAAATAAGTGTTCAAAATAAAATATTTGGAAAAACTTTCTTTTGGATGTTTTTAGGACTATTAGGTTCTGGAATATTAGCATGGTATACTTATTCATCTGGTTTATTCGTAAATATTATAATAGGTGATTATTTCAATGTCTTACTAATTGTTGAATTATTAGTAGTTTTAGTATTCAGCCTTTTGTTTAAAAAACTTCCACCCATTGTAGTAGGTATTTTATACTTTATTTATTCTATGATAAATGGAGTTACTTTATCTGTCATCTTCGTAGTTTTTGAATTATCTTCTATTTTATATTTATTTGGTGTTTCTGCTTTATTATTCGCAGTTTTAGGATTGATTGGATACAAAACAAATAAAGATTTAACTTCATGGGGACCTTATTTAACCGTATTCTTGATCGCTGGTGTACTACTTAGCATTGTTAATCTTTTCCTTTTGAAAAATAGTACCTTTGAGCTTGTCTTAGACTGGTTCATATTAGCTTTATTTTTTGGTATTACGATTTATGATATTAATAAAATGAAGCTTTTACAAGAAGAACCGGAGATCGATCAAGAGAAAATTCATATTTATTGTGCAATGCAATTATACTTAGATTTTATTAATATTTTCTTACGTATTCTTTCTATTTTTGGAAAGAGAAGAAATTAAAAACAAACAAGTCATTCTTTCTTTCGATGGAATGACTTGTCTTGTTTTTAGGATTGAACTAATTGCTCAAGCAGAGCAAAAAGTTCTGGATTATCGCGAATGAACCACAAAGGCTCAATCTTTCGATAATTTTTTTTCGGAAATAAATAAATATCTCCATTCGGTTTTAAAACGATTTTGCTTTCATTTAGTAAATAATTAAAAGTCATATAAGCTTCATTTTTTTTAGATTCGACCTTTATTTTCTCTATTTGCCTTTCAAATTCCTCTAATTCCTTCTTCCTAAATAGTTCTTTTTCTTTTCCCTCAAAAACTATTTTAGCTGTAGCACCAGCTACCAAATTCTTATTCCGCACCACCATTTCATTATCCTCCTTTTATTCTTGCCACTATATCTAGTAGCGTTTCAGATTTTCATAACATCAATTATACAACTTTATGTTTTATTATGCAAGATTTGACAATAAAATTTCTTTTGGTTATAATATCTTTCTGAAAGGAAGCGATCAAAATGGATTTTACGTTTGAGCGAAAAATCAATTACTATGAAACCGATCGAATGGGAGTGGTACATCATTCTAACTACATTCGTTTTTTAGAAGAAGCCCGATGTCAAATGTTAGAAGCAAATCAATTACCTTACTCCGCTTTCGAAGAAAAAGGTGTTATGATTCCTGTTCTTGGCGTTAATTGTGACTACAAATCTCATGTTACCTTCGACGATATCATTAAAATCCACCCTTTTGTAAAAAACTTTAATGGTGTTCGTTTAACTATGGGTTATGAAATAACAAATAAAAAAACTGGAGCCTTCGTTTTAACGGGAGAGACCAAACACTGCTTTACTGATACTAATTTAAAACCCATACGTTTGCAAAAACAAATCCCTGAATTTTACGATAAATTTATGGAACTAAAATTCTAACATAAAAACCAAGAAATAAATTTTCCTTGGCTTTTTTCCTATTATTTTTAAAAATATCTTTTCAATAATCCTTCAAAACCTTTTCCATGTCTTGCCTCATCTTTGCACATTTCATGAACGGTATCGTGGATTGCATCATATCCTAATTCCTTTGCTCTTGTTGCTAATTCTTTTTTTCCCATACAAGCTCCACACTCTGCTTCTGCTCTTAATGTTACATTTTTCTTAGTATCTGGATATACTACTTCTCCCAATAATTCTGCAAATTTAGAAGCATGTTCTGCTTCTTCCCAAGCATATCTTTTAAAAGCTTCCGCAATTTCTGGGTAGCCTTCACGATCTGCTTGACGACTCATTGCTAAATACATTCCTACTTCTGTACATTCTCCCATAAAATTGTCTTTTAATCCTTTTACTACTTCTTCATCTAATCCTTGTGCTACACCAATTTTGTGTTCATCTACATATTGATTTGCTCCTTGTTGCTCTACTTTTTCTTCAAATTTTTCTTTTCCTGCTCCACATTGTGGACATCTTTCTGGTGCTTCTTCTCCAAAGTGAATATACCCACATACTTTACATACATATGCTTTCATATTTGTTACCTCCTTTATTTTTTCTTATTTATTATATATTTTTTTCGAATTTTGTCAATCGTTTTTTATTTTTTTTACACACATTTGCATTGTTTCCCCTTTTTCTTTTTTAAAAATATTCTATTTCGTTGATCATAACTTCCATTTTATCAACAATACAACCTTCTATCGCAACTACATCATTTTTTACTAATTTTTGATAACACCAGTCTGCTATTTTGTTATATCCTTGAATAAACATACATTCATTTTTTCCACTTCTTTCTTTTTTGTTATTTATTTTCGTAACATAAATACATTCAAAAACTAACTTTACTAGCATTTATTTTACTATTGTTTTTTACCTTCATTAGGAAGGAACAAATCCCTTTTATATCTAATATTTCATGGTGTATTTTCCTTAAAAAATACAATCGAGAAAGATATTAGAGCGACACGTAATCCAATGTTGTTGTTGGCATTGGTCGTGCTATTGTTGTTGCGGTTAGCACTTGGATTATTGGAGCCATTGTTGTTGTAATTGCCTCCACGATTCGTACATGGATTACTGGTATTCGTTTTTTTGATTTGTCCCTATTTTTTATCCTTATTCTATATAAAATATTTTTTCTAACAAGTTTTTTGTACAGCCATATTTTATATAACCACAATGCCCTGCTAAATATTTTTGAGCTTCTTTGTATGTTTTGTTTCCTTGTTTGATTTCGTATTTTAGAGCTTTTATTTTTTTCTTTAATTTTCTTTTTCCTTTGTCTCGTATTCTCATTTTGTATTCTTTGATTTTATAGCCACAAAAATTCACCCCCTGTTTGTTTTTAAAGATTTGTGTTTTTTGGTTCAATTCTAGTTTTAATTTTTCTTGTAAAAATTGTTTGATTTTTTCTAATGTTTGTGTAGCTTCTTGTTTTGTTGAAACCATTAAAACACTGTCGTCCATATATCTACCATAGTATTTGATTTTTAATTGGTGTTTGATATACTGGTCTACTTCGTTTAAATAGATATTGGCAAACATCTGTGAAGTATAATTCCCAATTTCTAATCCTTTTTCTCTTTTTTGTACAAATAGTATTTGTTTGATTAGCCATAATAAGTCTTTGTCTTTTATTTTTCTTTTTAGTATTTCCAATAAAATATTTTTGTTAATATTTTCAAAGTATTTGGCTATGTCCATTTTTAGTATGTAATATTCTTTCCAAATTCGGCTACAATGTTTCATTGTTTCTTGTACATAAGTAGCAGATCGATGCATTCCTCTTCCTTTTAAACAAGCATAAGTATTAGGAATAAATTGTGGAACAAAGGCTGGTTCTAAAAAGTTGTCTACCACCCATCTATGTACAATTCGGTCTAGGTATCTTGATTTTTCGATTTTTCTTAATTTTGGCTCACTAACATAGAATTTGGTATAACCACCATGCCTGTAAGTTTTGTTTTTTAATTGTTCATACAACCACATCATATATTCTTCTTGTTTTAAATTGAATTCTATTATTTCTTTTCGGTAGCCTTTTCCTTTTCTTGATTTTATATGTGCTTGCATTAGTTTTTCATAACTTAGGTTTTTATCGTATTGGTTTCGAATTGTTTTTGGCATAATATTTAATGATTCCTCCTAATATTTTTCCTATTTCATAGATTTGTTCCATCGCTATTTTGAATTTGTGTTCATCGATCCATCTATTTTTCTTCATAATTCGTAAATAAATTCTTTGGGTGTTTAACATGGCATCGATTTTATTCAAATAGTTTAGTACTTCTGTTTTTCTTATTTTACCAATTATTAATATGTCTTATAACATCTGATACATACTTTGTTTGTATTCGTTTACAATGTTAAATTTTTCAACTCTAGGTAATTTTAAAATTACTTGTAACATATATTCTATGTATTTTTCTACTTTTGGTATTAACATTAGTTTGTTTTCTCTTTGTTCTTTTTCTTGTTTTTCTAACATGTTTGCTTTTTTTCTTCTCCTTCTAATTTTTCTATTTTTTCTTTTTCATATAGTTTTGCTAATGCCTCAATATATTCATCGGTTTTTTTATCATATTTTACTGTATTCTTACAAAGATAACAGTTTGCCTTTTGTTGTTTTTCTTGATTTGTTTTTTTGCCTTTATATTGTTTTACTAATTCTAATTCTTTTTGTTGTTTGTTGTAAAAATAAGCTTTATAGCTGTATCCATTTACTTCTAATAAATCGGTATATTTTTCAAGTGATGCAATCGGAAAACCTATTTTACATACTTCTATTTCCATACAATTTAATTTTAAGTTTGCTATTTTATGCAATAATAATGCGTCTTTTCCTCTTGCTAGGTAAAACGATCCTAATCCACATAATACAACATTTCCTTTTTCTTTTATTTGTAATAATTCTAACATTTTACTAAATCCCATAATTCTTTTCCTCCTATTTTTCGAAACGTTTTTGCGCCTCAAAACGCACAAAAACGTTCCGTTAGGAACGTTCCGTTAGGAAATTTTTGCTCTACCAAGATAGACAAGCTATCTTGGTAGAATCAAAAATTTCCTTCTTTGGTAAGCTCTTTTTCAATCGCTTACCTTCTCTTATTCAATTTTTTCTATTAAAAACTACTACTCTACCTATTATTGTTTCGTTTTCACAGAGTTCAGTCCTACCATAAAGCAACACGCAAGCCAATGATGTAGAGGGCACTGGTCGTGCTAGTGCTGGTGCGGTCAGCACTTGGAGTACTGGAGCCATAGCCGAAGTAAGAGCCTCCACGACGCGTACATGGACTAGTGGTATTCGTACTTTTTTCTAATGTCCATTCATATACGTTTCCTGCTAAATCGTAAATTCCTAGTACACTATTTCGATCGGTTGCTCCTGTTGTTAATAATGTACTTGTTGACATAGGCTTTGTATATTTACTCGTTCCACTTGCTCGATTCCATGATCCAGAAGTTGTAGGTGCTGTTGTATACAATCCTCTCGTTATATCAAATGTTACATCTTGGTAATTTCCCCAACTTCCTGAATTAGTTTTTAACTCTGTTTGTGTTTTCGCTCCTTTTTCTTCGATAAATTTTAAAGTTAAATCCCATTGAATTCCAAACATTAAACTAGCCTTTTTTCCTCCTGTTGCAAGTTCCGTTGCCTTTGTTTGTGCTTGACTACATGTTATATGATTGTAAGGATAAACATCTCTTTGAATCACTGGTGTTGTTAAACTATCTGAACTTGAAAATCTAGCTGTTTGTGTTCCTGTTTCATACCTTCCAATATAAAATCCTCCATTACTAAACACACTTGATAACATACCATTTTTATGGTTATTATATTCTGTGCTATTGGCAAATCCATGTTGTTCTGTTGAATAAAATGTATCTGTATATCCACTTTTTCGATAATCACTTGCATAAGTTTGCATGGCTGTTTCTATGGCAGTGTAATCGGTACTAGTTGTAGTTGCATTATAAATAGATTTTGGCACTTCAATCCATACCCATTCATTATTATTCTTGTCTTTGATGATCACTCCTGTTTCCAAACTATCACTTATAATTTCAGAATCTTCTGGTAAAAATGGTTTGGTATTATCTGTATTTGGCAAACTTGGTTTTTCTTCTGGTGGATTCGTCGTTCCTCCT
>JAAVZN010000076.1 GCA_022791675.1 Clostridia bacterium | reverse complement strand
TTGAGAAACAAAAAAGAGAGATGAAAAGATACTTGAAGAAATAATTAAACCTAAAGATGATCTAATAAATGAATTGTGTCAAGATAAGTTAGTATTGCAACAAGAATTATTAAGAAAATCAAAAATGTTTGAAAAAGCAGAAAAATACCAAAAAGAACGAGATATAATAATGAATGATAATACAATTTACACAATGAAGTAAAACAAATTAAGGCTGAATATAAGGAAAAAGAATTTGATATCGAATGGAAGTATAAAAGTAAAATTAAAGGTTTAGAAAAAGAAAACAGTATATTAAATAAAATAATAGATAAATTCTATGAAAATATTGACAAATTTATACATTGGATTTGCAAAAAAAATGATATGGGGGCAGAAGATAATTTGATTAGAGATTTTCAAAAAGAAACTAGAGCTTATTTAGATGCAGAAGAACAAATTAAACGAGAAGATAGAGAAAAAGATTTAGAAATGGAAAGATAAAAAAATTGATAATTTATGCAATTACTCCCTTTTTTCAATTGACAGATAAGCAAAAAAAGTATATTATATTAGATAATGGAATATTCTGTATAATAAATAAAAACAATATTAAAAATATTTTATATAATATATATTTTTCGTAGCAATATAAATAAGTGTTATAAAATACATTAGTAAGGAGATTTTTATTATGCGTGGAAGCAATAGTTTATTTAGCAGAAGAATACCCGAAATCGAAACACTAGAGATGTAGAAAGAATATGATTTTATTGATTCGCCATTTGTAGAAATGCCTCATACTGTAAAAATGGGGACAGAAACTAAAATAATTGTTGATATGCAATATCTAAAACTTAGTATGAAAAATGCAATTAATAAGTGTTTAATTAGAAAAGAGGTACTAAAGAGATTATTAATTGCTTGTACTTATCTACTTCAAGGCTTATCTTTTAAAATATATGTATATAAACCAGATATAATTAAACAATTTAATTTAGAAAATTTATCATTTAAGAGCAAGATAAAATAATAAGTAATTATGTTTCTATACCGAACAAAGATGAAGTATTGCCACCATTACACACTACAGGTGGCTCAGTTGATTTAACTATAACTGATTTGGTAACTGGAAAAGACTTGGACTTTGGAATAGAATTTGATGATTTTTCTGATTTAACAAATACTTCTTTATATGAGAAAGAAAATTTAGATGGACTTGTTAGAGATAAGCGAAGGTTATTATATAATATAATGGTAGAATCAGGTTTTACAAATTTACCATCTGAAGTTTGGCATTATGATTATGGCAATAGATCATGGGGATACTATAAAAAGAAACCAGCAATTTATAAAGGTGTTTTTGAGATTAATAAAATACCATCAATAATAAATTCGTTTAGAGAGTTTATTGAAGAATTAAAACAAGATAAAAATGAAATTAGTATGGAATTAAAGAAATATCAATGGGATTATTCGATGGCTTTGAAAGATAAATGATGTAGAGTAGTAAAAATTTACACTAATAAAATAGAAAGATAATATAAGTAAACGTTGTTTGCTACAAAGATGGGAAGTGACTAAAATAGAAACATATATAGATAACTTAAAAATTAATTATATAAAAAAAGGCACTGGAAAAACTGTCCTTATTCTTCCTGGCTGGGGAACGGTTATAAATACTTATAATACGTTACTTAATTCAATTTCAACTTATGCTAATGTGTTGTGTTTGGATATGCCTGGATTTGGAATATCTGACGAACCTAAAAATAGTTGGAATTTGGATGATTATATTACATTTATAACTAAGTTTATTAAATCTCAAAATATTAATGAATTAGATGTGATAGGACATTCAAATGGTGGAAGAATAATTATTAAATTAATGAGTAAGAAAGATCTAGGATTTAAAATAAATAAATTAATTTTAATTGGAAGTGCAGGAATAGTTCATAAAAAAACAATGTCACAGATAATTAGAATTAAAACATTTAAATTTTGTAAAAAATTTGCACAAATTAAGCCAATAAAAACAATTCTCCCAAATCTCTTAGATAAAGTAAGAAATCACTTTGGATCAGCTGATTATAAAGATGCAAGTCCAATAATGAGAGAAACTATGGTAAAACTAATTAATGAAGATGTGCGAAATTTTTTACCAAATATCAAAGTACCTACTTTATTAATATGGGGAGAAAATGATACAGCAACACCTGTAGCTGATGCGGAAATAATGGAACAAATGATTCCAGATGCAGGACTTATTAAAGTCAAAGGGTGTTCACATTACGTTTTTTTGGAAAATCCTTCATATGTAAATATAGTAATTGCAAATTTTTTGACTGGAGGGAATAATGGAAATAATAATTAAAATAATAATTAAAATAGAATTGATTGTTAATTTGATTTTGCTGTTATTGTTTTATATGCATATGTTCCAATTAAATGCATATTTTTTAAAAAAATATGCAAATTGGATGAAAGTAAATATCAAGAAAATTCTGTTAAGAAGTATTGGTATATTAATTCCATCGTTGACACTATTATTTAATAATAATCTAGCTAATGTAATGTCTATTATAATTTTGGCAATTTCAATTTTTGCTAATCTACCAAAAGGTAAGGCAAAAATACCACTAAAATTTACAAATAGAGTAATTAGAATGTTTATAACTCAAGTTATAATAATTGTACTGATTTGTATAATAAGTAATAATTTTATAACTTTAGGAGTATTAAATATTATAGCATTTTGTTTGTGCATTATTGCAAATATAATAAATTATCCTATGGAATATGGAATTAGAAAATATTACATTAATGATGCAAAAAAAATATTAAAAAATATGCCAAATTTAACGGTTATTGGAGTTACAGGAAGTTATGGCAAAACTAGTGTAAAAAATTTTTTAGTAAAAAATTTAAGTGCAAAATATGAAGTTTTAACTACACCAAAAAACTATAATACTATGATGGGTGTAGTAAAAACAATAAGGGAAGAACTAAGACCTATTCATCAAATTTTTGTCTGTGAAATGGGAGCAACAAAAATAGGTGATATAAAAGAAATTTGTGATATTGTAAAACCTAAGCTTGGAGTTATAACTTCTATTGGACCTCAACATTTAGAAGGTTTTAAGACAATTGATAATATAATCAAAACCAAATTTGAATTATATGATTCTGTTAATAAAAATGGAGGAATAACTTTTTTAAATTATGATAATGAGTATCTTTCTAAACAAAATAAACCTAATATTATGACTTATGGAGTTAATAATGAAAAATTAGATTATAGTGCTTTCAATCTAAAATCATCTTCTCAAGGACTATCATTTTCAATTAAAAATGTAGAGTTTAAAACTAAACTTATCGGCAGACATAATATTGCAAATATTACAGGAGCAATTGCAGTTGCAAATTATTTAGATATTTCATTAGATAGATTAGTTTCTCGCGTTAGAGAAATTAAGAGTGTTGAACACAGGTTACAATTGATTTCTAAAGGGAATTTTAATATAATTGATGATGCCTATAATTCAAATCCTGTAAGTTCTAAATCTGCAATAGATACCTTATCAGAATTTGAAGGCATAAAAATAATTGTTACTCCTGGTTTAATAGAATTAGGGGGAGATGAAGAAAAGTTTAATTTTGAGTTTGGAGAATATATGTGTAATGTTTGTGATTACATATTTTTAGTCAATAGTACAATATCTAAATATATTTTAAATGGAATAAACTCAAAAAAATTTAGTAAAGATAAAATATTTATGGTAAATAGTCCACAAGAAGCAGTTACGCAAATTACAAACTTTGGATTGAATGATAAAGTAACTGTTTTGTTAGAAAATGATTTGCCAGATAATTATAATTTATAAGAAAGGATATGTAAGAGTTATGAAAATTAAAGTTGGCGTGTTTTTTGGTGGAAAAAGTGTTGAACATGAAGTTTCTATAATTACTGCCATTCAAGCAATTGAGAATATTGATAAAGACAAATATGATATTGTTCCTATATATATAACAAAGTCCAATAAAATGTATTGTGGGGATTTAATAGGAGATATATCTAATTATAAAGATATTGATAATCTATTAAAAAATAGTATTCAGATTATACTTGCTCAAAAGGATAATAAAGTGGTATTATCAAGGTGTGATAAGAAAATTTATCAAAATGATATATATGATTATATTGATGTTGCATTTCCAATTGTGCATGGGACTAATGTTGAGGACGGTACTTTACAAGGATTTTTAAAAATGTTTAATCTTCCATATGTTGGATGTGATGTCATTTCGTCTAGTGTAGGCATGGATAAATATGTTTGTAAATGTGTTTTAAAGGATAATAATATTCCAATATTAGAATGTAAATGTATAAGTAGCAAAGAGTATAATGAAAATTCAGAAAATATTATAAAAGAAATTGAAACAAAGTTTTCTTATCCAGTAATAGTTAAACCTATAAATTTAGGTTCGAGTGTAGGAATTAAAATTGCTAAAGATCAAGAAGAATTGAAAGAAGCGATAGAAAATGCATTTGTTTATTCAAGAAAGATACTTATTGAAAGAGCAATTAAAAACTTAAAAGAAATTAATTGTTCAGTTGTAGGAGATTATGAATTTGCAAAAGCTTCAGAATGTGAAGAACCAGTTAAAACAGATGAAATATTAAGCTATAAGGATAAATATATATCTGGAGGAAAAAAGACAGGAGCTATGAAATCAATGAATGCCTCTGTACTAAAACTACCAGCAAATATAGATAATAATGTGAAAGAAAAAATACAAGAATTGGCATTGAAAACATTTGATATTTTAGGAGGTTCAGGTGTTATTCGTATAGATTTTATGATAGATAATGATACAAACGAAATATTTGTAAATGAAGTAAACACAATTCCTGGCTCATTATCATTTCATTTATGGAAGGCTACAGGTTTAAATTATACAAAATTACTAGATGAATTAATTGACCTTGCTTTAAAAAGGAATAGAGAAGAAAAAAATATTACATATTCATTTGATAGTAATATATTATCAGGAGTTTCTATGAGTAGTTTAAAAGGCAGAGCTAAATTAAAATAAAGCATATAATTTGATAAGCAAGAAAGAGGGAAAATATGAATAATTCAAAAGCATATATTTTAAATATAAATTATGAAAATTGGTCAAATCAATTGTGGTTTGAAAATGAAGATACAATTGAAGTTCAAAATTCATTCAATGAGGCTATTAAAAATTTAGAGAAACTAAAAAAAGAATCAGAAGATTGTTATGATTATCAAAATAAAGTAATTGAATATTTTAAAACTTTGGGATTCCTAAGAATACAAAAATAGTTTAATTGAAAAAGATAAAACGATTAGAAATTAAGTGATTGTTTTACTCATTTTAATCGTTTTGTCTTTTTTTATGAACTATTTATTCTTTATAATCCATTCGTAAACATCATTTTGAGTAAGTTTGCCTTTTTCATAAGATTAATTTTTTCTTTAGCCTGTTTTTTCCAAGTTTCAAAATCTTTAGAAAGTTCCTTATTTTTTCTAACTTGCATAAATTTTTGTTGATAAGTTCTTCTATATTCGCCCATAGCCTTATTTTGTTTTAATCTTTCAGTATAAGATTGAAAAGCACCTAAATCTCTACAAGTTTTTGAAATTTCTTTTGGATAGTCGCAATAAATTTCATCTATTTTTGAAGTTGGAATAAAGTACATTCCACAATTTTGACATTTTTTAATAGGATAGTTGGGTGTAAAAGAATATTGCAAAATGTAACTTACCTGGGTTGGGTATCAAATGGAAACACAAAAAAGATAAACTATAAAGCAAAAAAACAATGATAATGCCAAAAGAAGATAGAATAATCGTAAAAGGTATGCACACACCAATAATTGATGAAGAAATTTTTAATATAGTACAAGATATGATAAAAAGCAGAACAGGAGTAAGAACAAAATCTTATGATTGGCTATTAAAAGGGTTAGTATGTTGCAAAGAATGTGGGAAAAATTAAGTCTAGTACCGCAAAAAACATCCAAAAAAAACAACTTTTTATTTAAGGTGTAACACTTATGCAAGTAATACTCAGGTTAGGATTATGCGCACCACATAGCAACAACTTAGAAAAAGTAACAGATTTCGTAATCGAGCAAATCAAGAAAAGATGTAGAGAGTTCTTAAATGAAGAAAAATATACTAAAATAGCAAATACATCAAAAGACAAGATAATCAATAATAGGTTTAATGTAAAAAATGAAATTCTTATTTTAGAAAAGAAAGTTAAAGATATAAGCAAGCGAATAGACAAGTTATATGAAGATAAATACAACGGTTTATTTGAAACTGAAGATTTTACAAGAGTTTACTAAAAACAAATAGAAAGTAGAAAACAAGCAGAAGAAGAAATAAGACAGTTACAAGACTAGAAGAAAAAGAAGATTCTTCAATAGATATCAATAAACTTGTTAGCAATTTTGTTAATATGAAAGAAATAACAAGAACAATGATTGCATCTTTAGTAGATAAGATAGAAATATCAGAAAATAAGGAAATAACGATATATTATAAATTCAATATTTTAAATATGAAAAATGAAAATAAATTACAAAATGATGGCTAAATTTAAAAAATAGTCATAACAGAATATTAGGTCGATTATCGTATTATTAATATTAGCAGGAATAAGAATTGCAACTTTAACAGGAGAAAATGGAATTTTAACAAAAGCAGGAAAAGAAAGTAAAAAAGCATCTGCCAAAGAAAAATTACAAATAGCAGTGATGTGAAGTTTGGGATTAGATGGAGAATTAGATACAGAGACTTTAAAAAAAATTTGAATTGTACAGAAGGAATTGATAAAGAAAAATCTAATTTTCCAGTAGAGAATTTGCCAACCACAGTAGTTGTTGATGATTGTCTTGCAACAATTGATAGAAAAGGACAAGTTACAATTGATGGAAAGTTTGATGAGTTAACAATGCAATCTACAACAGATACAACTCCGTTTTTACCAGAAGGAGCAACGATTATTAGAAATAATCCACAATCAGGAATTGTTATTCAAGATCAAAATGAGAATGAATGGGTATGGGTTGAAGTGCCAAAATCTATTTATAACAATACAACATATAATGGAGGGACAGCACCAACTAGTTCAGAAGATTATACAAAAATTGAAAGTATAATGCAAAAATATGCAAAAGATTATCGACTAAGTAGTTGGGAAGATATATTTTTTAATACAGAACAACATGGATTTGAAGATAGTACAGAATACATCAATCATAAAAACACGATGTTAAAAAGCGTATTTGAAAATGGTGGTTTTTATGTTGGAAGATATGAGGTTGGAAAAAGTGAAAAGTTGTCAACAACTCCACTCGTTCAAAAAGATAGGTATCCTTATAATGGAGTAACATCTC
Source organism: Clostridia bacterium (assembly GCA_022791675.1). Classification (GTDB taxonomy): domain Bacteria; phylum Bacillota; class Clostridia; order TANB77; family CAG-508; genus CAG-269. Next base: position 8,182 of record JAAVZN010000076.1, on the reverse strand, counting down.
TTCAAGCACAAGAAAAGGCAACAGAGCTTGCAACAGGAGGGAAAAAAGCGAGTTTGATGTTTGGAATCCAGTGGGATTTGATGTTAAAATATATGGAAGAAAAAGGAGCAAAAACAAGAGAAGAATTAACAACCAGTTCAGAATCATTTGGGAATTATAAAAATGCATCATTTATTGTGAAAAGAGGATTGTATAAAGAGGGGGAAACATGGCATGAAATATTAGCAACCAATCCATATATGAAATCGATTTCTAAAGAAATACTTTTATCAACGGGATCTAGTAATAGGAATTGTGTATTGGGAATTTACGATTTAGCAGGTAATGTGGCTGAATATACGTTAGAAAAATCATGGTCTTATGGAAGTCCGTGTAGTTTAAGGGGAGGACATTATAGAAAGGATAGTGCTACAACAATTTCAATCCGAGAAATTAATGGTATGTTCAATCCAATAATGCAAATTGGATTTCGACCAGTTCTATGGTAAGTACGTTAAAAATAAAAATTCAAAATAATACAAAGTCAACTTTTATAAGAGAAAATTATCAAAAAGAAAGGGTTTAAGTATGGACTTTTTCTTTTTTTTTCGGTATAATAGATAAGAAAAATAAAAAGGAAAATTTGACACAATTAATAAAAGTAGTATTTGGAGAACACAGTATAATAACAACGAATTCACTGCTAATTGTTGGATTGGTTGTCAATACCATCTTAATCATGACAGCCATTCATCTAAAAGGCTGGAAAAAAATACTAGGAGTGATAACTATGCCAAGTATATCAACCATAGTAAGTGGTTGTATATTTGGAACAGCGTCAGTCTATATGCTTAATATAATACCAGTAATTTGGTTAGGAAATTTTGTGTTAATTTATTGTTATAAATGGATCTTATTAGAAAAAAATAAGAATTACTTTTTAGCAGGAATGGTAGGAATCATCGCAAAAGTTTTCATCATTTTTGGAAGTTTTGAATGATTAAACTTATTAAAAGTTTTTCCAAACAAATTAATCACTTACAAACAGCAATGGGAACGACACAATTCATAACAGCAACAATAGGAATGATAATAGCTTTTGCAATATACCGATTTGAAAAAAGAAAAGAAACAAAAGAAGCATAAAAAGAAAAAGGAAATGTAAATTTTGGAGGTTGCATCACAATGTATGAAAGAAGTGCTATTGTTTTAGAGCGATATATGGAAAAAGTTTTGAAACTGAATAAAGAATACAATCTAAAGAGAAACAATGAAAATTATAATGAGCTAATAAACGAAATTGAAAACTATCAAAACGTAACAGAAAAAGAACTAGAAGTCATACAAGAATTTGACGATACAGCAAAAGAAATAGAAAATCTACAAAAAGAACAAGAAAAATTATACAAAGCCAACAAAGAATTAGAAGAAGAACGAGCACAGCTATTTACAGAATTAGGAGAAGAAGCCGAAGTATTAGATATTAAATTAAAAAAGATAGAAAATTTAATGGATAAAAATAACGAAAAACTAAAAGAAATTCGCTCTGAATTTATTAAAAATCTAACCGATTTTTCCAAAAAACAAAAAAATCGAAACAAATGTGAAAAAGCAAGAAGAATAGGAGAAGCAAATCATATAGGCTACTTAGAAAGAATGCATACAGAATTTGACGAATTAGATGTAAAAGATATTGTAGGTTTAAAAGATTTCATTAATTTTGAAAAAGAACAAGTAAAACAAGAAGCATTACAAATCATGATTAAAAATGGGAAAAGTGAAAGAGTACCATTTAATCAAGAAGTATTAAAAAGAGCCATAAAAGTAAGAATTGACATTGCAGAAAAAGAAGCAGAATGTTATATATCTGTTTATGACAAAATGAAAAAACTATTAGCGGAACCAGACAGTGAAGTGATTCGTTTAAATAAATACAAAAAAACATTAAGAGATACAAGTGTTAAATTAGCCTTTCTAAAAGCCGAAAGGGAGTATATAGTAGGTTTTTTAGATTATGAAAGAATGACAGCAATTAGTGGAACTAGAGCACATAAAAAAATGATGATGGAAGCATGTAATAATTTTGAATTAGATATCATGCAGATTGAAAAACTATATGAATTAATCCTTCGAGAAACCAACAATCGTTCGACCAAAAAAGGATATAATCAATTATATAATAAAACATATCTAAAAAATATTGAAGATAAAGAAAAGAATTTCGAACAAGAAGTTAACAATGTTAATATTAGCATGGGAACAGTAATAAACTCAAACTATTGGAGAATAGAAGGAATTAAAAATATTTATAATGTATTTCAAGAAGAAGTATCCAAGAAATTTAATCGAGATTTGTCAGAATATAAAGTAGAAGACTTAGAAGAAAAAGAAGAATTAGCAGAGCTTGTAGCTACACCTAAACAGAAAAAAGAAAATGTAGAGAGGCAATTAAAATATAATGGACGTAGCAAATATAATAAATATAACTTAGTAGAACAAGAGGAAAATTATGAAGAGGAAAACGAAGAGTATGAAGAAGAATATGAAGAAAAAGAAGACAAATCTAGTTATCAATATAGAATAGATGATTACAATTATAATGAAGAAGATGATGAAGAGGAATACGAAGAAGAATACGATGAAGATGACGAATATGATTATGAAGAAGATTACGAGGAAGAAAATGACGATTATGAAGAGGAAGACGAGATAGAAGAAGAGGAATATGACGAAGAAGACGAATACGAAGAAAATTACGAAAATAACTATGATGAAGAATCAGAAGAAGAAATTTATGAGGAAGAAAACTTTGAAAATGAGACGTATCAACAAGAAAATTCATCTTATTCATCATACAATGCGGAAGAAGATTTAGAAGAAGAGAGCGAATATGAAGAAGATTACGAAGACGACTACGACGAAGAAGAGGAAGAAGATAACTTATTTGGTAGATATGGAAAATATAGAGCCAGAAGAGAAAACAATAGCGAAGATGAATATAGAGCATACAATGAAAATAACTATTTAGATGATGACGATGATGAAGAATACGAGAATATCTATCAATACAATTATGAAGATGACGAAGCAGAATACATGAAACAAAAATTAAGAAATAAAACAGTTATTTCCTTTGATGATGAAGAAAGTATTGACATGATTATTGCAAACAGTAGAAAAAAATCAACGAACAGAAGAAATAATAACAAAGGATTATTTAATAAATTATTTAAAAAATAAAAAGTATATGTGCGATTGGGGACGGTTCTTTTAGCACAAAAATGTGCAAAAAGAACCGTCCCCGATTGCACATCGATAAGGAGGAAATATGTTAAAATTAGAAAAAATAACCAAAGAGTATTTGTCAGGAGATACAGCTGTAAAAGCTTTAAAAGGGATTGATATTGAATTTAGAAAAAATGAATTTGTATCAATTTTAGGACAGAGTGGGTGTGGAAAAACGACACTATTAAATATTATTGGAGGGCTTGATCGATATTCTTCTGGGGATTTGATTATAAATGGAAAATCAACGAAAAAGTTTAAGAATAAAGATTGGGATTCTTATCGTAATTATTCTGTTGGATTTGTGTTTCAAAGCTATAATTTAATTCCACATCAAACCATTCTTTCTAATGTGGAGTTAGCATTGACAATTTCAGGGGTATCGAAAAAAGAAAGAAAACAAAGAGCTATAAAAGCTTTAGAAGATGTGGGATTAGGGGAACAAATACACAAAAAGCCAAATCAATTATCTGGAGGTCAAATGCAAAGAGTAGCAATTGCAAGAGCTTTGGTAAATAATCCTGATATTATTTTAGCAGATGAACCAACAGGGGCATTAGATACAAAAACTAGTGTGCAAATTATGGAGATTTTAAAAGAGATTGCCAAAGAAAAATTAATTATTATGGTTACTCATAATCCAGACTTGGCTGAAAAATATTCGACTAGAATTGTTAAAATACTAGATGGAGTAATTACAGATGATTCGAAACCTTTTACCAAAAAAGAAAAAGAAGAGAATGATCAGGCTAAAATTGGTAGAACTTCTATGAAATTTTTTACAGCTTTGAGATTAAGTTTGAATAATTTAATGACCAAAAAAGGAAGAACTTTATTAACTTCTTTTGCGGGAAGTATTGGAATTATTGGAATTGCCCTTATTTTAGCAATTTCAACAGGTGTGCAGAATTATATTAATAAAGTAGAAGAGGATACGTTATCTTCCTATCCTATTACCATTGAAGAATCTACAATTGATATGTCAAGTATGATGGAAAGTATGTTGGGAACTTCTAAAAAGATCGAAAATCAAGAAGAGGGAAAAGTATATTCAGCAGATATTATGAATGAAATGATTACAACTCTTTCTAACAAAAAGGAGAATAATAATTTACAAGAATTGAAAAAATATTTGGAAACAGGAAATAATGAAATTACCAATCATAGTAATAGCATAGAATATGGATATCCATTAAAAATAAATTTATACAAAGAGAATACAGAAGATGGAATTGTTAGGATTAATCCAAGTACTGTTATGAATGCTTTTGGTATGGGAGAAATGATTGAAGCACAAAATAGTTCATCAGTTGCTTCTATGTTTGGTAGTAGTATGATGACCAATACTGATGTATGGATTGAAATGCTAGATAATCAAGAACTGTTACAATCGCAATTTGATTTAGTAAAGGGAAAATGGCCTCAAAATTATAATGAAGTAGTTTTGATTTTAAAAGAAGATGGAAGAATTGATGATTATACGCTTTATTCTTTAGGGTTAAAAGAACAAAAAGAATTGAAAGAAAAATGGAAAGCAGTAGAAGAAGGAGAAAAATTAGAAGAAGCAAATACCGAAACTTCATATACTTATGAAGAATTATTGAATTTATCTTTTAAATTGTTATTGAATTCGGATTATTATGAAAAAGAAAATGGATTATGGATTAATCAAGAAGACAAGGAAGATTTTATGAAAAATAAAATAAAAGAAGCAGAAAGTATCAAGGTTGTGGGATTGATTAAGCAAAATGAGCAAAGTGTTGCTTCTACATCTGTTACCAGTGGAATTGGTTATACCAAAAAATTGAAAGAATATGTAATCAATCAATCAAATGAAGCAGAGATTGTAAAAGAACAAAAAGAAAACAAAGAAATTAATGTATTTTCTGGACTAAAATTTCCAACAGAAGAAGAAAAAGAAAGTTATAGTATGGCAAATTTGACAAATGAACAAAGAATGGCAATGAGTAGATTAAGTGGTGAAGAAATTGCTAAAATGATGGAAACTTATACGGCTAATAAAGATGCGAGTTATGAGAAAAACTTAGAAAAATTAGCTTCTATTGACTTAGAACAGCCTACTTCTATTAAGATTTATCCTAAAAATTTTGAAGCAAAAGACAAGATAGCCAAGGCCATTGAAACGTATAATCAAAAACAGAAAGATGAAGGAAAAGAAGAAAATGAAATTCATTATACAGATATGATAGGCGTTATGATGAAGTCAGTGAGTCAAATTATTGATACCATAAGTTATGTTTTAATTGCATTTGTAGCCATTTCTTTGATCGTATCTTCCATTATGATTGGCATTATTACTTATATTTCTGTATTAGAAAGAACAAAAGAAATTGGAATATTAAGAGCCATTGGAGCTTCTAAAAAAGATATATCAAGAGTATTTAATGCTGAGACTTTTATTGTAGGATTTATTTCTGGATTATTAGGAATTGGAATTACCATATTGTTGACCATACCAATTAATAGCTTGATTGCTCGTTTAGCTGGTGTAACCGTTAATTGTATGGTACCACCAATAGCAGGTGTAATATTGATCGTAATTAGTATGTTATTAACTATGATTGCAGGATTGATACCAGCTAAAATGGCAAGTAAAAAAGATCCAGTAGAAGCTTTAAGAACAGAATAATAGTAGTAAGGAAAATTACAAATGAAAGAATATTTTTATAAACGAGAATATGTATTTTTGTATTTGGCTAAATTTTTATATGCTTTTGCCGATTCCTTTATGGAAATATTTGGAGTTGTCATGTTATATAAAAATGGAATGTCATTGCCAATGATTTTATTAGTATATGGGCTAAGATTTGGAATAATGGGAATTTGCTCGCCACTATTTTTAAAAATTTCACATCGATTTGGTGTGGCGAGCTGTGCTCTTATTGCTAATGCATTAAGAGTGATTGGAACAGCTATGATCTTGCAAAGCCAATTAAATCACTTGATTTTATTTCTGATTGTTATTAGTCTACCAGGAGCTTTATCCAATCCATTAGAAGATGCGCTTTCTAGTAAATATGTAAAAACTGAGCATAGAGGTAGGTACAACAGCATAAGAAATGTTGCTAGAATTTTGGGACAATTTTTCGCTAGCGTAGTAGTTGGTTGGGGAGTTGTTACAGGAAATAATTTGTTATTGATATTAATGGTATCGATATTTTTCTTATTGGACTACTTGTGTACAGCATTTGTAGATTATAAACCAGAATTACCAACAGAAAATGTGCTAAAAAAGACAATACAATATATTGTAAAATACAAAAGTAATCTAAAAATCGTGTATTCGTTTCGAACAGCTCATATTATTGAGAGACAATTTACACCATTATATCTGTACTTGGCTTTGCAAAATTTTGTTGCATTTTCAACAGTCCTCTCTATATCATTACTCATTCAAATTGTAACTGTTATGATTGCAGGAAAATGCACAGACAAAAATATGAAAAAAACAAATAAAGTAGTATCTATTATAAAAATGTTCATAACTTCAATGTATTTGTTTGGAAAAAATAAATTTATGATAGCTGTTAATAAAACAGTTAGTGATAATTTTGAAAAAGTGTACGAAACATCGATACAAACCTCGATTCAAAATATGATTCAAAAAGAAAAAGAAGAAGATACTGTGTTGTCAACACTTGGACAGATGAGTTTATGTTTTACAGAAGTGATTGTTTTTCTAATACTTTCTTTTTTTAGTTTGTTTTTACAAGAAAAGATTTTTTATGTGATATTTGTTTTGTCAATTTTAGCGACTATGTCAATTTATTTAAAAATTAGAAAAGAAAATACTTAATAAAATATCTTAAAAAGCTTGAGATAAATACTTTTTTATCCTATTATTTTTAGTCTATTTTCATATACATTTTGTGTTATAATGAGAAGGATAAATAGTAAGTTGTAGGGGAGGACGATTAATGATAAAGAGATTAATTTTTGATGTTGATGGAACTATTATAACAGGAGTAAATTTTATTGATAGTGTTACAGTAACTTTAAGTAAATTAGGAATAAATGATGAAAATAGTGTTAAATTATTTTTAAAAGGAATTAAAACATATGAACAATTACACGATAATTATAATATCACAGATTATACAAAACATATGGAACAAGCAATAAATAATAAATTACCAGATGATTTTGCTTATGTTTTTTGGGAAGAACTAAAAAGTGCTATACCACCCAAAAATGATAAGTTAATAAGTACATTCTCAAAACTATCTAAAGAATATGAATTAGTTTTATTAACAAATTATTTTGCAAAATCTCAATTAAATAGATTAAATAATATGGAAATAGGAAGTTTCTTTAAAGAGTGTTATGGAGAGAAATGTATAAAACCAAATGAAAATGCTTATTTAACTGCTTGTGGAGATAAAAAAGTACAAGAGTGTATAATGATAGGTGATGATTTGTATTTAGATATTGAAGGAGCTAAGAAACAAGGTTTACATACTATATTTGTAAACAGTAAAGGTGTAGAAACAAATTCTAATATGGGAATTGTTGTTAATTGTGTTGAGGACATTTCAAAAGAGTTAATAACTCAAATAGAAGAAAAGGATTTTGAATGTTAAGCGACAACTTACAATTTTGTAATTTACTAGATTTATAGTAATTTTTAGAGGTGGAGAATGAAAGAAAGAGAAAAAATAATTAGATTATGGTTTGATATGTGGTTACAACAAAAAGATTTAGGTATAGATGATATATTTGAAGAAAATGTAATTTATGTTGAGAGTTGGAGTCCCAAATATGAAAATCGAGATACAGTAAAACATTGGTTCAATGAGTGGAATACTAGAGGAAAAGTATTAAAATGGGATATTAAGCAATATTTTCATAAGGATAATCAAACTATTGTAGAATGGTATTTTAAAAACACTATGAATAA
>JAAVZN010000075.1 GCA_022791675.1 Clostridia bacterium | reverse complement strand
TCTTTTGATAGTCCCATAAGTTTTTTACTATCATTAATTTTTTTAATTTTTATATAAGTATCATCTGGTCTTGCACTTACATATTTAAACCATATAGGTTCGAATAACGTAGATATACACATAGTAATGACTATAGCATATATACAAATTGCTATTCTATCTTGTACTGCTACTTTTCTTCTTATTACGAATATTACTATAATAGATATTATTATACCGATTACATATGGTAAAAAACTTACTGTCAAAAAGAAAAGTAAAAGTAAAACAAATCCAATAATACCTAGAATTTGCATTCTTATTTTTATAATTGCTATTATTAGTGGAAGAACAATTTTCAACTTATTCTTTTCTCTTATACCTTTATAAAATACATATATGCAAAAAATAATTAATAGAATTTTTGCTATATCCTTTAAAATCATAATTCTATTCCCCAATATAAATTACTATAATTTGCTACAATTATACAATAAAAGACAGATATTTTCAACTTAATATCTGTCATTAAACTTGTAAATCACATATTAAAATAAAACATCTTTCATTTTATCTCTAATTATTTCATTAACATACTTTTCTACCTCATCTTCTGTGTTAAATAACTTTTCAAAATTATAAAGACTTTTATTTTTAAATATTGATGTTATCTCTGCAATTCTTTCTTTTACATCACTAGCTATATAATTGTAGTCCCTATCATTCAAAAATTCAAGTTTCTTTAAATTTATATAAGCTGGATGATCTTGTGGAATCTTTTCGATGCAATTTCTTAAAAAATTTCTTTCATAACTTAGTATCCTAAATGCTGCGTCAATATTAAACACTTTTTCATCTTCAATAGCAATTATATAATATATTACTGCTTTTAATAAAATTCTTTCTAAATCTTCATAATCATCTATTTTTTTTGCACGAAAACTCATCAAACCTAATATATCAATCTCATATAATAGAGAACCTAATATATTCTCATTAAGTTCTAAACATTTTTTTATTGCATTAATTGTTTGTTCATAAGTCCCACCTGGTTCAGCAATACGTGCTTTTTCTCCAAATCGTTCCTCAAATAATTTTGAATATTTTTCAAATTCAATTTCTTCTACTGATTTTTCAATTGGTCCATTCTCCATATTATCAAACAAACTATCTAAATCTAATTCATCATCTTTTTCTTTCATAAAATTCTCCTTTTTATACTATTTAATATTATCATATCATATTTTAATTATTCCGTCTAGTAATTTTATTTAATTCTTTTGATTTATCATCACAATATACTAAATATACCATCATGTTATCTCATCTTTCTAATTTAAAATTGTAATTCACTTACTTTTTATTTGGTTTTCTCTTTATAAATAGCAATTTTATCAAATCTTCTATGATTGAATTATGGGTTATATTAAACATAACCCATTTTCCATCGTGAAATATTTCAGCATTATCATAGTTTTCTAATACCTCCGATAGAAGTTCATTCCTTATTTCTTCAACCTTCATTCTTTCATCTTTACCAAAGATAATCATAAATCCCAATGTGTTATCCTTAAAATAAAATGCACATAAAGTTTTTCCACCTTTTCTAAACTTATATTCATAATCCCATTTTTTGCCACCATTATTCCATATTTGTTCCATATCATAAAATTTTGTTATTTCATCAACAATCTCATAAAAAATATTAACCTTATCCATTCCTACTAATTTTTCAAGTTCTTCTTTTTTTATATTTTCCATAACAAAATCCTCGCTACAAATTATTTTTCATCTTTCCACTCGTGATATAAGATATCTTTTAAAACTAACATACTGTCTAAAGTATTAAAATCATATTCTTTCTGTAATTTAATAAGCATTTCTCTAATCTTACTGGCATACTCTTTGATATCCACTTGCTTTTGATAGCTTGTAAGTATTGGATATTTTTTGCTCCAAGCATTTGTCCAATCTATTTTGGCTTCTTTCTCTTCCTTTGTATTTTGAATTACTTGTTCAATTTCTTTTAAATCCACATCAAATTCCATTAATTCATCTAAAGACAAATGATAAAGTTTTGCTAATTTCTTTGCTTGATAAATATCTGGTATGGTTTCCTCTGTTTCCCATTTTGAAATTGTTTGTCTACTTACACCAAGTTTTTCAGCAACTGTCTCCTGTGATAATCCTTCCTTTTTTCTTGATTGAAATAAATTATTTCCTAAATTCATTTTATCCGCCTCCAAACTAAGTGTACAATATTAATTCATTTTTTTCTTACAATATTCCACTACATTTTCAGTACCTAATTCTAGATTTCTTTTTATTCTCTCTATTCCCATTTCTGTAGTATGAATTTTGTCTATATTGGATACTAGTATTTGCTTATTTTCCATCATACAATCTCCTCTATGTAGTAGATTTCTTTCTAATTTTTTCAATTTAGAAGCAGAGTTTTTTAACTCTGCTTCTTACTCTTGTCTTTCTCTTTGCCAATCTTGCTCCCATTCCATCTCCTCTTTTTCCTTTATCATTCCTCTGCCAGAATCATTTTTTCTTAACATCTTTATATCATGATAACTTAAATGTCTTGTTATCTCGCTCATTTCTTCCAAATGTTCTTTTGCTTTTTCCTCTTTTTCTAGTAATTTTGACATTTCTTCTTGTTCTGGTTCTTGAAGATTAAATGGAATTGAAATTTTTGCCATAATCGTGATAAAAATTGGTTCTCTTTTCACTTTTTCAACAATTTTCTTTGCATTGCTATCAATTGCTGTATTAATATATTTTATCGCTGTGTCTCTGTCTCCTCTGATTAAATGAATTTTTGCCAACTCGTAATATCCATCTGCTGATAGTTCTTCTTCTTCAATTGCTTCTAAAAATCTTTTTTCTGCTTCTTCTAAGTCTTTATAAATCAAGGCAATTTCTGCCAAAGAATATTTAGCATTATACAATAAAGTGTTAATTTCAGACGCCTTTTCGTAACAAATTTTAGCATTTTGAAAATCATTTAACATGGTATAAGCAATTCCCAGATTATAATTTATTTCATAACTTACAGGATTATATCTTAAGGCATCTTGGTATAAATTAACTGCTTCTTTGTATCTTTCTTGTTCCAGCAAAATTTCTCCTAACAGGTCAGTTGCTTTATACATTTCTGGTTTTTTATTTAACAAATTGAATAACATCTCAGATGCTTCTTGTTTTTTGTTTAAATTGGTTAGCAATTCTGCTACTTTATAATAAGAATCGTAATCTTTTTTATTCAAATCTATCGCTTGTACATATTCATCAATTGCTTTCCTCATACCGCCTTCTAACTCATAAATTTCAGCTAACATTCTATGTGCTTTGTATGATTTTGAATTTTTTTCAATCAGCTCAATCAGTGCTTGTTTTGCTTTTTTATTATCTCCTAACTTTAGATATATCTTAGCTTTTTGAATATAAATCATTTCAAATAAAGTAATATTTCTTTTTTCTAGCATAATAATGATCATCGGTAATAGAATAGATAATACATATTTTAAAATAACAAATACCATATTTAATTTTACTTTAAATAATACCTCTGCAAAGTTAAAAGCAATTCCTATAAATTCTAATATCAAAACAGCTACATAAGTTGTATCATTATTTCGTATCATATTAAAAAACATATATACAAATATAGTAAATGAGATGACGATAAATATTAATTGTTCTACGATCATTTGGTTTCTCCTTGTCTTTTTAATATTCTTATTTTATCGTATTTTTCTTCCTTTGTCTAGTCTTTGATTTCCATTTTATATAAGTCTTCATATATTTTATAATCCCTTAGTATTTTTCTAACATAATTGTTTGTTTCCTTATATGGTATATTTTCGATATCAGATCCGTCCTTTTTTATCATTCCTTTTTCAATCCAGCCATCAACTGTTCCAATTCCTGCATTATAAGCTGCCAAAGCCACTTCCTTACTTTCATATCGTTGTAACAAAGTTGCCAAATAGCAAGTTCCTATCTCAATATTTTTATCAATCTTGCAAAGTTCTTGTCTCACATTTTCTGTATCTAACTCTATGGCATTCTTTCTAGCTACATCTATGGCTGTTTCTTCCATAATTTGCATCAATCCAACAGCCTCACGATTTGATACTGCATTCTGGTCAAAATTGCTCTCTGCTTTTATCACAGCAAAAATGAGATTCGAATCTACCTTGTATTTAGTTTCACAAGACGTTACTTCTTCTTGATATGTTCTAGGATAAAACTTTTTTAACCACTGTTTCTGAAACAGAAAAACAATCACAATAAAAACAACAATCAGTAATATAACTATCATTTGTTTCTTTCGATTCAATTTCGCTTTCCTCCTTTTTTGATAAGAGGGATTAGAGGGACGTTCCTTAAAATCCCTGTAGCTGGGATTTTATGGAACGTCCCTCTAATCCCTCCTAATTTTCTATTTACAATCATACCAATTTTTAGCTTCTGAAATTTCTGCTATCAATGGCACTTGCAAAGCAATGGCACTTTCCATACTTTGTTTCATAATTTCTCTAATTTCTTCTTTTTCCTCTTCTAGCGCTTCTATCATCATTTCATCATGTACTTGCAAAACAATTTTGGAATGTAAACCTCTTTTTTGGATCTCTTGATATACCTTTATCATAGCGATCTTCATAATATCTGCTGCCGTTCCTTGAATTGGTGTGTTCATAGCCACTCTAGCACCAAATTGTCGCACATTATAGTTACTAGATTTTAATTCTGGTATATATCTTCTACGATGAAATAATGTTTCAACAAATCCTTCTTCTGTTGCTTTTTCGGTTATTCCTTCCATAAAAGCTTTAATTCCCGCATATTGTTCTAAGTATTCTGTAATATATTCTTTCGCTTTTTTTCTTAATATTCCTAACTGTTCTGCTAACCCAAAGTCACTAATCCCATATACAATCCCAAAGTTTACGGCTTTGGCATCACTTCTTTGTTCTTTGGTTACTTCTTCGATTGGTGTTTTAAATACTTTAGACGCTGCCTGTTTATGGATATCTTGCCCTTCTTTAAAAGCTTGTATCATATTGTTATCTTGTGATATGTGTGCTAATACTCTTAATTCAATTTGTGAATAGTCACTATCGATATAGATTTTTCCCTCTTCTGGTTTAAACACTTTTCTCACTCTTTTTCCTAGTTCAAATCTAGTTGGTATATTTTGAAGATTTGGTTCTGTTGAACTAATCCTTCCTGTTGCTGTTATGGTTTGATGAAAAAAAGAATGAATTCTTTTGGTTTTCGGATTAATATATTGTTTTAATCCCTCTACATAAGTAGAATTTAATTTCATAAGTTGACGATATTCCAGTATTTGCTCGATAATTGGATCTTCTCTTTTTAATTTTTCTAAAACATCTACATCAGTTGAATATCCACTTTTTGTTTTTTTAATGATTGGTAATTTCATTTTTTCAAATAAAACCTCTCCCAATTGTTTTGGTGAATTGATATTAAATTCTTGTCCTGCCATCTCATAAATTATCTTTGTCAAAGTTTCTAATTTTTCTGTTAGTTCTTTTCCAAATTGTTCTAGTTCTTTTTGATCAACATACATACCATTCCATTGCATGTTTGATAATACTTCAATGGTTGGCATTTCAATTTCATAAAAAAGAGATTGTGCTCCTGTTTCTTCTAATTGTTTTGAAGTAATTTCTCTTATTTTGCTGATTGCATAACTATATAAGCCATATTTTTCTTGCTTTCCACTTTTTTCTTCTGGCACGGTATCAAATAGGTTCATTTGTTGCTGTTTTGGTTCTTCTTCCTCCCATTCTTGTAAATCAATATTTAAATATTGCTCAATTAATTTTTCCATCGAAGGCTTATTATTGGTTGGATTTAAAATATAACTACTAATGGCTATATCATAATCCATTCCTTTGAAATCGATCCCCTCTTGTTTCAATAATAAATACAATTTGGTTAAATCAATACTTGTTTTTTTGATTGTTTCATCTTCAAAAATAGTTTGTAGAATTTTCTTATCTTCCTTATTAATAGCAATATAAACCGCTTCTTGTGTCATTTCATTAAAAATCGTTAGTCCCACAATTCTTTCTTTGATTATTTTTTCTGGATTTTTATCTTCTACTGTATTCACATAGAAAATAACACGTTTTTGTTCTTTTATTAATTCTATGACTTCCTGTTTGGATTTATCTACCATTTTATATAAATCTTTTGGATTTTCTTTTTTTATGTCCTCGCCACGCAAAGAAAATCGTTCCATATAACGATTAAAATTCAATTCACGAAATAGCTCTAATACTTTCGGTTTATCCCACTCTTCTACTTTAAAATCTTCTAACGTATCTGAAATTGGAACACTTAAATTAATGGTTCCCAATTCTTTTGATAAGAAGGCTAATTCTTTGTTATTTTCTATGTTTTCTTTTTGTTTTCCTTTTAATTCGGCTTCACCTTTTTCTACTTTCTCATATAAATTTTCGATGGAACCAAATTTTTGAATAAAAGCAAGTGCTGTCTTTTCTCCTACTCCAGGAACGCCAGGTATGTTATCAGAAGTATCTCCTTGTAATCCTTTCACATCAATCAATTGTTGCGGTTCTAGTCCATATTTTTCTCTGATTTTTTCTCGATTATATTCTTCTGTTTCAGTTTTTCCACCTTTGGTATGTGGAATTCGAATGGTTATTTTATCTGTTGCCAATTGAAATGTATCTCGATCTCCAGAAAGTATGGTCACTTCCAATCCTTGTGCCTCTCCATAGCGTGATAAGGTTCCGAAGTACATCATCTGCTTCATAACCTTCCATTTCCACAATATCAATCTTCATTGCTTTTAATATCTTTTTGATGATCGGCATTTGTTCTGCTAACTCTTGTGGCATTCCTTTTCTATTTGCTTTGTATCCTTCATACAACTTATGCCTTGCTGTTGGTGCCTTCAAATCAAATGCTACTACTAAATATTCTGGGTTTAAGTCTTCTAATAATCTAAATAAAATAGCTAAAAAGCCATATACTGCATTCGTATAAGTCCCGTCCTTTGTCGTTAACATCTTGCTTCCCATAATGCCATAAAAAGCTCGATTCATGATACTATTTCCATCGATTAATACTAATCTTGCCAAAATTGTTTCCTCCTCATTTTTTGTAATTTTATCTTTTTGGTCTGTTCATTGATGATCCATGTCCCGAAAGCTCCAACAATCAAAACAAAAGTAAAAGGTGTTCCATTTTGCCAGCCTTCTCCATAAGTTAGAAAAATACTATTCGCAAATTCACTAATAAGAGCAATTTGTGGAATCCATCTTATATTCTCTGCTTTTTGCCATATCAATAATGGAAACAACCATATCACATACCAAGGTTGAAAATTGGTAATCAATAAAAATAAAAATGCCATCACAAAATAATTCGCTTTTTTCATCTCTTCTCTTAGTTTTATTGATTTTTTATTCAATAAAGTTAGACATGTAAAAAAGTAAATAATGGTAAAAGCTCCTAATAAAACATGATTAACAGTCGAAGGAGCAAATGTTGGTTCCTTAAAGTATTCTGTTAAAATAATATAAAAACTTTTTGCTAATTTTTCTTGTTGAATCAAAAGCCCACTTAACACTTGTGCATCTCTTACATAAAACAAATATGGTATAGCTAAAATAGCTAAAAATAGTAATCCATATTGGATACATCTTCCCAATCGTTTTCGTGGTTTTTCTTCTTGTCTAAAATGATACATAATGATAAATGGTAGCAATAGAATAGCAAAATATTTTATCGCTGTTGCTAAACTTAAAAAAGTAATGCTTAATACTAGGTTTTTCTTTTTGGTTAAGCAATACAAAGAACCGAGTAGAAAGAATGCCACAAACATATCATTGTGAACAGATGCAATCCCTTCTATTAAAATAAAAGGATTTAATCCATATAACAAAACAAATATTTTTTTATGAGATATTTTATAAATCAAATAACAATTTCCTAAGTGAATCATCACATTTACTAATTTAAAAAGCAATAAAGCAAAATCTAAATTCCCAAAGGATAATCCAGCTACTATTCTACAAATTAATGTCCAAATTGGTCCGTATACTACGGTTGAATCTGCCCAATCGTTATGATATCCTTGTGCTAAAACAGTATCTGTTTGTAAGTATTGACTATTATCTCCTTGTTCTACAAATTCTTTGATGGTTGTATAGTAAGGATTTTGATGATAGGTACTGTCTAATCTTCCTATCCCTAAGTAGTAAAATACATCTGAACAAGTAAATGGTAATACAGCTATAAATATAAATGCTACTATCCCAATAAATAGAAACATGTTTTTTGTACTTTTAAATACATTTTTTCTCCTTTTTACTATGGCAAAATAAGCCATAGATAAGCTCAATAATAGTATGATATATAGTATCGTTTGTGTTGCTCGACTCACTGGTGCTTCATATAAAAAATGAAAATACGGTCCAAATTGATAGGTTGTTCCTTTTTGTATCAAATATAGTATGGAAGGCATAGCAAAAAGAATGCTTACTAAAATAAATCCCATTTTTAATAAATTATTGATTTTGTTTTGTTTGTTTTCCACTCTCGTTCTCCTTTATTGGGTTAATGTTTGATCTGCCATCTGGTTGGCAATTTCGCAAAAATACTTCTCCACTTCTTCCACTGTTGTTTCGTTTGAAATTGGCATTCGTATAAATACAGCTCTTCTTGGATATTGGTTATGATAAATTAGTCGAAAAGATCTTTCATCAAATCGTTTTTTATATTTTGTATATATAGCTTCCGCTGTCTTGAATTTAACATAGTACATTGAGTAAATCAGCCAAATACGTTTTTCTGATAATTCATTCTGAAGATCAAAGATTTTTTCTTTGTTTTCATCTGATAATTTATCATAGTTTATCATGATCCAAGCATAACCTTTTCCTGCTACTGTAAAATTAGGACTAAAGTAGTGCATTTTATCATCTAATTTCAAATCTTCTTTTTCCATTCTCTTTCCATCTTTTTTTGGTAAGTTTTTTCGATTGCAACTACTCATATTGGTCTCAATATTTTTATTTTTAAATATTTTACATGCTTTTTGCAAAGGTTTTTCGATTATTTTCTCAATGATTTCGTCTGCATTTTTTTCCTCTAATAATTTTTTTCCAACTTTTCCAATTGGTTTAATTTCGGTAATCAACATGTCTATCTCTCCTATTTTTCTTTGTTTTCTTATCTTTTTTTGTTTTGCTTATTTTAACTTTGCATCAATACATTTCCCTCTTTTTAAAGTAGGAAATAATTTCTTATGATGTTACCATTATATACTAAAACACTAATCCTATCAACTAATTATCAGCCTTATCGATTGTAATTTATCCACTATAAAGTTTGTATTATCCAATAGGCTATAAATGGACTGGCATACATTACTAAATATACAAATGTTATCCATGGTTGATACTCAATGTAAAATCTCCTAAATGTTAAGGATAATGGATGTTTTATCAGTACCCAACCAACTAAATCAATTACTATTGCAGATGTTCCCCATATAATCGATGTTACTATTACATTTGATAAAGTGATTGTATCTAATCCTTTTAAATACACATAAGCAAATATTGGTAGAATGATTAAATTATACAAAGGATGCCAAGGTTTTGTTTTGTTATATGCTTCTCCAAGTCCCTTACCTTTTCCTCCACTTTCTTTCATAGATTTCATCTTCAATACTTTAATATTAAATACGGTATGAAGAAAACCTATCCAAGTTATCACTATATAACCTATTAAAAAATATAATACTGAGAAACCTATTCTTTCCATTTTTTCACTCCAATCTATGCTCCAAATAACTTTTTAATTTTATTAAAAATAAACGTAAAAAAACCTTCTTTATATTCTACTAGTAAATTTCTTCTTGCTTCTATATATTCTCGTTCTTCCTTTATTGATGTTTCCTTTTTATTGAATATATTATCTACCATATATTTTTGATTGAAAACTTTTTGATATTGTTCTTCATTATTTCTTATAATTTTCATATACTCTTCTTTTTCCTCTTCTGTTGCCAAATATTTCAGAAAAATGAAAGATAAATATTTTCTCGTTTCAGGCAAAACATTTTCTTCTGTTATATCTTTAACTCCATTTATTTTTGTATTAAGATTATTATCGGTTTTATCCTTTATTTCTTTCCAAATATCTTTTGGAATTTTTTCCTTTGTTTCTTCTAACAAAAAAGATAATATTTTATTTAATTGAGTTGCTGAAACAATTGACATTTTATTCACTTATTTCACCTCTACTTTTATTGTTCTCTCTCTTCCCTTTCTGCCATTTTTCCTAATGGTGTTATCTCTTGAATTTCGCCTTGTCTTGAAAAAACTACTACACTTTTTATTTGTTCGATCGGCTTACTTAAACTTTCTTGCATCTCACTTTCCTTAACCATCGATAATCTTTCAGATACCCTTTTTAATTCTGTATCTAATACATGTACAAACTCATCTCCAAATAAATCTCTAATTGCTTTTAATTCTTTTGTACAATTATTGACCTTTAAAGCATAATAATTTGCAAAGTCCTCATCAAATATATTTTTCAGATTTGGTTGTCCTTTTTCTTCATCATAATAATACTCCCTAGGATGACTCGATGGAAATATGCAAATATTATCTGCTGTACCAATTCTCAATCCTTGCAATTGAAAAATAGAACTAATTATATCAGATACTGGTCCTTTTTCTGCCTCAGTTCTATCTTCTTTTCTATCATTTTTTCCTGAAAGATATTGTATATAATCTTTAAAATTCTCTTTGTTTTCTGGTGAAATTGCATATTGTTTTGCCCTTGCAATAATCTTCCCATAATCTTCTGGAACAACGGTATCATTCATTATCGATAAAACTGCATGTCCAAATTCATGAGTTGCAACCAACATATCTGTATTTTCTGAAATTTGATATGCTTTAAAGTTATGCATAAAAAGACATTCTTTACCTTGAAATATTACAAAGTTTGGTGATAATTGATCTATATATTCAAAATTTTCTCCCATATTTCTAACATATAAATCTTCACTTTTTTCATGTAATTGGAGCATTGCTATGAATCGATCCATTGCACCAACATTTGTTCCTCTCAAGTCACTTTCATCTTCTCTTTGATATCTTTTTCTTATTTCTTCTTCCTTCAATTTTGATTCCCTTTCTGTATAATATTATACATTCCTCAACTTTAAATTTCCCTTCTCATAATATAACATGTATTGGTTTCATCTTCCTTTTTAAATCCCATTTTTTCATATAATTGAATTGCTTTTTTATTTATTTTACATACTTGTAATTTTATATTTTGTTCTTTATGTTCAAATAAAATTTCCTTCAATACTGATGTTCCAATTCCCCTATTTTGATATTCTGGTTTTACACAAATATTTTCTATTTCAAAAATATGATTGTCTTTTTCCTTTCCATTGTAAAATCCAATTAGCTCATCTTTTAAATATATAAGCTCTATATTTTTTGAGTTTTCCTTCATAAATCTAGCAAATAGCTTTTGCTGATTTTCTTCATTCCACTCTCCATAAATTTTTTCTACATATTTTTTATAAACTTCCTTTTTTAAATCATATATAAAATGTCTTTCATTTGAATTTCTATTTTTATATGGTTTTAATTCTAAATTCGGAACCTCCCAACCTAATCTGACTTTTCTTTCTGTCATTTTATTTTGAATTTTAACTTTATCTGCAAAACTTTTGTGGTCATAATTTACGGTTTGTTCTGAAAAAATACAACCACAATATTTTTGCATGTAAAGCCCCAATTCTCTTGCTTTTGCTTGTCCTTCACGGAATCCTACTCTAAAATCACGATACAAAAACTCAATTCCATATTTTTGAGCCATTTGATTCCCTATATTTACTAACATTTCATGATTTTGATAAGGACTTACCAATAATGTGGTTGAAAAACAATCATAGCCATTTTCTTTCGCATACTTGGCAGACTGTTCTAATCGAACAGGATAACAATAGGTTTGGCACCTTTTTTCTAGTTGATTTACAACCTTTTTGCAAAACTCTTGCAAGCCATAGTTTTCTTCAAAAATCACTTCTACGCCTATGCTTTTTGTATATTCTCTTAAACAATCTCTTCTTTGCTTATATTCCATATAAGGGTGAATATTTGGATTAAACCAATATACGGTTGGTTCAATATCCTCTTTCCTCAAATGTTCTATACAATATACACTACAAGGTGCACAACAAGTATGTAATAATAACTTCACCATTTTCCTTCCTCTCAAAAAACTCCTCTTTTGCCATAAAACTTATCTTGAAACACCTCTATTTTCTGTCATTTCATATCCTAAATGTTGATAAGCTGATGGCAAAGCTTGTCTTCCTCTTAACGTTCTAGCAATAAATCCTATCTGAATTAGATAAGGCTCATATACATCTTCTATGGTATCGATTTCTTCCCCTACACTTACTGCTAACGCTTCTATTCCTACTGGTCTTCCACCATATTGAACGATCATAGTTTCTAAAATTTTTCGATCAATTTCATCTAGTCCCAATTCGTCAATTTCCAATTGATTTAAAGCATGTTTTGTTATTTTTAATGTAATATTCCCATCTCCCAATACCAAAGCATAATCTCTTACTCTTTTTAATAATCGATTCGCAATTCTTGGTGTTCCTCTTGATCTTCTTGCAATTTCTATACTCGCTTCTTCTTCTATTTCCACTTCTAAAATCTTGCTGGATCTTTTTACTATGGTTGTTAAATCTTCAATCGAATATAATTCTAATCGATGAACAATCCCAAATCGATCTCTTAATGGTGTAGATAATGATCCTGCTTTCGTGGTTGCTCCAATTAAAGTAAATCTTGGTAAATCCAATCGAATGGATCTTGCACTTGGTCCTTTTCCTATCATAATATCTAAAGTATAATCTTCTAATGCAGGATACAAAATTTCTTCTACGCTTTTGCTTAATCGATGGATTTCATCAATAAATAACACATCAAATTCTGAAAGGTTGGTTAGTAACGAAGCCAAGTCTCCTGGTTTTTCAATTGCTGGTCCAGAAGTTATTTTAATGTTAGAATTCATTTCGTTTGATATGATATTCGATAGTGTTGTTTTTCCCAATCCTGGAGGTCCATATAGCAAAACATGATCCAATGGTTCTTCTCTTTTTTTAGCTGCCTCTATATAAATTTTCATGTTTTCTTTTACTTTGTTTTGTCCAATATATTCTTTTAATTCTTTGGGTCTTAGCGAATTTTCAAATCGTTCTTCCCCTATACTTTCTAAGTTTGTACTCATGATTCTTTCTTCTTCCATTTTCTACCTCTCGATAAATTCTTCTATCATTTTAAGCATTCTATCATTGTTTTGTTGGTATTTTTCTGGTTCAAACGTCTTAGCTTGTTCCACCGCTTGTTTTAATTGTTGCACTTCTCCAATTCCGATAATATAACCTTTTTCATTAAATTTTTCTACAATTTCTTTTTGATGATCATTTACATGTTCTTGGTATTTATGTAGTCGTGGAACAGCTATTACTTTTTTTCCTTTTTTGACGGATTGCAAAATGGATCCTACTCCTCCATGCGTAATGATTAAGTCTGCTTCCTTTTCTAACTCTTCCATTTCTTCATTGGAAATAAAGTCCATTATTTTCATGTTCTCTGTTTGGTATTTTGTATATCCAGCTTGAACAATTACTTCTTCTTTTATTACTTTTTTTTGAATTAGTTGATCCAATTCTTCTAGTAATCTACTAAAACTGTTATTTTGTGTTCCTAACAATACTAAAATCATTAATAAATCGAACCTCCATATACTGCTTTTGGATATAGTTCCAACATTTCCTCCCATTGTACAATAAATAAGTCTGCAATGGGATAAATCAATCTTCCTGTTGCTGTTTTTTTATTTGTATTTGCAAAAGTTTCTATATACACTATTTTACTTCTAAAAATCTTTCCTAAAATACACATTGGACCTGCCGTATGTGTTCCTGTAGTTACAATTACCTTTGGACGTATTTTAAAATACAAATAAACGGTTTTGAAACATAGATATAAATACTTAAACAAGTATGAAAACATCTTTGCCCTAGTTCCGTAAGGTAAAAAGTACAATTTATCTCCATATTTTTCTTTTAATTTTTCATTTACTTTATCTTTTTCTGTAATAATATGATAATCATATTTTTCAAACAAAGGAGCTAATTGCATTAGCTCATTTAAATGTCCTCCTGTACTAGATATGAATAATACTTTTTTCTTCAATGCTTTATCCCTTCTAAATTTACTTTCATAAACTTCTATTTTTTTCTTTCTTATTTTATTATATTACCTAAAAAAAATCAAGTAAAAAAAGACTTCTCAACTTGATCATTGAGAAATCTATTTTTATTCTTATGCTCTTGGGTGTGCTTTTCGATAAACATTTTTTAATCCTTCATCTTGAAATTGCATATATACTTGTGTTGAAGAAATATCAGAATGTCCAAGCATCGTTTGGATTGCTTTTAAGTCTGCTCCATTTTGTAAAAGATGTGTTGCAAAAGAATGTCTTAATACATGAGGTGTAATATCTTTGGTAATGTGAGCTTGTTCTTTATAAAATTTAATTATTTTCCAGAACCCTTGTCTTGTTAATCTGCTACCATTGATATTAACAAATAATGCTTCTTCTCCTTCTGTTTTGATTAAAATATCTCTTGCTTCTTCAACATATTCTTTCAAAGCTTTTAATGACATATTTCCTAGTGGAATATTGCGTTGCTTGCTTCCATGTTTACAAATAACATATCCTTCTTCTAAGTTAATGTCTTCCATATTTAAAGAAATGATTTCTGTTACTCTCATTCCTGTTGCATAAGCAAATTCAAGCATAGCTTTATCACGAATTCCTTTTAAGTCAATATCTTTTGGTTGATTTAATAGCAATTCTACTTCTTTTGCTGTTAATACACTAGGTGTTCTTTTTTCAATTTTAGGTGATTGTATATTTCCTGTTGGATCTACTTTTATTTTTTTGTTTTTTAATACAAATTGATAAAATGAACGGATAGAAGCAATTCCTCTTGATATACTAGATGCCTTTTTTCCGTTTTCTTGTAATTCTCTAATATAATCTTTAATATCATCTTCTTTTACTTTATTGTAATGAAGTTCGCATGCTTCTAAGTATCTTCTAAATTGTTTTAAATCTCTTTTATAAGATTGTAATGTGTTATCTGATAATTTCTTATCGTTCTCTAAAAATTCAAAAAAATGTTTTAACTGTCTTTCCATTTATTTCCCCTACCCCTTGTTATATTTTAAAATAATCTATTAACATAAACTACATACTATGTTATATCAAACATTTCCGAAATTGTAAATACATTTTTGAAATTTTTTAAAAATATTTTATAAATCCTTTCAAAATATTGGTTGATAAAAACACTTCAACTGCTGAGGATACTGCTAAAATCAGCAACATTATGAAAGAAAAAATAGTATGTCTTACGACTTCTATTTTTATATTTTCTTTGTTTCGATCTTTTATAATGGATTGATACAATTTAAATCCACTTACTGCTAAAGCTAGCATAGCTGGTACAAACAGTACATTTTGCAACAAAAGTAAAATCAGTGCAAAAATCAATCCTTGTGGCAATCCCATAATTGTAATGCATACAGCAATGGTGTATCCTAAGCAAAATCCTCGATACACAACCAGACCAAAAACAACTGGAATTCCAATAACCGTAGTCCCAAAGAACCACATCACAATTGCTAATATTAAATTTTGTCCTATACTTGTTTTTAATAAGTCAATCTGATTTAAATTTTCTGTTGTCTTCATTTTTTCAATAAATGTATTAAAATAAGTTGTAATTTCTGTTTTTTGTGCTTCTTGCAAATAGTTTACAAACAGTACACCTAAAAAGATTCCTATTATAAATAATAATGATACTAGGATATATTCTTTTTTATTATTCTTAACATGTTCTTTTATAATTTCTAATGACTTGATTGGTTTGTCTCTCTTCATAAAACTTTCTCCTTATCTACCTACCTAATGTGTATGCAGATGGATTTCATTTTATGCTTTTACTTTTCCGTAGTTTCCTCCTCCTCCAGAATCAATTTTCATTTGTCCTTCTCTTGCCTTTACAATATGGTTTGCTACTTTTTCTCCCACAATTGCTTCGATATCGTCTTTGGATAATTTATGCAAAATATTCATTTCTGTTTCAAATGCTTGTAGTAGCTTTTCTATGGTTTTCCCTCCTACACCAGGAATAAATCCAAGTGGAACTTGATAAATATATGGTGGTCTGTTTTCTGGACTTTTGGTTTCCTTTTTATCTTTGATTAATTCGATTCGATCAAAAACACCAAAAGTCACATTTTTCCCACCACATATTGGGCATATTTCAACAGGTTCTCTTGTTTCAATTGCTTTTTCACAATCATCACAATACGTTCTATGATATTTTCCCAATTTGGGATCCAATCCATAATTTGCTAGTACTTTTCTTCCTTTTTCATTTTTTAATGCCATTACCACTTCTTTAAAAGAAATATCTTCTACTTGCATTTTATTATATTCTCTTGCAATCTTAGGTAAAGAATGGGCATCTGAATTCGTTACAAAAGTTCTACTTTCTAGCTCTCCAATTGTGTCTGCTAAATAGGTGTCTGAACTAAGACCTAATTCTATGGCAAATATTTTATGAAATTTTTCTTTGAATATATTTTCAAGTCGATCTGTACAATTTCCATAATAGCTTTTATGTGGTGTAAAAACATGAGCTGGTATTAAAATCCCATGATATTTTTCTACTAAATCAATTAACTCATATCCTGATAGATCCGTTCTTTGAGTACTTAGTGTAATATTTTTTAAATGATGACTTAATTCATTGGAAAATGATTTGATGTCTTTTAAATGAGGAAAAAAACATACATTATGAGCACTCCCACATTTTCCATTTCTTCCTTTTTCAGATGTTTCTACTTCACTCCCTAATAAAATACATACTTTGTCTTTATAAATAATTCCGCCATCTTCTAGTTCATAAGCATCTCCTGTTTTTAAAAAGTTTTCAATATCTTCTATGACATAAGGAGAAGCACAATCGATAATACCAACTACATTAATTCCTTTTCTTTCTGCACATTCTCTAGCTATGTTTGCAAAATTCAAACTTCTAGCAGCTGTTATTTTAATTGGTTTTCCTTTTTCGCTTCTTCCAATGTGTACATGTAAATCTGCAAATATCTCATACATTTTATTTCCTCCTATTTTAAAAAAGTTGATTTCTTAATATTTCTTAATATTAAGAAATCAACTTTTATCATTTGCTCATAATTAGCTATTTTTTATATGTTTGGCTTCTATTTTTGTATTCTCGTCCATCAGCGCCATAATTTTTCTAGTCGTTTCTTCACTAAACAATGGTCGGTTGGCTCCTTCTACTTTGTTTAGCATTGCTTCTGTTATTTCTTTATTTTGCTCCGCAATCAATTGATCAATCTTAGGTTCAAATTCGTAAACAAGTTTTTGAATAAATTTTGTTAATTCATTTGTTTCATTATGTATTTTGACTAATCTTCGCAAAGCTGTCATATTTACTTTTTCTCCTACCTGTATTTTCTCTAAAAAGTTAACAAATTCTATAAAAGTTTGTAAATAGCGATTATATTTGGCTTTTAGGTTTCTGTGTTCCAATAAAACCAATGCTTCATCTGGTTTAAATCCAATTCTTTCTGGTCGATCTAATAACATTCCACCAAATTGGTCTACTAATTCTAATATGTCACTTTCTCTTTCTCTTGGATTACTCTCACTATAACGATTAATTTCTTCACATACTTTGCAAAATCTTTTTCCAAAGCCTAATTCTCGTAAATATTCAGCTCCTTCTTTAGCATAACTATGTATTTTATGAATGTCTTGTGCATTATTTACTTTTTTACAATTGCATAATAGACATGCTGTTAATACAAAATTTTTATCAACATCTATTTTGGCATAATTTAAAAATAATCTTACTATTTCTGCTTTTAATACAACAGATTTATCAAAAAATATTTTTGATTTTTTCGATAGATAATAAGTTATTTCCATTTTTGAATCTAATTCTTTTTCTTCTAATATATAATCTGCAAAGGTATTCATTGGTTCCCTCCTCCACAATTTTATTATACTGGAATCGACAAAATTTTTCAATGTTTTTTCTAGATGTAATAAAAATGTAATAATTTTAATTTCTTTCAATGGCATTTCTAGCTAATTCATCACAACGGTTATTATACTCATTATCACTATGCCCTTTTACTTTATTAAAATTGACTTTATGTATTTGGGTTAGTTCATACAATTCTTTCCATAGTTCTTGATTTTTAACTGGTTCTTTCCCTGCTGTTTTCCAATTATTTTTTACCCAATTTGCAATCCAGCCTTGTGTAAAAGCATTTACTACATAAGCACTATCACTATACAAATCGACTTCACACGGATATTTTAAAAGTTTTAGTCCTTCAATTACTGCCATTAGCTCCATCACATTATTGGTTGTATTTTTTTTTCCTCCTGCTATTTCTTTTTTATTTTCTTGATACATTAAAATTGTCCCCCAACCGCCAGGTCCTGGATTTCCTGAACAGGCACCATCTGTGTAAATAACAACTTTTTCCATAAATTTTCCCTTTCTATTTGTTTTTTTTATCTTTTTATGATAGTATTATAACATAAATAAAAATCAAACGAAACATTAACAATAAAAAAGAAGGAATTTTTATGAGTAAAGTTTTAGGTATTGTTGCGGAATACAACCCTTTTCATAATGGACATTTATACCATTTGGAAAAATCAAAAAAAGATACTGGTTCTAGTTACACAGTTGCCATCATGAGTGGGAACTTTACACAACGTGGCAATACTTCATTAATTGATAAATGGTCAAAAGCACAAACAGCCATTAGCAATGGCGTTGATCTAGTCATTGAACTTCCTGTTTTGTATGCCACTTCGAGCGCCGAAAATTTTGCAGAAGGTGCTGTTCGTATTCTAGATTCCTTAGGTATTATTGATTATCTTTCTTTTGGAGCTGAAACTTCTGAACTTGAAATTTTAGATCAATGTGCAGATGTTTTATATCACGAACCCAAAAAATATAAAACATTACTATCACATGAATTATCAAAAGGAATTTCTTTTCCAAAAGCTCGTGAAAATGCGCTTATGATGTATTTAAACGATATTCGAAAATTTGCTAATGTTCTTTCATCTCCCAATAACATTTTGGGAATTGAATATTTAAAAGCTTTGAAAAAAACAAATAGTATCATTGAACCCTATTGTATTCCACGAAATGAAGTAGGTTATCATGATTTAGATTATACCGAAAATATGGCAAGTAGTACTGCTATTCGAAATATGATTAAAAATGATGGTTTTAGTGCTTTGTCTGGACTTATGCCAGCTTCCAGCCATTCTATTTTAATACAAAACATGAAGGCTGGTCATATTGTACCTGATATTCATATTTTTGAAAAACAAATTTTATACCTTTTACGAAAAATGTCCCCTGCAGAAATTGCAAAATTACCAGATGTTACAGAAGGGTTAGAATTTGCTATAAAAAATGCAGTTGATTCTTGTAATACTTTAAGTGAATTTTTTACAATCATTAAATCCAAAAGATATACCTCTACCCGTCTTCAAAGAATTTTACTTTATGCTTTATTAGGAATTACCAAAAAAGACATTGCTATGTCTAAAAAGATTCCACCTTATATTAGAGTTTTAGGTTTAAATAAACGTGGTAAATTTCTGATTTCAGAAATTGCTAAAGAAAATCCCAAACTTCAAATTGTTACATCAGTCAAGCGTTTTACTGATGATAATTCCAATAAAAATTTGCAAATTATGTTAGAAAAAGATATTTGGGCAACGAATGTCTATACTCTTGGTTATGAAGAAGATTCTTTGAGTAATTTAGATTTTACAAAAAAAATAGTTACAAAAGGCTAAAACTTTTTTGTTTTAGCCTTTATTTTTCTTCTTCTTCTTTTTCTCTACTTGGTTCTATCTCACAATTATACTCTTTTTCGATTGGTTGTAAAATCGTCCTTTCTTTCAACTCTCTTACAAATTCCCTTGGTTTTCTTTGTTTTTTTATTTCTACTTTTGGTTCATAATTTAATAGAGTCTTAAAATCTTTTACTTTGTTTGTCAACGCTTCTAATTGAAATGAAAAATTAATCAAACTTTTAGCAGAGTCATATTGTAAAAATTTAGGACTTAAATCCATTTTTTCTTTTGTACTTCCTCTTGCTCGATCTAATGCATCTGCATTTCTCAAAATATAAAATAACTTTTTTGCTGTTTCTTTGTCTTCTTCTTTAATTTCATATTTTCTTATAATCTTTTCAAATTTCCTATCGGAACCTTCGTGTGCTTCTACAATTGCTTTTAATAAATTTTTATCTTCTCTTGTATAGGGCAATCCATTTGCATGATAAAACTCCCCTTTTTCAACCAGTTTAGCACCTCTTTTAGCATCTGGTCCTAGATTTAGTATTTTGGCTTTATCATGTTCATAAGATGCTTGAATTAATAAATCCAGCATATTATCTTCTAATGGTATTTTTTCTTGACTAGCAATTGCTATTGCTAACAATGCCACTCTATTGTTGTGCTGTGTTTTTTCTTTTTTCATCTTGTCTTGGTTCATTGTACTTACTTTTTTCTTTAAATATTCCCCTTCTCTTGTCCCTAGGATTTCAGGTAGTTTTCTCGATAATGTTTGTTGCCTAATCCCCTCTCGATTTAACTTTATAATGGTATCTACATATTTTTTGCTTCTGACTGATTTTTTGGTACGAATTTGTCCTTGTTCAATTCCTTCTATAGTTCTATGTATTTTATCATTTTCACTTTCATCTAATTGTTTCATGGAGTGATTTTTTATTTTTGCAATCCACTCTTTTATTGTATTTTTTATACCTTCTTTTGCATATTGCATCTCTATTTGTGTTTCTCGTTTATATTGATTAAGACCATTTAAAATCCCTAGATTATCATTTTTTATATATCCATTTTTTATTTTCTCTTCTTCAATCATTTCTAAACATTCTTGACTTAATATATGTACTTCTGGGGATTTCTCAATTTCCTCTTTGGTTCTTTCTCTCAGAATCAGTTTTCTAGTTCCTTCTTCTTTCACTATATCAATTACTAATTCTACCATTTGTGTTCGCTCTTCTGGAATCATGCATGAACCTTCATATAATATGGCGTCCTGCTGAATTCTAGTTTTATAATTGCTAAGTTCTTCTTTCATCGGTCTGAATTTGACAGCTTGTATGATCTTTTCTGGTTCTAATAATGGGTCATTATCTAAATTTTTGATGTAATTGTCTATTTCTGGTATACCTGCAAACATATAGGCATAAGGTTTTCCATAAAATATATTTTTGCTTTCTAATATTTTTCCTGATTCTATAATTTTACTTGCTACTTTTTTATTGGGTACAACATGATATAGTCCTTTTTCTAAAATAGCTTGATTCATTTCTTTAGACAAATTAATTTTTATTGCTTTCAGCGATGTAATGAATACGCCATGTATTAAAGTAGCTGGTATGAGTGCTATAAAATCTTCTAGTTGCATTTTTTCTCCTCTTTTCACATTTTATTCATATCATTTGATACAATATTCTTTTAAAAATTGTATCATATTTAAAAAAATGTCACTTCCTTCGTATTTACAAAAGTCATAATCAATCAATATGTCTCCCATTGTTTGTGCTCCATTATTTATGATTTTTTTAACTCTTTCATCTTCTCTAATGCTTTTAGAAATTCTTTCTAAAGAACATCGACCTGTATCTGAATATTTTTAGCCTGTAAGTTACATTCCATATTTTAAATTTAACATAACTTTTTATATTTAGCAAGATTTTTCAACTATTTTTTTCATATTTTCATAGTTCTTTTAAGAGCTAAAAAACTGCTTCATCTTTGAAACAGTTTCAACTTTTTGTGTGTCAAATTCTTATCATCTTGAAATATCAATCATAAACACCTGTAAAATGCATTTTTTCATCATCTATAAAATGTACCAACCTAAAATGGCTGGTACATTCTGCTTAATGAATATTTCGACAAATTTTCTTCCATGCTTCTGCTTCAGTTCTAGCAATTTTTTTCATCTTTTTTCTCAAAATTGCATCTGCTTTTGCAACTCTTTTAAGAATTTTTTTCTCTTGTTCTGGTGATACCTCTATTTCACCTGTAGAGTTTGGCATATCAAAAGTTTCAAATTTAATCGTCATTCATTTCCTCCTTAACAAATTTGTTTTTGAGTTACAATTTATAAAAACTTGCCATTTGCAAGGTAAAAAATTACTTTTTTATGGTATCATAAAATTTCACTTAATTCAACATTAAATTATCACTAATGTAATTGTCTATTTCTTTACAATAAATACTATATAATTCTTTTTGTGTTCGAATCTTATAGTCTCTCTTTCATCTATTTTTATAATATTAAAATTGGATAAATACTTTTTCACATCATTAATATCAAATAATCTTATTAGCTTATCTTTATACTCGTAAAAATGATATTCAATTTCTTTAGCTTCATTTCCAATTACTTTTAGTCCTTCGATTCCATTAACACTTCCTATAAATAATCCATCTTCTTTTAAAATTCTCTTTATTTCTAGCATTAACTTTCTAGTGTCTTCATCAGAGAAATAATGAATAGATAAATTTGCAAATACTAAGTCAAATTCATTATCTTGAAAAGGCAATTTATCTCTCATATCTAGCTTCACTACATTTTCATTAAAAT
>JAAVZN010000111.1 GCA_022791675.1 Clostridia bacterium | reverse complement strand
TGTATGGCAGGTATGGCTTTTGCCAACGCCTTCCTCGGCGTATGCCACTCCATGGCTCATAAGCTGGGCAGCTATCACCACCTGCCTCACGGTATCGCCAACGCGCTCATGATCAACGAGGTCATTAAATTCAACTCTGCCGAGTGCCCCGCCAAGATGGGTACCTTCCCTCAGTATAAGTATCCCGAGGCGATGAAGAGATATGCAGGCGTTGCAGACGCTCTCGGACTTGCGGGCAAGAACGATGCGGAGAAGGTTAAGGCTCTGATGAATAAGATTGAGGAGCTCAAGAAGGCGGTCGAGATTAAGGCCACAATCAAGGATTACGGCATTGACGAGGCGGACTTCCTCGCAAGATTGGACAGCATGACCGAAGATGCTTTCGACGATCAGTGCACGGGCGCCAATCCCAGATATCCTCTTATGAGCGAGATCAAGCAGATGTATCTCAACGCATATTACGGCGTAAAGAAGTAATAGCGTATATTGTTTCTACCCTCCGTTAGCAGTAACGGAGGGTAATTTTTTTTATATCCGTTGAGATTGCAATTTTACCTCCGATATTGTATTATATTAATATGTTTGAAGAAGTAATTGAGGAAAATAACAAGGAAGAGCGTAAGAGACGTATTCGTCGCGGTATTTTCGTGGCGGTCTCGGCAGTCTCTGCCACCATTATAATACTCAGCATAATATTGATTATACTGTGGCGCGTCACCTATGTCGAGCTTAGCGAAGTCACTGAGATACCTATCATATATCTCGATCATTCGTCTCGCGTTACCGTAGATAGGACCGCCGATTATCTCGGACATCCCGACCTTGTGCTCAACGACAGGGGGGAGCTCATCACAATGTATCCCGAGGGGCACGGCAAGGGCAACGTAATTATGCGACGTTCGAGCGATATGGGTAAGAATTGGAGCGCCAAGGAGATTACGCCCGAGTCTTGGAAGGAGTCGAAAGAGACCCCTACCATCTATAGCATCAAGTTGCATAGCGGCGAGGAGAAGCTCGTAATGATATCGGGCTGTCCCGCATGGAAGGAAGGAGAGCAAGACGGCTTTAATTTCTCCTATTCCGACGACGGAGGATACAATTGGAGCGAGTTCACCAATTGGTTCGGTAAGGAGTGGGCAGAGGAGACAGGCAAGGAGCCTTACGACTGTATTGTCGCTATGTCCTCTTTGACGCAGGTCAAGAAACGCGGATTTTATGTCAACGAGTGGCTCGGCACTTTTCACGACCATGAGTTCAATATCTACAAGTCATATTTATCGTTTGATATATACGGCAATATGGAGTGGTCGGAGCCCGAGCTGTTACTCGAGCAGTACAACGACATCTGTCAAGCTAACTATCTTTGCGAGCCCGAGATAATCAGGACGCAGGAGAAGCTCGTAGACGGAGTGAAGCAGAGCGAGCTCATATTGTTGATGCGCAATAATAAGCACGATGCCTCCATGGCTTGCGTTTCGTACGACGAGGGCAAGACCTGGACAGAGCCTGCTTATTTGCCTAATGCATTGTCCGGCGACAGACATAAAGCGCAGTACGACCCCGTTACGGGTAAGTGGCTCGTTACTTTCAGACAAGTGCTTGGTATCAAGCCCAATATATTGTCTACATCCAAGCTGTACGGAGTGGGCTGGGTCGCATGGGTCGGAGACGAGGACGTATTACTCTCTCTTGCTCAGGGAGATTGGACCAAGGGATGCGGGGATGCATATATTGTGCTGGCGGAGAATTACGGCGGGTCTCTCGATTGCGGCTATGCGGGCACGGCAGCGGACGAGGACGGCAATTTCGTACTCGTATCATACGGCAGATTTTCCAAGTCTACAGTCAACCCTTATATTATGAGCGTTTCGTTCAATCTTAAAGAACTGTTGGAAAATAATTTGATGGGTTGACGCCTGTCGAAAAATATATTTTTAAGTGTAAAATATTTTTGACAAATATTTTACATAGCGCTATAATATATTTAATAAGCATTACAACCTATAGGAGGGTTCATTTATGAAAAAGAAAATAGCAGTTGTTGCAGTTGCGCTTTGCCTTGTCATCGCGCTCGTAGCATTGTGCGCATGCACACCCAAACTTGACAAGCTTAAGGAAAAGTATAAGGCAGAAGGCTATGCCGTAACCGATCTTTCCGCAGATGACTTTGACATCGAAGACGCTAAGATAGAGTATGCTTTTACCGCTATAAAGGGCGGCGAGGGCTTGAATATCATCAGCGGCGGTCAGATGATCAGCGTAATATGCTTCGGCAGCAGCGAAGATGCCAAGACTTTTTATGAGAAGGCTAAAGAGGCAGCAGAGGAATCTTCCGTTAAAGTAACCGTTAAGAAGAAGGGCAACGCTATCGCTTCCGGTACCGAAGAGGCTATGAAGCTTTTCTAATTGACTTAACGATTCCAAGTTAACAATTACATACCCCGACTTAGTTTTAGGTCGGGGTATATTTCTTAAATATATTATAAATATCAGTGCCGGCTTTGAGACGGAAAATGTGAAAAATTCAGATATAAATTTGGCTAAAAACAGTAAAAAAGGGAAGAACTCTCTAAATAACAGACATATACACGGTATTTTTAGGGGCGGGGATTAAAGGTTTGGCGGAGCGTCAGTAACCGAAAACGAATAATGGCAATTTATATTAGAGCATAACATTCACTCATTAACATAGTGCCATTTAGTAAATATCACAATAACTATTGAATTCAGCCGCTCTTTGCACTCTTTTTGTATAGGATGAGAGAAGCACATATCCTCTATTGCGTTCTTCATTCTAATAGATTATTTATAAGTAGCGATTTTATTATGTTTAATTGCACTAACTTTTCAAGTTTTTTATTTTACCAAATTCATTTAATTGAAAATTTTCTATTTCCAATCGTTCAAATAAAGCAGTTACTAAATAATTTATTGCTTTGCGAAGATTAGAAATAGCACATGACTAATATTATATCGTTATTTTTTAATAATTCATACGCGTGACCATTGGTTCGTAACCCTTAATGCTATTATCAGATACTATTGCAATGCTTAAGTACATACGATATATTATTAATAAAGTTGTTGAAGCCAAAGAAAAAATCTGTACACGGTAATTGAGATAATAACGGCTGTATGATAAAATAGTTTATATAATATTAAAATTTTTTATATTGGAAGTCTATATGTACAAGTTAAAAAGTAAGACACAATATGCGATACTATTGGTTTTGGCTATTGCATTTATAGCTATGATGACGACAAGTTTTTCAATGAGAGTTGACGTTGACGGTTCGTCTGTAGGCGCTGATGCGAATTACAGTCCGAATGCGGCGGAAAGTAAAAGTCCGTCGTTTGTCTATCTCTCCGATTATCCTTATATAGCGGAAAAATCTTATGCTTCAAAGGATTTAGAGCATAAAACAGATGGCAACATTACTATCGACGGCGCCGATCCTAAATTAATGGGTGACGGAATGATCAAGCTTACCTATGGAAAAAACAGCAACGGTCTGCCTGAGTCTAAAAAATATATAAAAGGCATTACCGCCGTTGCCGACAGCGAAGTCGTATACGATTTATCTTCTTTAGACTACGAATGTTTTTCCGTATATTACGGTATTGACCACGCCATGTCGTTTGCCGGGTACTTCTCCGACGGCGGAGAAGGCAGCGGTCAAGCGAAATTCTATATTTATACTTCGATGGACGGCGATAGTTGGACTTTGGAGACGGAAGAGGATCCTGAGTTAAAAAAGGGCGAAGACATTCAGTCTTTTGTTACTATAGATATAACGGGCAAGAACTATATAAAACTCAAAGCCTTAAGAGGCGCAACCGAATACAGCAACCATGCAGTATGGGCAAATCCCAGACTGCACAATAGAGATTTCGTTATCGACGATGGCGACTATGATTTTATAAAGAAAGTCGAGTATTACGACGAAATAATCAAATCTTCGACTTACGACGAAATGTTGACGGAAAAAGAACACGACTTGTTGATGCGAAAATTCGTAAGTTTTTTCGGTTATAATAAACTTCAATCTTTTGCGCACGTCGACGAAACGCATAAAGAATTTATGTATTGGATTACCGTCGAAGACATCGACGCATTGAGATACTTAACGACTTCGGGTTACTCGGAATATTACGACATACGAGTGAATACCGAAAAATTGAAAAATAAACAGCTTGATGTATTATATAGTGTTTACACCGCCCACAAAGAAGATCTTAATGACCAAACTCGGACGCAATACACAGTTTTGGGAGATATGTATAAACGAATGATGATTACGCTAAGTTTTACTCATCAGCGCGATATTATCTTTGAATTGAATAAAAGTGTGTCGGGAAATCCGCCGTCCGATCCGATTCTTAGGTACGAAATTTACAAAAAGTTACATGCCAACGGTTACTTGAAGAATGAGATATTCGAGAGGCTTACCGTGCCCGAAATGATGCTCGTTCTAAATATAGAAATGCGCGACGACGAGTTGGAGTGGCTGAATTGGTACGTCAGGGTTAAGATGAAAGGCAATATGAGTTGTCACGCTTATATGCCGTATAGAGGACCGGGCATAAGAGGGGATTTTTACTATCCCGATAAATACTCTACATGGGATGCAAAATATAATCTATCGGGGTTTAATCTTTCTTACGGAAAAAGGGACGAGACAAGACTTTGGATGGTGATGGAGCAAGGCGGTTGGTGCGGTACAATTTCCGCAAACGGCGTGTTAGTTCAGCAAATAATGGGTGTACCGTCGGAGTTGATTTCCCAACCCGTACACGCTGCCTATATATATCAAGGCAGAACCGCCGACGGCACGCCTTATTGGAATACATTCTATGACGTTTTCGGCGTCGCCAATTCTGCTCTACATATGGGGGAAAATAGCGGATTGCTCAAATGGGGACGAAAGTGGTGGAACGACACAGAGGCAAAAAATAGCAGCGATGCAAAAGTAACTCAGAGTTCGGGAAGCATTGAATACCATTATTGTGCTTTGGACGCAGTTTCCGATTATGAAAATTTTGTCAAAGCCGAAAAGATGAGAATAATTTCAGACGTGTATTTAACGCGGTTTCCTGCGGGGTATGACAGCGAATCTTACACGGCTACGGGCGAAAATGCACAATATGCCGAAAAACTAAAGGAGATTTCCCGAGAGGTATTAAAGTATAGTCCAAATCATATTTACGGTTGGTACGGACTTATAAACGCCTATAAAGAGGACGCAAGTACTACAGCCGAAGAATATTGGAACTTGGCGAAAGATATTATGGACGGCATGTACGAGCATCCCTTTCCTATGAGAGATCTATTGATTTTGATAGAACCGAATATCAAGGGGTCGGCGTACTACTTGACATATCTTAAGTATCTTGACGAAGCATTTAATAAAGGCAAGCAGCTCGGACTTACCGTTGAGACGGATTACGTTCAGCCTAATATTACCCGATTGATCGCCAATAAACTTTCGGGCGGCGCGCAACAGCAGCTTACCGTCGCGACGTTTTCTTTTGACGGGGACAATGCCAACAAGATTATGCTTGGCAGCAGTTTTGCGAGCAGCGGCGTAGCTTGGGATTACAGCCTTGACGGAGGCGTGAAGTGGAGCGGACGGATAGATGCAACAAGCGTTGCGCTTACTGCCGAGCAAGTCAGTTCCATTACCCAAGAAAACGGCATAAAAGTGCATCTCAACGGCGTAAATTACAACGACGAGAATATTTATACGATAAGCATTGTCAAAGCGGCTATCCCGCAAGATACGCTATACGGCAACGATAAAGAAAACAAGGTTATCGGAGTCAACGACAAGTATCAGTGGAGATACTCATCAAGCGAAGCTTGGGTTTCGTACGGAATGAGACAGCCCGATTTGGCGGGCAATAAGTCTGTCGAGGTGCGCATAGGACCCAACGGCAACAGTTTGGCAAGCGATCCTATGAGTTTTTCATTTACGACAGACACTGACAGTGACAGTAAAAAGTATGTATCCGTTTCACAATTGACGTTGCACGGCGTGTCGTCGCAAGCAACTTCGCAGACGCAGGCGGGTCATGCCGTAAATGCGATAGACGGTAATTACAATACCAGATGGCACTCGGATTGGAGCGGCAGAGACACAAGCCGTTATATATCCTTCAAGCTTGACAAGCCTACGTTTGTGACGGGAGTCGAGTTTATTCCCGCGGGCGGCGGCAATGGAAAGATTCTCGACGGCACGATTTACGGCAGTCTTGACGGAATATCATGGGTAAAAATTGCAGAGAGAAAAAATATCAAGTATTCCAATCAGTGCAATACGGTAAAAGACGCTTTGGCAAACGCGCAGATGTTTGATATAGCTCAGCCGCAAGACGTGCTTTATATCAAAATTGTTGCGGATAGGGCGTCCAACGGCAATTGGTTTGCGGCAAGGGGTTTCAATATATATGAAGACACCACGCAGGAGCACCGTCCGACGGCTTCGATTATTTACAGTACCACTCAGCCGACTACAGACAACGTCACAATCACGCTCAACAATCTCTTCCCCGACGAGCATATCACAATCACCAACAACGGCGGAAGCGATACCTATACCTTTACTCAAAACGGAGAATTTACTTTCAAATTCGTCAATGACGAAGGCGTTGAGGGTTCGACTACGGCGATAGTGACGTGGATAGACAGACAGGCTCCTACGGCGACATTTGAGTTTAGCACGCAAG
>JAAVZN010000074.1 GCA_022791675.1 Clostridia bacterium | reverse complement strand
GTTTATTTGAAAATTTTAAAACTAAAATTATTTCAAGAAACAGCATGCTATAAAAAGCCATTTGCTTTTAAAGTAGCAGAAACGTATCCATTACCACCTTATTCAACTGTAATAGGAATGTTTCATAAAATTATAGGAGCACAAGCAGGAGAATATTTTCCAATGAATGTATCGATTCAAGGAGAGTATGAAAGTATTTTTAGTAATTATCAAACGCTAAGAATGTACAAAGGAAAAGACCAAGTAACGGCTATGCCAAGGAATGTACATCAATTGTTAAATGTAAATCTAGTAATCCATATAAAGGCAGAAGACGAAACCATAGAAAAGATTTACCAAAATATGATCCAAGGAAAAGAAACTTTTACTTTAGGAAGAAATGAAGATTTAGTAAGAATTGATGAAGTTAAAATAATACAAGAGCCGAAACTGGTAGAAGGGGATATAATTAATCAGTATCATGCATATATTCCAACGCATTTAGAAGAAGATATCAAAGGAATTAATTATAGGCTAAATACTACATACAAAATAGAAAATGATTTAAGAAGATGGAATAAGGTAGATGTAAAATATGTAGAAAAACATACCAAAGAATGTTTAGAAGAAGTATTACAAGACGAAGATGGAGATTATATCTATTGGTATCAATAAAAGGGGAAATTGTTATGTTATATGCAAAATCAAATCCAGAAGAAACAATAAAAAAACATACACAAGAATTATTAAAGAATTTAGAAATTTTGAAAGAAATATATGGAGAAGAAATAGAAAACAATCAACATTTTGAGAAAGAAAGATTTTGGGAATTATTAAAAATGATATGTATATATCATGATATAGGGAAAGTATATACCCCATTTCAAAATGAAATAAGAAAAAAGATTGGATTAGAAGAAATAAAAACAGAATTCAATTATAAAGAAATCAAACATGAACAATTGTCACCTTTATTTATTCCAACGGTGAAGTTGGAACTAACCAAAGAAGAGAAAAAAATTGTATATCAAGCTATCTTTTATCATCATGAAAGGAAAAATAGCGAAGTATCTGAAGAATTAGTACAAAAGATTATAGAAAAAGATATATTACCGAGGATAGATGAATTAGAAGAAGAACTAGAAATTGAATTAAACCAAAGTCCTAAAAGAAATTACCTTAATAAAGTAAGGGCAATAGAAAGAATACATCAAAAGGATAAATATTACAAAGAATATTGTTTATTAAAGGGATTATTACACCGATTAGACCATAGTAGTTCTGCTCATATACCAATCGAAAACGAAGAAAAACAAAAATTAGATGAACAAACAAAAGCGTTTATGAAATTATCTAGATATCAGTTAAACGACTTACAAAAATTTACGTATCATAATAATCATAAGAATATAGTAGTAATTGGTTCAACAGGAATGGGAAAAACAGAATCAGCATTGCTATGGAGCAAGAGTAGTAAAACTTTTTTCACGTTACCAATTCGAATTAGTATTAATGCTATTTATGACCGTATCAAAGAAAAAATAGGATATGAAGATGTTGGATTATTACATTCAACAGCATTGGACTATTTAGATGAAAAGCAAGAATTTGAAAACGAAGAAATAATTTACGAACAAACTAGAAATTTAAGTAAAAGGATAACAACTTGTACAGTAGACCAGATTTTTCCTTTTGTTTTTAAATATAAGGGATACGAAAAAATATATGCTACTTTAAGCTATTCCAAAGTAATTATAGATGAAGTACAAGCTTATTCTCCAGAAATAGTAGCAATTATTCTAAAAGGACTACAAATGATACACAAAATGGGAGGGAAGTTTATGATTATGACAGCAACCCTTCCAAGAATTTATAAAGAAAAATTAGAAGAAATGGGAATTGAATTTGAATATCAAAAATTTATAAAACCAACCAATAGGCATAAAATAAAATTAGAAGATAAGAAATTAGAAGACGATTTAGAAAAAATAGTTGAAAAAGGGGAAAAGGAAAAAGTATTAATTATAGTAAACACCGTAGACAAAGCGATAGAAATATTCCAAAAAATAAAGAAAAAAACAACAAAGGTGAAATTGTTACATTCCAGATTCATTCAAAAAGATAGAAATGAAAAGGAAAAGCAAATAAAAATATTTTCAAACAATAGAGATGAAAAAGGAATATGGATAACGACACAGATTGTAGAAGCATCGTTAGATATTGATTTTGATAACTTATATACAGAAGTTTCCACTTTGGATAGTTTGTTTCAAAGATTGGGAAGATGTTATAGAAGTAGAGAATATAAAGGAAATGAAACAAATGTACATATTTATACGAAAGAGCCAACAGGGGTAGGGAAAAATAATGTATATAATCCAGAAATCGTAAAAAAAGGAACAAAAATGTTGGAGAATTATGATGGAGAGATTTTAAAAGAAGAAGATAAAATTTTGCTAGTAGATGAATTATATTCGGAACAATGCTTAAAAGGAACTGATTTTTTAAATGATTTTAAAGAAAGCATGAGAGTATTGGATTGTGTGATTGATTATGACTTAGATAAGAAAGAAGCACAGAAATTATTAAGAAATATAGATAGTGTAACAGTAATACCCAAAAAAAATTATGAAGAAAATATTACGTTATTTGAACGATATGAACAAGAAAAGAATTATAAAAATAAACATGAGTTGAAAAGAAAAATCAAAAAACTTACCACAACAATTAGTAGAAAAAAGGCAGAAATTTTAAAGGAATATATAAGTGAAATTCCTTATTTAGAAAGGAAAGAAAAAATAGTATGTATGGATCTAAAATATGATAAAGAGAGTGGATTGATGTTACAAGTAGACAAAAACTATGAAATAGAAGAAAGATTTTGTGATTAGGTGGTATATGAATATTACAGGTGTTATGGTATATTATTATTTTATTTGTGAAAGAAAGTTATGGTATTTTACGAACGAGATTAATATGGAGCAAAATAGCGAATTAGTAGCAATTGGGAAAGTGTTGGAGGAAAGTAGTTATATAAGAGAACACAAAAACATATTGATTGATAACACCATTAATATAGATTTTATTAAAAATCAAGCCGTTTTACATGAAGTGAAAAAGACAAAAGCGATTGAAGAAGCGGGAATTTGGCAAGTAAAATATTATATGTATTATTTAGAAAATAAAGGTGTAAAAAATATAACAGCTAAAATAGATTTTCCATTATTAAGACAAACAAAAGAAATTATATTAGAGAAAGAAGACAAGGAAGTACTAGAAAATATAATTAAAAATATAGAGGATATGACAAAAAAAGCCAAACCTCCAAAACCAATCGATCAAAAGAGATGTAAAAAATGTGCTTATTATGATTTGTGCTATGTTTGTTAATTGGTTGTTAGGAGGAAAAAGAAAATGAAACAATCTTATTAT
>JAAVZN010000073.1 GCA_022791675.1 Clostridia bacterium | reverse complement strand
GGTGGATTAAAAATAATTGGTACAGAAAGACATGAATCAAGAAGAATTGACAATCAGCTTCGTGGACGTTCTGGACGTCAAGGGGATAATGGTGAGTCTAAATTTTATATTGGATTAGACGATGACTTGATGAAAATCTTTGGTGGAGATGCTATAACAAGAGTTTATAATACTTTAGGAGCCGACGAAAATATGCCAATTGATTCTCGCATTATTTCAAATGCTGTAGAAAATGCTCAAAAGAAAGTAGAAGGTAGAAACTTTAGTATTCGTAAAAATGTATTAAAATACGATGATGTTATGAATGCACAAAGAGAAATTATTTATAAACAAAGAAGAGAAGTTTTGGACGGTGAAAATATCCATGATAATATTATTTCTATGATTGAATTTGTAGCAGATAATATCGTTGACATGTTTATAAATGTAGAAACTTCGGAATTGAATGTAGAGTCTTTAAATACAGAAATTATTAATATTTTTGGTATTGATCTATTATCTACTATTCAAGAAAATAAAACAAATTCTCAAGCTATTTCAGAGGTATTGAAGAAAAAGGCAATGGAAATATATGCTGAAAAAGAACAAGAAATTGGACAAGAGGAAATGAGAGAGCTTGAAAGAGTTGTTATGCTTAAAGTAGTAGACGAAAAATGGATGAACCATATCGACAGCATGGACGAATTGAAAAATGGTATTGGACTTCGTGCTTATGGTCAAAAAGATCCTGTTGTACAATATCGTTTAGAAGGTTTTGATATGTTTGACGAAATGATTAATGATATTAAAGTTGATGTAACAAAAATATTAATGCATATTCGACAACAAGGAGAAGCTAAAAGACAGGAAACTGTTAAGATTACAGGTGCAGCTCTAGAAGCAATTCATAGTGTAGATGGAGGCGCAAAGATTGGAACTGATGTGGATCGTACAGTTCGCAATGATGGTCCAAAAGTCGGTAGAAATGATTCTTGTCCTTGTGGAAGTGGGAAGAAATATAAGAATTGCTGTGGAAGAAATCAGTAAAAATAGGTAGAAAAAATAAACAAAGTGCATATTGGTACTTTGTTTATTCTTTAGTGTAAAAGCGTGGAAAAAAATAATTGATTATATTGCAAAAAAAGAACTTTATGCATATCCAAAAAAAGAAAGAATTTTATGTTGAATTATAATAATAGATATGTTATAATAGAAACATAATTAATCAGGCATTGAAAGGAGAGGCGCAATGAGAAAAAGAAAAATTATTAAAGGTGGTACTGATTTTTCTATAGCCTTGCCACGGGTAAGGTTAGAAGAAGTCTTGAAGCTGATTTATGCGAATGAAGCAATGGAATATCGCTACTATCGCACAAAAGAAGAGGATAAAGTGGAAATCCATTTTATATCTTCTATGGAGGCATTCCAAGAATTAGCTTCTAGACTGAAACTCTAAACTTTCCCCCCGAATCCAATCTATTTGGTTTCGGGGGTTTGCCGTTTCTTAATTAATTACTTGCAAATTTTCAAAAAATAAGATAAGATAAACGCAACAAGGAGAGTGATAAAAAATGTTAGAACTAGAAGAAAATACTAAGATATTGAAAATGCAAAAGCAAAAACTAAAGAAATTGGGTGAATCTCTTTGACATTGTTAGACTAGAAAAACAATTACAAGAGTTAGAAAAGAAAACAATGCAAGAAAATTTTTGGAGTGACAGCAAAAATTCCAGTAAAATATTAGCAGAAATCAAATCGATCAAAAACAAAACAATCCAATACCAAAAACTAGAAAATGAAATAACAAACCTTGAAGAATTAACAGAACTAGTAGAAATAGAACCAGATGAAGAAATCGCAAAAGATATTTTAAAAAGCACAATAAAATTAGAAAAAGAAGTCGAAAAATTTGAAATAGCCACTTTTTTATCTGGAAAATATGATCAAAACAATGCTATTGTTACCATTCACCCAGGTGCAGGAGGTACTGAATCACAAGATTGGGCAGAAATGTTATATCGTATGTACACGAGATGGGGGAATAAGAACAATTATGAAATAAAAGAATTAGACTATTTGGAAGGGGAAGAGGCTGGTATTAAAAGTGTTACCTTTGCTATGATAGGAGAAAATGCATATGGTTATATGAAATCAGAAATGGGAGTCCACAGACTCGTTAGAATTTCGCCATTCGATAGTGGAGGAAGAAGACACACCTCATTCGCTTCCTTAGAAATCTTACCAGAAATTACAGACGATATGGAACTAGAAATTAATCCTGATGATTTAAGAATAGACACTTATCGTGCCTCAGGAGCACGGAGGGCAACATATCAACAAAACCTCTTCTGCTGTGAGAATAACGCACTTACCAACCAATGTCGTAGTAGCTTGTCAGTCAGAACGTTCTCAAATTCAAAACAGAGAAACCGCCATGAAAATGTTAAAATCAAAATTATTCGATTTAAAGGAAAAAGAGCAAAAAGAAAAAATTGAAGACTTAAAAGGAGTTCAAATGGATATTGCTTGGGGGAGTCAAATTCGTTCTTATGTCTTTTGTCCTTATACCATGGTAAAAGATCACAGAACAAATTATGAAGTTGGAAACGTACAGGCAGTTATGGACGGTGAAATTGATGAATTTATGGAAAGTTATTTAAAAATGAGTAAAAAATAAAATATCAATTAAATTTTTATTGCATACAATATAGAGAGCAGATTTGAAATAAAATCAGCTCTCTATATTATTTTTACAAAAGGCGAGTGATTAAGGTGGACACAATTGTATTAAAATTTGGAGGTAGTTCCGTTGCTGACAATGAAAAATTAGAATTAGTAGCCGAAAAAATAATCGGATTATATCAAAAAAAGCATAATGTTGTAGTAGTCGTTTCTGCCCAAGGGAAAACCACAGATAATTTAATTTCAGAGGCAAAAGAACTATCACAAGATACACAAGATAGAGAAATGGACGTATTGCTTAGTACAGGAGAACAGATGTCAACGGCAAAACTAAGTATGTTACTTAACCATAAAGGGTATCCTGCTATTTCTTTAACAGGTTGGCAAGCAGGAATTTATACGAATAATACCAATCAAAATGCGGTTATTAAATGGATTGACACTTCAAGAATTAGAAAAGAATTAGAAAAAAGAAGAATTGTAATTATAGCAGGATTTCAAGGAATGAATGAAAATATGGATATTACAACACTAGGTAGAGGAGGATCTGACACAACAGCTGTAGCAATATCAGCAGTTTTAGGTGCAAAAAATTGTTACATTTTTTCTGATGTAGATGGCGTTTATACAAGCGATCCAAATAAATTAAAAGAAGCAAAAAAATTATCTGCTATTTCTTATGAGGAAATGCTTGCATTATCCAGTGAAGGAGCAAAAGTACTTCACAATCGATGTGTAGAAATAGGCGAGAAATTTAAGGTACCAATTATTAC
Source organism: Clostridia bacterium (assembly GCA_022791675.1). Classification (GTDB taxonomy): domain Bacteria; phylum Bacillota; class Clostridia; order TANB77; family CAG-508; genus CAG-269. The sequence continues at coordinate 3,209 of JAAVZN010000073.1, read as the reverse complement.
TAAATCAACATTTAATAATAAAGCTGGAACTGTAATTTCTGATATTATAGAAGAAAATACACTTAAGAGTATTGTAAAAAAAGATATTTCTAGAATTTCAATTGTAGGAAATGGTATTATTAGAAATTTTATAACGATGAAAGCAGTTCTAGATATCATTGAAAAAAACAAATTAGAAATGTTAGAATTTAGTGTAGAAGAATCTAAAATTTCAATTACTTTCAAAGAGCAAATTTCGGATCAAGTGTTAGAGCAAATTCATACCAAATTAATCAAAGAAGATTAATTTTCATAAAAGCTGTCAGTCAACCAGATGATTGATAGCTTTTATACAATTATTTTTTATTTTTCGTTCTAAAAGAGACAAACTGTGAATATATTAATTTAGCAAGCAAATTAGAAAAATTGAGATGAGGAGGCAAAAAGATGACAATTGATGAAAGAAAAACAATTAATACAGGTGTGATTCAAAATCTAATTCTAGAAAATAGAGGAAAGCTAAGCATATCTGGTGTTTTAGACGTTCTTAGTTTTGATGATCAAGTTGTTATATTAGAAACAGAATTAGGACTTTTGACAGTAAAAGGAGAAAATATTCGAATTAATAAATTAAGTATTGATACTTCCGAAGTAATTGTAGAAGGTGATATTTCTTCATTAATATATAGTGATAAGGAAACAGAAAAAACAAAATCTAATTTTATGAGTAAAATATTTAAATAGAAGGAAAGAGGGGGGAAGTTAAGTAATGGTATCAAATCAAGCATACTTATTTTTAGTTTTTATTATAAATGGAATTATAATTGGTCTATTATTTGACTTTTTCAGAATTGCTAGAAAAGTAGTTCAGACAAATGATATCGTAACATACTTAGAAGATATTTTATTTTGGATCTTAGCAGGTTGTTCGATGTTGTACTCCATTTTTACATTTAATAATGGTGAATTACGTTTATTTATGTTTATTGGTGTTTTGTTAGGTGCTTTTATCTACATGTTATGGATTAGTTCATATTTTATTAAAATCAACGTAAAAATTATTAACATGGTCAAAAAAGTTATTGGATTTTTTATGATTCCTTTTCTGTGGATTTATCGAATCATTCAAAAAGTCTTTTTCAAACCTGCTATCTTTTTATTCATTAATATTAGGAAAAATTTTACAAATTTCGGCACAAAGATATCCAAAAATCTAAAAGTGCCAAAAAAAGAGAGAAATATTGTAAAAAATTGATAATAAAAGAAGGATATTTTTAAAATATGTAGAATATATATATTGTATATCCGTAGAGATAATGAAATAAAATTGGAGAGATTACAGATGAAAAAAAGTCCAAAAATATATAAAAGGTTATTAATATTAGCAATTGCTATTTATGTAATATTTACATTAATTAATCAACAAAAAACATTGAATCAATATGCTAATAATAGTAGCCAATTAATTGCTCAAATAGAAGAGCAAAAAGAATATAAAGAAGAACTTGCTAAGAAAAAAGATAATGTAACATCATTAGATTACATTGAACAAACAGCAAGAGAAAAATTAGATATGTATTATCCAAATGAAAGAGTATATGTAGATAGGGGAATGTAATTCAAATATTATATTCCTTTTTTTGTAAAAAAATGTTCCTTTTTTGAAAAGAATATGCTATAATATACTATATTATTAAATTCGATTGTTGTATTCGTATTTAAAATTTCCCACAAATTAAAAATAGAGAATAAGGAGGACTTTATGATAGATATAGAATCAATGACTTTAATTGAGCTAAAAAGTTTAGCAAAAGAACATAACATAAAAAATATTTCAAAATTAAAAAAAGATGAACTCGTAACTATTTTAAAGCAAATTACAAACCAACCAAAAGGAAACATAGAAGTGAAAGACTCAATTGAAGAAATAGACAAACCAGAAAGACAATACGATGCTAATGGAGAACCGATCGTTGATTATAAATTAACAAGTGATGGAGATGAAATAGTCGAAGGAATATTAGACATATTACCAGACGGTTATGGATTTTTAAGAGGTGAAAATTTTTTATCAAGTGACAAAGATGTTTATATTTCAATGGTTCAAATTAGAAGATTCCGTTTAGATACAGGAGATATCATAAAAGGTATTTCAAGATTTAGGGAAGGAGAAAAATTCCCATCTTTAATTTTTGTTGGTGAAGTAAATGGAGAACACCCAGAAAAAGCTATGAAAAGAAAACGTTTTGATGAATTAACTCCTATCTATCCAAATAAACGATTAAAATTAGAAACTGCATCAACTGATTATGCAACAAGAATTATTGATTTAATGTGTCCGATCGGAAAAGGACAAAGAGGAATGATTGTTGCACAACCTAAAGTTGGAAAAACAACATTAATGAAGAAAGTAGCAAACAGCATTGCACAAAATAATCCAGAATCAGAGCTAATTGTATTATTGATTGATGAAAGACCAGAGGAAGTAACAGACATGAAACGATCCATTAAAGGTCAAGTAATTCATTCTACTTTTGATGAATTACCAGAACATCATGTAAAAGTAGCTGAAATGGTATTAGAACGTGCCAAAAGATTAGTAGAGCAAGGAAAAGATGTAGTTATTCTATTAGATAGCATAACAAGGCTTACTAGAGCTTATAACCTTGTTATTCCATCTTCTGGAAGAACTTTGTCAGGTGGTATTGATCCAGCTTCTTTGCATAAACCTAAAAAGTTTTTTGGTGCAGCAAGAAATATTGAATTTGGTGGAAGTTTAACTATTTTGGCAACTGCATTAATTGATACGGGTAGTAGAATGGACGATGTTATTTTTGAAGAGTTTAAAGGTACTGGTAATATGGAAGTACATTTGGATAGAAAATTGTCTGAAAGAAGAATTTTCCCTGCAATAGACATTAATAAGTCTGGTACAAGAAGAGAAGATTTATTATTAACACCAAAAGAAAAGGATACAGTTTTTGCTTTAAGAAAAGCTATGAATAGTATGCCTGTAGCAGATGTTACAGAACAGGTTATTAGCCAAATGACTCAATCTAAAAATAATAATGAGTTTATTGAACAAATGGAAGGTTATTTAAAAAGATTTAAATAAATATTATTTTTATAATTAAGAAGAAAGAAGAGAGATAGAAGGATCGGAATAAAATAAATCTTTCTTTTTAATTATAAAAATAATATTGCGCAAAATCAAAGTTTTGTGCAAATAG
>JAAVZN010000072.1 GCA_022791675.1 Clostridia bacterium | reverse complement strand
TATTTTTATTCTTTAATGAATGTGATTACTTTTATGTGGGAGATTTAAGGTACAAATACCCTTTATCTCAATTAAAAGACTACATAGAAAGGCTACTTTAATTTTAGAGTTTTTTTTGTGCCTTTCCGTTCAATATTGAAAGGAGAGATTGAAAAATGAGTGAAGAAAAGAATATTGCGGGAATTTATATTAGAACAAGAATTAAAGAAATTTAAAGACTTTTGGTATAGTATTATGAGCCATTTTCACGAAAGAATTTGTTATGACAAAGATAATAATTATAAAATTGTTAGCGATGATTTATATAAAAATGGTGTATTTGATAGCAACGATAATGAAATTGCAAATAATATTGCTAGAAAAGTAACTATACAAGATGAAAACAAGCAAAGAATAAAAAGAAAAATAATGATACTAGATTTTAAAGGAGGAAAAAGTTATGGAAGAAAATAAAGTTGAAAATGTAATAAATATAATCAAAGATATGGATATAAAAGATAAATTAAGACTTGGAATATGTTTATCTACAAGTGATTGGAATAATGTTTTATACAATAAAATCGAAATGTATGAGAAGTTTGATACTATGCTAAAAGAAGTAGATGAAGAATATAAAATAACATTGATAAATTTTGCAAAATATAAACTTGTAATGTTTACAATGGCTAAAATAATGGAAATGCAAGAAGTTGAAAGAAACAAAGTAGCTTTATATTTGTTTAATAGTATAAATATATGCAAGTGAGAAGTAATTCAATTTGACTATTTACATAAAATACAGTATAATATAATTGTAACTTGCATAAGTTTTTAGAAGAAAGAAAGGAAGTATTCATATGAAAGACAGAGCTTTTTATCATTATGCAATCGATGGTTTTGAAACAAACAAAAACAATACGGCAGTAGTAGATATTCTCTATGGGGCTGGCAAAACACCTTTGCATATCTTTAAAAAAGATGCAGAGAAGTTTATAGAAGCCATAATCTCTCCAAAGGAACGGAGAGAAAGAGGAATCGGACAGCTGGTTGGAGATGAAGTAGGAGCATTAAATTTTTTCTTAAAAGGTCGAGCAATGATTTTGTGTACAGACTTTGAGAATTATCTTGAGTACAGTAATGGACCGCAGAACAGTGTAAAAGAAATTGCAGGCTTAAGGATTGACGGCAATATTGATTGGATAGAGTCGTTTGATTACGAAAATCTCGAACCAACCATTAAAGATTTGTATCCTATTAAGTAAGGCAACATTCACTAAATAGTGATATGAAAACTTCTTTAAGCAAAAAACTCTAAATGTCATAAACACTTAGAGTTTTTTGTATTTATTTTTAATTATCTATTAAGCAAAAATTTTTTTATTTATTTACGTTTATCATTTTTATAATAAATTTATTGCGATTTATAAAAATTATGAGATACTTTAGTAAATTGATTGATATTTGTATCAATCGGCATGAGAGAAAAAAGTTGTAGAGAACTACGAGTCAGTGATTCGAAATATTTTAAATTTAACTAATTAGCGTAATTGCAAGTGAAAAATTAAAACAAGTTATCTAATTTTCACTTGCTTTTTTATCTTCTTCTGATACAGTGTGCCAATAATATGCAGAAGCGGTAGATGGGAGGTGACCTAATCTTTTTGCTATAGTTACATATCAACACCTTTAGAAGCTAAGATGTTTCCATTGGTATGTCTTAGAGCATGTAGTGTAATATATTTTAAATCGTTTCTTTTAATAAATTCTTGCCACATTCTAGTATAAGTTGCAGGGTAATAGTCAAAAAGTAATTTGTCTTTTTTTGATTATTATAATTTTTTTTCTACCTCTGCAACAAATTAAGAGATTAGCAAAACTAGAAAACTTATCAAAAGTATAAACTAGAGAAATTAAGAGTGCAATTAGAATATGAATGAAACTATGTTAAAGAAGCGGAAATAAGAGATATTATAAGATATAGATATAATGATAACAAAACTTGGATACAAATAATGTTTTTAATGAAGTACGATTCAGAGAGTAAAGCTAGAATGAAATTAGAAAGATTTTTAGAAAAATGTTAAAGTGTGCAAATTGTGCAGATAAAACATGATAAAATGTTAGTAAGTAACAAAGCAGTTGTTCAGAAATGGACAAACCCACAATTGTTAAGTATTTGTGATGATGCGAAATATGAGTGTATCTAAAACTAGCTATAGATTACCTCCTTAAAATTAAAAATGAAATATTAAACTGCTACAAAAGAATTATACTATAATTTAACATAAAAATCAAATGAGGTGTAAAGATATGAAATTGTAATAATATTTTTAAAATGATATTTGAAGGTTGTTTAAGGATTGTAGAACATACAAACTTGGCATATATAGAACCACATAGAGTAATCATTAAAGATAAGTTATTTTTATTCTTTAATGAATGTGATTACTTTTATGTGGGAGATTTAAGGTATAAATACCATTTATCTCAATTAAAAAACTACATAGAAAGGCTACTTTAATTTTAGAGTTTTTTTGTGCTTAAAATTTATTTAAGTGGCTTTCCATTCAATAAGTGAAAGGAGAGTTTTATAAAATGAACGAAGAAAATAAAATTGCATTATATCTTTTCAACAGTATAAATTTTAACACAAGAAAGTGCAAAAGTCTTGACAATTAAGAACAAACGTTTTAAATGTGTGAAATAAGAAAAAGATGTGAAACTATGGAAGAAAATAGATTAGCAATTCAAAATGAATTAACAAATGAAGCTATAAAAAATTTAATATATACAATAAGAGGTAAGCAAGTTATGCTAGATAGTGATGTTGCAATGCTATATCATTATGAAACTAAAAAAGTTAATCAAGCTGTAAAAAGAAATATAGATAGATTTTCAGAAAGATTTTGTTTTCAATTAACAGAAAAAGAATTAGAAATGATGTGGTCACAAATTGTGGCCACATCAAAATTAGAAGATAATAAATATAGAAGCAAAAAATGTTTTGGAATTAATAAAATAGAAGATATGGAAATTATAGAAAAAATTATTAATTTATAATTATAAAAGACCACTATATTAAAACTCCATAGTGGTCTTTTTGTGTTGAATTAAAATTGATGTATTGAAATGGCTTTTCCATCTTCATCATAAATAGTTGCTTCAACATTAGTCATATATAAAATCTGAAAGTCTGGATTATCAAGAGTATAACCTGCCTCAATAGCCCAGTCAAATTCATTTATGACTGCTTGTTTTGCAGTAATATTATTACTATCATCAACAAGCTTGCAATTAATTCTAATCCAATTTTCTTCATCATAGGCGACTATACAAACATTATTATTCTTTGCAATTTGCTTTGATACATTTTTTTGTTTATTTGTAATAACATATATTTTATTATCAAACATAATTGGATCTCCAAATGGTCTACAACTTGGTTTTCCATTATTTATAGTAGATAAGTAATTAACTTGTGTATTCTCTTTTAAAAATTTAAATGTTTCAAACATATTTATCAATTCCTTTCTTTTTTTATTTTGTTAATGGTGAGTTCTCTTGTATAGGTATTAACCTAGTCTTTATAGTATTTATAAAGGCACACTTATGCTCTATTTCAAATTTTTCAGTATCTATTATGAGTTCATATTTTATAAATAAGTTGGGTATAAATTCATATCTATCACTTTCAAAATTCCCATAAGCAGTATTACTTTCTGTATAACTTCCTTTTAGCATATTATATAAGAGTTTCCATCTATCACAAGATCCAACGTCTGTTTCTGCTTTAGTATTATCAGTTACTTTATAAATTGGTTCTTCTTTCATATCAACAATAGATGAGTTTATATTATTTTTGACATAGTAATCTTTTAATATATCATTTTCAAAATGTTGCTCAAGTGCTACTTTTATACATTTATCAATATCTGTATCTTTATTGATAACAACCAATCTAACTGGTACTCTATCTTTATAAAAAATAATGGCATTATGCTTGTTATGAATATTAATATCTGAATGGTTAACTGTTATTATACAATTACAATTTAAAATAATTTTATATGTATCAAATGGTGCTTTGTTATTTTCAAATCCATCTACAAAAGCACCATTGAAACACTCATAATGATTATCGTGTTGTTCAGTCCATAAATCTATGGTTTTTATAATATTCATGTGTTATTCTCCTTTAAAATTAGTATATAAATATTATACTCAAAATAGTCAAAAATTTCTATACTTCCATTGAAATTTAATAACAACTAATATATAATAATAATAGAAAGAGAACAAGAGAGTTCGTAACTTGTAAGAATATTCTCCATTAAGTAAAATTGTCGCACCAGACAAAAGTATTGGTAAATCAATTTAAAGGTTGATTTTTTCTATATTTATATAGTAGAAAAGAGGTAAAATACTTTGAAAATAATAAATAATGAATTGAAATTTAAAATTTATAATGTTTTAAAAAAGAATCATGAAGAAGACATTATTGAAGAAGAATTAAAGAAAGTAAAGAGTATATCAATAAATCAAAATAATGACTGTTTAACAAAAATAGAAGCAAAAGATCTTGAATATTTGAAATATGTAGAATCTTTGTCCTTAAACTTATTTGAAATTACAGATGAATTGATACAACAAATTAATTCATTTGAAAATATAACGCATTTATCACTTAATCATTGTATTATGAGAACAGATAATAAAATAATGAACCATCTGAATAGTATAATTGTTACATATACTCAAAATTTTAAATTAAATCTGCTTGAAGATACTTTATTTCCTAAAATGATACAATTAATCAATTTAGAAAAAATTGATTTAAAAGATTTAAGAGCATACAAAAATTTAAAGTACATTTATATCTATAATACACAAATAGAAAATCCTGAATTTTTAAATAGTTTTGAGCAATTAAAGGAAGTTTATTTAGATGGAAGTAATATCTCTGAGGAAATATTAGAGCAGTTAAGAAACAAAAATATAAAAGCACATTATAAAGAAGAATATTTGCCTAATTAAGGAGGATTTATGGAAGATACGTATGCAAATGCTTATGTGGAAATTTTAGAAATATTAAAATATGTTCCAGTAAATGAAATAGCAAAAATTCCGAAAAAAGAAATCGAATTTTTTGAAAGAAATAAAAATGTAAATTATCAATATGATTATAATGTGGACAATCCCGTAACTTTACGAAAAACAGATGCTATTATTGTAAATCTTTTCAAAAAATATTTTTCAAACGAAGAAGAAAATAAAAAAATTGATGAATTACTTTTTTTAAATGAACAAAAAAGCGAATTGAAAAAAGGTAGGTTGTATAGCAATAAGGTTATTTTTGAAAGGCAAATTGATGAATCAATACAATCTAATTTACCAGTTGAAGTAAAAGAAGAGAACTTTATTCAAAAAATTATATCCAAATTAAAAATCTTCATTAAAATGCTAAAGAGCAGAAAGGAAAACAAATGAGAATTAATGGGAATGTTTTGCAAGAAATGTTAGATAATGTAGGGGTAATGGAACCTATATCTTTTTTTAAAAAATATATAGACATTGTTGATGATAAAAAATGGCGTGAAAAAATAGAAAAAGCAGAATACATTTCTGAAGATACAGAATTATATAATGAATTAAAAAGTATATTTAATAAATCGCTTTTCTTAACAATACCAAATGAAAACGATTTAATGAATAGATTTGCTAATATTGTTTTTGAAGATTCAATTGATATGTTTGGAGAGTTTATAGAATTTTATCAAGAACTTGAAAAATTGAAAGAACAAAGATTTGATGAAATAATATTTAAAGAATGTTCATCTGAAGTTCAGTTGCGAACTTTAAATAGTGAAATATATTTTACGGATTATGAAGAATATTTTGATATAGCAAATATAGATGTACAAGATAAAGTTTTTGAAAATGCATTAGAAAATGGTAGAATATTTCAATATCAATTTAAGAATAGCCGAAATTATATAAAGCATAAGAATAAGATAGAAACAATCATCAATCAAGAGATGGAAGAAATAATAGATTTATCAGATGTTATAAGTAGTGAAGAAGTATTAAATAGATGTTCTAGTCATATTTTTAAAAAATTACCAGATGATTCTAAATATGAGTTTATAGAAATATTTACCAAAAAATATGAAGAGATAATTAAAAGTGAGGACTTAAATCCAAAACAGTTAGAAGAAAGTTTAACAGGGGAAGAATTATTAGAATTATTAAGCCATTATGATTTTGAACAAAAAAAGGGAGATGTTTATCATTTGAATTTTGATACAACCCAAATAGATGTTCAAAAACTAATAGATGTTTCTCAAAAGTATAAAATTTCTTGTTCATTAGTAATTGAAAGTAGTGCAGATTTATCAGTTGAGTCTATTGGAATTTTAACGAAGCACTTTGGAATTGATATAAAGGAAGTAAGATTTAAACAAGATGATTTAAGTGAAGAACAACAGATTCCATATTCAATAGAAGATTATATAAAATGTAGAAATATTATTGATGCAATTACAAATGATGTAGAAGAAGAAGCCAGAGTAATACCAAATGAACCAAATCGAGATAAAAAAACCTGTGGTATTGTTGTAAGAAGATTAGCTAATTTAATCAGATATCATCACGAATATGTACATAAATCTGATATGAAGCAAACTTCAAAAGAAGAAGACATTATCAATAGAAATATGATAGGGGGGTTGCTAAATGGTATTTGTGTTTGTGCAGGTTATGCTGAAATTTTAAGAAATGTTTTACTCTGTTGTGGAATAGAATGTAGATATGTTAGTGCGAGTAATAAAGAAAAAAAAGGATTTGGTCATGCATGGAATCAAGTTAAACTAGATGGAAAGTGGTATAACATAGATTTAACTTGGGATGCAGATAGAATTGTAGCTAGACAGCCGACTAAATATTTTTTGAAATCAGATAATGATTTTGGACATACTAAATTTATAACAAGAAAACGTATTAGTAAATGTGACGAATCTATTCCTAATGCACATCAATATATGAGATATAGATCAATAGACAAAAATGTAAATTTTAATAAATTATTAAGAAGAGCAATTGTGACGAAAGGAATCACTCAAAGTGAAGCTAATGAATATTCAAAGGTAGCTAGTGCACGAGAAAATGACTTTGTCAAATAAAATATATATTTCAAAATAACTTATTTTTAATATATTTTTGTATTTCTATTATATTTGAATGTTAAATTGAAAGGATTAATAAATGGATAGAATTGGAAACTAAATTAGATGGAATAATGAGAAAAATGTAAAACCAAATAGTAGTATAACACTTGTCAACAAGTATTAAGTAAAGGAGTTGGAACAATGGAAGAAGGGGAAGAAATTCAATTATTTTCTAGTGCAAATGAATATGAAATCAATCAAATTTGTGCTATATTAAAAGAAAATAAAATTGTTTTTATTAAAAAAGAACATGGTAGTGGAGCTTATATGAATATATATATGGGACAATCAATTTGGGAAAAAATAATTTATGTAGAGAAAAAAGATTATGAGCAGGCACTTGAATTGATCACGCCATTTCTATCTAATGATAAAGAAACAAAAGAAGAACAAGAAAAAAAAGATCCAATTAGTAACAAACATATACTAGCAAAACGATGTTTAGGATTGATCTTTTTAGGAATGCCTGTAATTATATTAATAGCAGTAATTATCATGTCTATCATAAACCATTAAAGAAAGAGAGAAAAATAAAAATGAAAAAAACAGTTAAATTATCGCAATTAATTATGAACAAAGAAGATCCATATTACAGAGATGAAAAAAGAATACAAGAAGACAAAGATAAAAAAATAAAAGAAGTTCGCAATGGAAATATGATAAGACATTTAACATGGATTGAACAAGCAAAAGACATACAAAGTATTATGACTCCAGATGGTAGAGAATTAACACCAGAAGAGCTATTTGATTTTGTAATAGGAAGCAATATAACAGATTTAGCCAAAATCGAAAAGACAGATGAGAATGTAGCAGATATAGCTATTGTTTTAGGAAATATTGGAATGCCAACAACAAGAGAAAGAGCAATTAAAGCATTTGAATTATATAAATTAGGAATCGTTAAAAAAATAATATTTACAGGAGGAATCAGTAGAGAACGTGATAAAAAAGGTTTTATGCATGATGAAACAATAGAAAGTTATAAAAATAATGAATTAGAAGAAGGTTTAGAATGGGAAGACCTTACAGAAGCAGATTGGGGAGCAGAAACATTAGTAGAAGAAGAATTTGATGAGAATTACCAAAAACAGGTCACCAAATTGACAAAAGAATATTTGAATAAAGTAGGAATTAATCCAGAAGATATTTTAACAGAAGCAATGTCAACAACGACACAAGAAAATGCAGAATTTTGTAAAAATATTTTTGATTCAGAAGAAATAGAAACAGGGAATAAAATAAAAACAGCAATCCTAGTAACAACATGTACACACGGTAATAGAGCAATAAGACAATTTAAAAAAGTATTTGGTAATGCAATTGAATTAAAATGGTGTCCTTCAACTTTAGATTTAGAACAATATGATAGTTTAAAGTTAATTTTAAAAGAATCACCTTATAATGAAATAGCTTTTAGAAAAGAATTAAAAAAAATCTATTGTAGTGATCCAGAATTGACGCAGAGGCTAAGAGAAGAAGTTGGTCATAATAGAAATGTATTTATTCGAGGAGAAATTGATGAACCAGTTGTAACAATTGATGACGAAAAAATGTTAGAGCATTTGGAAGGACGTTAAATAAAAATAAATAAAAGGCGATTGAAAGAGGTTAAAACAACTTATTTTAATCGTTTTTATTATGGCATACCAAGATAGGTAAATATTTTGTAAAAATACTATCAAAAATATTAATTTTATGGTACAATAGAAAAGCAAAACAAAAAAGGAGAAGAACAATGGGATTTTTTGATAAACTAAAACAGGGAATGAATAAAACGAAAAATTCATTTGACGAAAAAATAAGTAATGTATTTAAAAGTTTCAAAAAAGTAGATGAAGAATTTTTAGATGAATTAGAAGAAATATTAATCATGTCAGATATTGGAATGGATACATCAGTGAAAATTATTAATCATCTAAGAGAAAGAATCAAAAAAGAAAAAATACAAGAAGAGGAAGAGGTAAAACAATTATTACGTGAAGAAATGAAAAAAATACTAGATGTAAGCGACATAGAATTACATCTTACCACCAAACCAGCCGTTATTTTGGTAGTTGGCGTAAATGGAGTAGGAAAAACAACATCAATTGGAAAAATGGCAAATCGATTAGCCAAAGATGGAAAAAAAGTAGTGGTTGCAGCAGCAGATACTTTTCGTGCAGCAGCAGTAGAACAATTAGAAATTTGGTCCAAAATAGCAGGAGCCGATATCGTAAAAAGAGAAGAAGGAGTCGATCCAGCCTCTGTTGTTTATGATGCCATAAAAGTAACGAAAGAAAAACAAGCAGATATACTAATAGTAGACACAGCAGGGAGATTGCATAACAAGAAATATTTGATGGACGAATTGAACAAAATACAAAAAGTAATTAATAAAGAGATGCAAGAAGCAGACAAAGAAGTATTATTAGTGCTTGATGGAACAACAGGTCAAAATGCAATTTCACAAGTAAAAGCATTTAAAGAAGAAACTGATGTAACAGGACTTGTATTAACAAAACTAGATGGAACAGCAAAGGGTGGCGTAGTTATTGGAATTGTAGAAGAAAATAAAATACCAGTAAAATTTATTGGTATTGGAGAGCAAATAGATGATATGGAAATTTTCAATTCAGAAGATTTTGTAAAAGCAATTATTTAAAAAAAGGAGGAAATCTTGTGGAAGAACAAAATAAACAAGAAGAAATGAAAAAAACAATGGAAAAAAACACCGAAAAAAAGCAAGAAACAATAATGGATACTGCTAATACAAAAGAAACAAGAAATCGAAACAAAAAAGAAAAAAGTAAAAATAGAATGATATTAGTAATCCTATTTTTACTTGTATTTGCTAGTATAAGTTATGTACAACTACGAGGAAGTTATTTAGAGTATCAAGAATTAGGACAACAGTACATTCATATTTTTTATACCAATATGTTTTATAAATATACCATTATGGCAATTAATTTTGTGATACTATATTTTATCATTTATTTTACCAATCGAGGGATAAAAAAAGGACTAAAGCCGTTTTTTGAAAAAGAAAATAAAACAATGCCCAAATTGTTGAATAAATCACTAGCTTTAGTGATATCAGCAATTGCCAGTATAATTGTATCAGCTGTATTAATGCAAAAAATAATGCTACTCATGAACAGCACTTCTTTTGGAATACAAGATTCTATTTTCAATTTAGATATTTCATACTACATCTTTCAAAAACCAGTAATAGAAGCATTTGCTTTATATTTTACAGTATTACTTGTAGGATTATCTATTTATATGGCACTCTATTATGTCATTGTATTTAACCGATTTTTTGATGGTATTGATGGAAAAATGTTAAAACAAAGTTTATTCATGAAAAAGCTAACTAGAAATATCTTATTGGTTGTAATAGGAATTGCTATTATGACATTGCTAAATACACAAAATATGGTATTTGGAAAACTACTAACAATCAATGAAGATATTGATATCATAGGAGCAGGATTGACAGAGACAACGGTAAAATTGTGGGGATATATTATATTTGCAATTGTCATTGTCCTATTTGCTTATCGTGCTTTAAAATATTTTAAAGAAGGAAATACCAACCGAGTTTTAAAAAACTTAGCAATCATACCAGCTTACTTAGTATTATTATTTGTTGTTATGATGGTATTTGATTTAATATTTGTAAATTCCAATGAATTGGACAAAGAAAAAGAGTATTTAGCAGAAAATATTAAAAACACCAAGAGTTCTTATAACATAAATATAGAAGAAAAAAGTATTCAAAATTCAGGAACCATAACAAGTGAAGAAGTAGAAAGCAATAGCAATGTCATTCATAATATACCAATCATCAGTCAAGATGCTGTACTAAAATCATTAGAAGATAGTCAAACAGAAACAGGATATTTTTCTTATCGTAATGCGAATTTAGCCAAGTACCAAATCAATGGAAAAGATCAAATTGTATATGTTGCTCCAAGAGAAATAGCAAATTCAGGCAGAACGTACAATAATAAAACGTATGAATATACACACGGAATGGGAGAAATAATAGCTTCTGCAACAGAAAGTACAGGAGCAGGAAATGTACAATATATACAAAAAGATGTATCTGGAAAAGATGAAAAAATAAAGCTTGAACAACCACGAATATATTTTGGATTGCAAACCAATGAAATCGTAGCAACCAATGCGAAAAATAAACAAGAGTATGATTATACAGATGAAAATGGAACGGATATTACATCAACTTATGAAGGCAAAGCTGGGCTACGTTTAGGATTTTTAGATCGCCTTATATTAGGAATTACAAAAGGTGACTTAAATTTGGCATTTTCAGGTGAAATAACAACCGATAGTAAAATATTAATCAATAGAAATATTATTGCAAGAGCAAAAAAAGCATTACCTTATCTAATCTATGATGAAAATCCATATACTGTTATGACAGAAGAGGGGAAAATTGTATGGGTAATAGATGCCTATACCGTATCGAGTCAATATCCTTATGCTCAATATACTTCAATTGAACATGATGGAATAAAAGAAAATATTAATTATATTAGAAATTCTGTAAAAGTAATTGTAGATAGTTATGATGGAACAATATCTTACTATATTACAGACAGAACCGATCCAATCGCTATGGCATATCGAAATATTTATCGTACATTATTTGTGGATTTAGATGAAACAATTCCAGAAGATATAGCAAGTCATTTTGTTTATCCTAAGTTTTTATATCATGTACAAGCAGAGATTTTGAAGGTATATCACAATGTAAGGCCAGATGTATTGTATCGAGCAGATGACTTATGGGATATTGCAAAATACAATAGTGTAAAATCAACAAAGTCAACAGGAACCTATATGACACCTTATTATACTATGTTAAAAACGAGTGAAGGAGAACAATTTGGATTAGTGCAAATCTACACACCAGATGAAAAACAAAATGTTATATCTTATTTGGTAGGAAGCACAAAAGATGGAAACAATCAATTAAAATTGTATAAATTATCAGCAGATAGTAATATTGTAGGACCAATGCAATTGGACAAACAAATTGAAGAAGATGCGGTTATATCAAGTGAATTGGAAGTATTAAATACAACAGGAACGAAATTAACAAAGCAGATGATCATTGTTCCAATTAATCATACTTTATTATATGTAGAACCAATTTATCAGACCATGTTAAATGAAACAGAAGTGCCTATATTGAAAAAAGTAGTTGTGGCTTCTGGAAATAAAGTGGCAATTGGAGATACCCTAGCAAAGGCTTTAGAGAATTTGCTTTCTCGTTATGCTGTTGATATTCAAGTAGAAAATACAGAAGATATAGAGGGATTGATAGAAGCAATTATTAAAGCCAATAAAAACTTAACAAAATCGAATGATAACAATGATTGGGAGATGGTAGGAAAAGACATCAAAAAATTACAAGATTTGATTACATCATTAGAGACAGTTAAAGAGGAAGAAGATAAGAAAAAAGAAGAGTTAGATAAGACAATGAATCAAACCAATTCAATGAGTGACATGAATTCTATTATTTCCAATACAAATAGGATAGAATAATGAGGAAATAGGAGTCGAAAATGGCTTCTATTTTCATTTACTTTATGAAAAATTTGTGATATAATAAGATTAGATGAAGAATTTTGGAGGTGAGAATATGGTAAAAAAAATCATTACATTATTGACAATCATTCAAATGTTAGTATTTTTATTAGGTAATATTTCTTATGGCATATTCACACCTAATATATATGAATCAGAAGATAAAACAATTTTAGCTTATGGAGAAATTAATGCCATATCAATTACATTACCATCAGGACAAAGAGTTCATGCAACCAATATAAAAGGGAAAACAAAAATGGAGATTACAACAATTACGGAACCAGTTGAATTGATATTAGTAATAGATGTATCAGGAAGTATGCATCGAGACAGAATAGCATCTGCTAAAAATTCAGCAAAAACGTTAGTAAACAATTTATTTGAAGTAGCAAAAGATATAAAGGTAACTGTTATTTCATTTGCAAGTACAGAAAGTATGAAAGTTCAAATTGATTCTTCAACTGATAAAAATGCAATTATTAGTCGAATTGATGGTTTAAGTACAGGTGGTGGTACTGATATGCAACCAGCACTTGAAAAAGCACAGGAAATATTTAATCGAACTCAAACAGAAGGGATATATAAATTTATTGTAAATTTAACAGATGGTTCAACAGATAATTCTACTACTTGTTATCATCAATTAAAAAAGATGGAAGAACAAGGAATTGGAATTTTTAATATATTAGTAGGTGGAAGATATACGGCAGCTTTTTCGATGAATGGCGTTGATGTGGGAGTTATTTATGAAGATATTAGAGAAGAAGAATTAGAAGAAATTTATGAAGAGATTTATGTAGGAATTTGTGAAGATATCATTTTTAATAGTTCAGGACTTTTTAAAGATAGTGGAAAAAATTACTTTGCAACCGATCAGGGAATGTATTTGTTTTTGGATCAAGAATTATTACAAGGTTCTTTATTAGAAATAGAATATGTGATCAACATAAAAGTTGCTTTTAATGTTTTTAAATTAGAGTTACAAGATGAAGTAGATAAACAATTAACATTTAATCCATCTACTAGTTTATTAACGGAAGAAGGAACGAATGAAGATAAAGGTTGGGTAATGAATGAAGAAATTAGTTACAAAAATGGTCACAATTTAGTTGTTTCATTATGTAAAGAAGCAGAGCAAAAAAAGCAAGAAGAAATAGAGCAAATGGTTCAAGGTGGATTAGATCAAGATGAAATGACGAATGAAAATGGTTATCTAGGACGTGATAAAAATAATTATGTAATTAAAAAAGGAAGAACGTATCAAACAAAACTAGTTTTATCTTGTTTATTAACAACAAAAGATGAGACAAGTTTTAATAACAATTTGATTTTTAGATTAAATGGCCAAGAAGAATTGACACAAAGTTTACAAGCATTAGAGACGAATATAGTTCCACCATTTGGAGAAAATCGTGGTCGATTTATGATAGTTGTAACAATTGCAGGATTAACACTTATGGCAAGTATTTTAGCAATTAAGCTAGTGGCTCGTAAAAAAGACTAAGTTAAAAGAATAAATTATAAGAAAAAAATCCACCCTAATAAAAAGGTGGATTTTTTATGTGGTTAAAAAATAAAAAAATAAATATGTTAGAAAAATCAATTCAAAATTTGAGTCATACATTAGAAGAAGGGAATTTTGTGGAATGGGCTTATTTGCTAGGAAACAAAAAAGAAATTATAAAAAGAAACTTGCTAGCTGGGATATTTAGAGGAGTAGGGATTGGGATTGGTGTTACGATGATTACAGCAATATTAGTTATGTTACTCCAAAAAATTGTGACACTTAATATTCCTATTATTGGAGAATATATTGCAGATATTGTAGAGATTGTGGAAAAAAGTAGATAAGGAATGGTTAATTTTTTTATTAGAAAATAAAAAAAGGAAAAGATAAATCTTTTCACTTATTTTTCTAATTTATAAAATACTTTTTTTCCTTTTTTTAAAATGGCATAACCATTTGAAAAATCGTTTTCTGATAAAGTATAATTGACATCAATTATTTTTTCATCATTTAATGATATACCACCTTGATTAATTAAAGTTCTAGCTTGCCCTTTGGAAGGAGCAATATTGGTTAAAATAATTGCATCTAAGATGGATATATTACTATTTTCTAATTTTATGGTTGGCATATTGTCAAGATTTCCTTGACCATGAAAAAGAGCATTAGAAGCATCTTCTGCTTTTTTTGCTTCTTCTTCGCCATGCACTAATTTAGTGATTTCATAAGCTAATATTTTTTTGGCTTCGTTTATTTTTTCGTCTTGGTAGGAAGAAAGTTCTTTTATTTTTTTAATTGGTAAAAAAGTCAACATATTAAATACGTTTTCTATACTGGTGTCTTCAACATTTCTCCAATATTGATAAAATTCGTAAGGTGATGTTTTCTTAGGATCTAACCATAAAGCACCTTTTTCTGTTTTTCCCATTTTCTTGCCTTCTTTTGTTGTTAGTAGTTTGAATGTTAAACCAAAAGCATCATCTTTTCCAATTTTTCGGATTAGTTCAACACCACCAATGATGTTGGACCATTGATCGTTTCCTCCCATTTGAAGCTTACAACCATATTTTTGGTATAAATATAAAAAGTCATAGGATTGCATTAGCATGTAACTCATTTCAAAAAATGTTAAACCAGTTTCCATTCTTTGCTTATAGCATTCTGCAGTAAGCATTCTATTTACAGAAAATAAACTTCCAATTTCACGAACAAAGTCAACAAATTTTAAATCTAATAGCCAATCGGCATTGTTTACAATGATGGCACTATTTTCACCTTCAAAACTAACAAATTTTTCAATTTGTTTTTTGATACATGCTACATTATAGTCAAGTTCTTCACGACTAAGCATTTTTCTCATGTCTGTTTTTCCAGAAGGATCGCCAATGGTTGCTGTACCACCACCAACTAAAATAATTGGTTTGTGACCACTTTTTTGCAAATGGCTTGCAACCATTAAAGAAACAAAGTGTCCAACGTGTAGGCTATCTGCGGTGGGGTCAATTCCAATATAAAAAGGAACTGATTTTTTGCTAAATAGTTCTTTGATTTCTTGTGGGTGAGTTAATTGTTCTATGTATCCTCTTTCTTCTAATAGATTAAAAACATTTTCCATCGTTATTAAACCTCTCCTAGTTCTCCAATTGCATTTTTTAATTCTTCAATACTATTTAATTCGTTTTTATAATCTTGGAATTCTTGATAATCTACAAAACGACTAAGATTTTGTACAGTAATTCCAGTATCATTAGAAATTGTATTGAAAGAATTTTCAAATCCATTTTCTTGTATATAAGTTTTAAAGGTTGAAAATTCAAATCCGTCTTTTGCACTACATTTTGGGCATACATTGCCTTCTGCTACATAAAAATTTCCACATCTACTACATCTATTTAATTCCATGTTTTTTCCTTCCTTTCATCTTTTGACAAATCTTTTTAAAATCCTTTGCATTGTATCACAGAATTACAAAAAATGAAAGGGATTTTTGAAATTTTTTGTGAATACTTTGTGTAAGTGTCAATGAGGTAAATAAAAATAGATATAATTGAGTGATACAATTATTTAAAAAGTGTCAGAAATTAAGAAGTATGTTAACTTATTGACAACAACTAAAACTATTGTCTTAATACCCGACACTTTTTAAAAATAAAAGAGAATT
>JAAVZN010000071.1 GCA_022791675.1 Clostridia bacterium | reverse complement strand
GTTTTTGCAGACATTGCTGCGATTAATTCAGCTTTGTTCATTTAAATTACCTCCTATAAGATTTAAAAGTTTATGTACAAAGATTGCTTGAACAATTCAATCTAAGTACTTCACTTAAAACAATTCGCCAAAAATACTGAAAATCCTTCTTTTTTTTACAGTTTTTTAATAGATTTTTAGTTTTTCCAATACTCTGCAGATTTTCTTTCCTTGTGGCATCATCTTTATCTCCTCTTTTGAAAAAACTTTCAAAGCCACAATTGCTAGAGCATAAATAATTACAGCTATGACGATTGCTATTATTGTTGCCAATTTTTCTGCAATTATTCCAGAAAGTGTCAGATAACTAAAATAAGAACAAATCCCCATAATAATAACTGCCAAAATTGGTTTTATTACAAATTTCGAAATTGTTAAATTTAATTTAATTGTTTTTCGGAGTGATGTCATAGCAATAGAAAAAGCAACCAGATGACAAGCAACGGATCCCCAAGCTGCTCCATTTACTCCAATCTCTGGTATGGGAACCAAAACTAGATTTAAAATAAGTTTAACCAATACTCCGACACCCCAACGATATTGTAGGTATCATTAGTTTTCCATATCCTTGTAATGCACCATTTATCGTTTGATCTAATATGGTAAAAATAATAGTCAAAGAGCTAATTTGCAGAATCATCTCTCCAGAACTAGCATTTGGGAATAGTAAGTTAAGAATTGGACCTGCAAATAAACACATTCCCACTGTACAAGGAAGTCCTATTAACATAGAAGTAAGCAATGAAAATGATGTTTTTTCTGTAATTGTTTTTTTGTCTCTTTTGGCTCTTGCAGCAGATATAGCTGGAACTAAGGCAGTAGCAAATGCCACATTAATAGACAGAGGCAAACTTGTTAGCATATCTACTTTTCCACCTAATATACCATACTGTGAAATTGCCATATCTTCTGACATAAATTGTTTCAAACTTCTAACCACTGTAAAAGAATCAATATTTTTATTAAGAGATGACATGATCGCTGTTAAAGCAATTGGAATTGATACCATTAAAATTCTTTTTATAATTGTTTTTACTCTTTCATATTTATAATTTACAGTGCTTCTTATTTCTGTTGCAATTTCTTTACTTCTCGTTCGATAAAATAAATATAAGTAGCCAAAACCTGCAAATGTTGCAAGTGTAGTGGCTAAAGTTGCACCTCCTGCCATCCATTCAGTTGATGCTCTTGAAAGAATTGCAATAATTTCAACTAAAATAATCGTAAGCGTGGTTTTAAATAATTGTTCTAAACTTTGTGATCTTGCTGTGGCTTTTATGTTTTGTCTCGCATTAAAATAGCCCCTCATAACAGATGAAATTGCCACAAAGAAAATAGCTGGTGACAACGCAACTAATGTCATTTCCGCTTCTGGTATTTGTAACCACAAATTTGCTATCATACCAGCTCCTAAAAATAGCAATAAACTACCGACCAAACCAATCATTGCAAAAGTAGCAAACGCAATTTTAAAAATTCTATATCCACCTTTGTGATCTCCGTACTGCGATTCTTTCGGAAACTAATTTTGAAATTGCATTTGGAACTCCTATTGATGAAATAGTAAGTAACATGGCATATATTTGATAGCCTGCTGCTACAATTCCATTTCCTTTATCTCCAAAGCCTTCTCGATTGGTTAAGTATAAAGTATAAATTAAGCCTAATAATTTAATAAGTACTTGAGAAAAAATCAAGGTAACAACACCTTGCATAAAAGTTTCTTTTTTGGGAACTTTTTGACTTATTTCTTCTTTTGGCATTCTTTTTTTCAGTCCTCGTTTTTATATTTAGGTTTTTAAAGGATTTACCCATAAACCTATTTTTTATTTCCTTATTTTATTGTACTTACTTATTATAAATTTAATTACTAAAATATTCAATAGTTTCATAAATAAAAAATCTGTGTTGCTAAAATACACAGATTTTTTATTTAAATATTTTTATCTATATTAGGTAGTAATTGTTTTTTTCGTGATACAACTCCTTCTAAAAAGGCTTTGTTGTCAACTAGTTCTTTTCCAAAAGCTGTTTTAATTACTTCGGTTTTACTTCCTAATGCAATAATTTCTGAATTACTATTCAAAATGTCAGTAATTGCAAGTACAAATAAGCTTAAACCTTTTTCTTCGATTGTTTTGTTAATGACTTCTTTTAATTGTTCTTCTCTTTTCAAAACATCTTCTATACTTACTGTATTGACTTGTGCAATTTCAAACTTCGTACCTTCTTTGTCAAATTCTTTGCTATCTATATTGATTAATTCTTTTACAGAAAAATCGTTTAAATCTGTTCCTGCTTTCAACATTGCTAATCCATATTCTTTCATATCAATTTCTGCTATTTTTTCCAACTCATATAAGGCTTGTTCGTCAAATCTTGTAGTGGTTGGTGATTTTAATAATAAGGTATCTGATATAATGGCACTTGCCATTAATATTGCTTCTTTTTTCTCAATTGAAAATCCATATTGTTTAAATTCTTCATACAAAATTGTTGCTGTGCAACCATAAGGTTTTGCTGTAAAATATAAAGGTTCAAATGTTTCAAAATTAGCTATTTTATGATGATCTGTTACCATACGTATGGTTGCTTTTTCAATTCCTTCTACACTTTGATTAAATTCATTATGATCAACTAATATAACCTCTTGTCCCTCTTCTATTTTTTCAATAAATTCGGGAGCTTCTATTTTTAGGTAATCTAGTACATATTGTGTTTCTTTGTTTATCTTACCTAATCTTACTGCTTTTGCCTCCCACCCTATTTTACGGTTTAAAGTTTCATGAACCATACTTGAACAAATTGAATCTGTGTCTGGATTTTTGTGCCCAAAAATTAATACTTTATTTTCCATTTCTTACTTCCTTTCGATTCTTTTTTAGATTTTCAGTTTTTTAAATTATATAATTTCTTTTTGGGGTTGTCAATATCCAAACTTCTCTTCCTGTTAATTTACTAACATTTCTTTTATATTATCTAATTCTTCTTGACTGATTCCCATATATTTTACAATTCTTTCTTCTGTTTCTCCTAATTGTAGCATATTTTTTACAATTTCCTTTATCGCTTCTAATTTTCCACGTTTTTCTCCTCTCTTCTCACCTCTCTTCTCCCCTTCTATTTCTAAATTTAACAACATCTTAGTTAATGGACTCATACAAATCTCCTCCTTTTCTTTTATTCTTCCTAGTATTTTATTGGTTTCTTTTTCCCCTATCCATGATATTACTATTTTGTTAATGATTTCAGATAATACCTTCAATTCTTCTTGATTTTCTGTTGTTTGTACTATCTTATTTACGTATTCTACAAATTCCTCTTTTGTTTTGCATTTTTCTATTATCATAATACTAGAAAATAAACTTCTTTTTTCCAATAATTCTTCAAATATATAATCTTGCACTGCAATTAAATTGTACTCTAATTGAATTTGATAATGGCTGTATTTAGTTGATTGATACTGTTTTTGTGCAAAATTGATTTTCGTACTCCATTTTTGATAACCTGTATAAATCACAATTGGTACTACAATTGGATAAATTACCTCTTTAGAAAAAGTATGGTTTATCATAAATTTTTCTTTTCTTATTATTTCTCCTATATATTCCCATATTCTTAATGGCATATCTGGATCTACTGCACTTTGGTGTTCTATTAAGAAATATACAGGTTTGTCTTTTAGGCGATAAATGATGTCTGAATGTCTATCTTGATAATTTTTTGTAATAAAATCTGTAGGACATGCCATGATATTATCTTCCTCAATTTCTTCTTTTAACTGTAAGAATTGATTTAAAAATTTTACAGTTTCTTTTTTTCTTCCTAATATATTGCGAAACATTTTGTCATGTTGTTTGTCAATTTCTTTTATTTTCTCCTGATAATATATTTTTTCTTTTGTTTTCGGTAATTTATATTCTTGCCTTTCTTCTTCTAATCTTTCTATTTTTTGATTTCGTTCATATTCCCAATATTGCTTTGCTGTTATAAATTTCAATTTATCCCTTCTTTCTTAAAGATTACCCTAAATTGATTTAATTGTCAATTTTTATTCTTGAGTAAATTGTTTGTTATTCTTCTAGTTTCTGTGTTTTACTTGATTTTCTCTTTTGTTTTCTTTGAATTTGAATTTTAGAAAAAAGATTTCTTATTAATTTTCTAGATAAAATAGACTGTTGATTCTAATTTTGAAAAAAAAACTATTATTAAGATATTAAAATTAAACCATAAATTTCAACATTTTTCAATACTTTCTCCTTACTTTTCATCGCAAATTTCTGTATTTTTCGACAATCATTTCCTATACAACAAAAAAACACACATAAAAATGCATGTTTTCTTATTCAATCAACTACTTTGAAATATTTTTTAC
Organism: Clostridia bacterium; assembly: GCA_022791675.1. Classification (GTDB taxonomy): domain Bacteria; phylum Bacillota; class Clostridia; order TANB77; family CAG-508; genus CAG-269. The sequence continues at coordinate 10,639 of JAAVZN010000071.1, read as the reverse complement.
AATCTCTTCTAAATCTTCTTTTGAAAAATGATATTTCTTATTGCAAAAATGACACACCAACTCTGCTTGTCCATCTGTTTGAATTAAATTTTGTAATTCTCCTTTCCCTATTGTTGCCAAAGCTCTCTCAAAATGTTCTTTGGAACAATCACATAAGTAAACTGGAGTAATATCTTCTTCTATCATTTCCACATTTTCATCACCAGTAATTTTTTGTGCAATTTGTTGCAAACTCAGTTGTTGATCTAACATTTTTGACATAGCTCCTGCTTGAAAAATCGCTTGTTCCACCTTAGCAATATCTTCTTCTTTGGCACCAGGCATCGGATTAATTAAATAACCTCCTGCTGATTTTACTCCATTTTTATCCACTAAAACTCCTAGTGCCACTGCTGAATTTCTTTGCTCTGAATGAACAAAATAATTCGCAAAATCATCTGCAATTTCTCCAGATATCAAAGGAGAAATCCCTATATAAGGTTTCTTTAATCCAATATCTTTTATTACATTGATATAACCATCTTGTCCAACAGCTCCTCCTACATCTAACTTTCCAAATTCATTTAATGGTAAATCTACTTGTGGATTGATTACATATCCTTTTACCTGTGGAAAATAATTTGTAGTTGCTACCATCATTTCAATTGGTCCATTTCCTTTTATTTGTACTGTTAATTTGTCTTTTTGATGTTTCATTTCTGTTCCCATGATAGAAGTAATTGTCAACATTCTTCCAAAGCTTGCTGTAGCAAGTGGACTTAAATCATGTATCTTCCTTGCCTTTTCTACTAAATTGGTTGTATCCGCACAAATTACTAATATTTTTTGATTGTGTGCTAGAAATTTTATGATCTTATCTGGCATGATTTTTATTATCCTTTCTCATTCTCAATTAATTAAAATTGTCTGGATCCATATCAGAACCAGCAAAAAATTCCATATTATCAATGATATTTTTATCTTCTTCTGTAATTTCAAAATCAAATAAATCTAAATTTTGCCTCATTCTATCCTCTTTTTCTGATTTTGGTAATGGTATTACTTCATTTTGCAAACACCATTTTAAACAAAGTTGTGCAACTGATTTATTATATTTCTTAGCAATGGTTAATAAAGTCTCATTTTGTAACATTTTTCCTTTTCCAAGTGGTGCCCAAGCTTCTAAAACAATTTCCTTCTTTTTACAAAAATCAATGGTTTCTTTTCTCATTAAACCAGGGTGAAACTCGATTTGATTAACCATTGGTTGTATTTCACAATGTTCTAAAATAATTTCTAAGTGATGCTTTAAAAAGTTTGAAACGCCTATATTTCTAGCTTTCCCTTCTTTATATAATTCTTCTAATGCTTTCCAAGTTTCTATATTTAATTTTGGATCCTTGTTTTTTGGCCAATGAATTAGAAATAAGTCTACGTATTCTAATTCTAAATTTTTCAAAGTATTATGAAATGATTTCATGGTTTGCTCATATCCCATTGAATCTTTCCAAACTTTACTGGTAATAAATAGTTCTTCACGCTTTACTCCACTTGTTTTGATTGCTTGTCCAATTTCTAATTCATTATGATAAGCCGAAGCTGTATCAATATGGCAATACCCCACTTGTATTGCCTTCTTTATTACTTCTATGCATTCTTTTCCTGTTATCAAAGATGTTCCGAAATCCTATACTTGGAATTTCATTTCCATTGTTTAATTTTACTTTTTTTTGGTTATATGACAAATTAATCCTTCCTTACTTCTTCATATATTTCTAATAGTTTATCCATTAAAATCTCTTGTGAATAATTGTTCTTAGCATAATTTTGCAAATACGTTTTATCAAATTCTATTTCTTGTGATAATACTTTTTGAATTTCTGTTGCTAATTGTTGCACATTTTCCTTTTCGACTAATATCCCAACGTCATTTGTTATAAAATCAACCATACCACCTTGTTTCGTTGCAATAACAGGAGTTCCACATGCGATTGCTTCTAATGCTACTAAACCAAATGCCTCTTCTCTGGAAGGTACGATACACACATCAGAAATACTATAAATCTTTCTTAAAGTAGCATGACTTTGATCTCCTACAAATGCTACATTTTCTAATTCTAATTTTTTCTTTAAATGATTAAGAGCTTCATATTCACCACCATATCCTGCAATCAGAGTTAGTACATTATCTCTTCCATAAATTTTTGCACTATTTAATAAAATATCTACTCCTTTATTTTTTGTCAATCTTCCAGCAAAACAAACAATTTTATCATATTTTTCATCAATATTGAAACTTTTTAGCAATTCTTCTTTTGAGCAATTTTCTTGGTAAAATACATCGGGATTATAACCATTTGGTATGGTAATAATTTTATCACGATATTGACTATATATTTCATTTAATTTTTCTTTATTATTATTAGAAATTGCTATGATTTTTTTACATTCCTTTGCCGATTTATTAGCTTGTGCATGGAATTTATCTGTCTCACAAATCCCCATTATGTCTGATCCATGACTCGTTACCACAACTGGTATCGGAAAATCTGTTGCAACGCTTGATAAAATCCATACATGTCCGTGAATGGATAATATCTGGTTTAAACTCTTGTATTTCCTCTTGGATCACTTTTCGAAAAGCTTCTTCATATTGTTTTACTTGCAATTCTGTCATATTGTTAAATAAAAAATTACTTCTAGGGTGCGGATCCATACATGGAAAATTAAAATCTAATTGACCTTTGATTACTTCTTCTCTTGTAAAATATACTGGATGAATTTTTACTCCATCGACCTTCACAAATTGAGTCGTATTTTCTGGCATAATAATACAAACCTCATGTCCTCGCTTTTCTAAACTTTTAGCAATATTGGCTACATATACGCCACTACCTGACCCCACTAATGGAAAATGATTTACTAATAATATTCTCAACTTTTTCTCCTCTTATCTTACATTTTTTGTTTCTAAACATCGATTTACTTTTCTCAATTATAACAGGTAAATTATACCACTTTCGTTACTTCTTGTCAATTAATATGTTCTTACAATTCTCCTTATTAATACAATAATAAACAAAAAAAGTTACATAAGTTTGTAACTTTTTTTAGTTCTAAATCTCTTTTCTTTCCGTTCTTTTATCGATGTATTTGAAACATATCTTTTCCTTCTCCACAAACTGGACATACCCATGTATCAGGTAATTCCTCAAACTCTGTTCCTGGGTTAATTCCAGCTTTTTCATTTCCTGATTTTGGATTATAAATATATTTACACCCCACACATTCATATCGCTGAGAATCAAACTTTTCAGATTGAAAATTCTTATATCCTAGTCCTAGTGCAACAATTACCATCAGTAAAAAAGAGAGTGCCTTCCAAATCCCACTTTCTAACATAATAATAGCAAACAATCCAAAAGTCGCTGCAATTCCATATAAGATCAGTACTGCTTGCTTTTGACTAAAACCTCTTGCCACTATTAAATGGTGTAAATGTCCTTTGTCTGCTTTAAAGATTGCTTTAATTGATTTTCCTTTAATTAATCTTCTAATAATAGCCCAAATAGTATCAAATATTGGTAATCCTAGTGCTAGCAAAGGTAATACAATAACCGCTGCTGTATATGTCTTTGCTACTCCTAAAATGGAAATAATGGAAAGAGAAAACCCCAGAAAGTTTGAACCAGTATCTCCAATAAATGTCTTTGCTGGTGCAAAGTTGAATGGTAAAAATCCAACTAGCGCTCCTGCTAGTGCTGTTATTAACAAAATAGAAATCAGTGGTGAGCCATTTAGTACAAATATAATTAATAACGATACTGCTGAGATAACTGAAATTCCAGCTGACAATCCATCTAATCCATCAATTAAATTAATGGCATTTGTTACTCCTACTACCCAACCTATTGTTAAGATAATAGAAAACATTTCTTTTAATTCCTCAGTTGGCAAAAAATCAGGCGTTATCTCATCAATTCTTACGCCAAATGCTACTACTACAATTCCAGCTAAAACTTGTCCTGTTAATTTTACAATTGGTTTAATCGTTACAATATCATCAAAAACACAAAAAATTGAAATCACAATGGTTCCTAAAAGCATACCGTAATAATTTCATTCCATATTGCTCAGGTCCAAACAAATCAATTGTACTTTCTAAACTTTTTACAATTAATAAATAAATAATTGCTACTAAAAATCCAAGGATAACGGCTGGTCCACCAAATTTAGGCATAGCTTTTTTGTGCATTCTTCTTTGGTCTTTTGGTACATCTACTGCTCCTACTTTTCTGGCTATCTTTATGGTATATGGCGTCGCCATAAAAGTGACAATAAAAGCTAGCAAAAAAGCAATGGCTATATCTCCCCACATAAGCTTGCCTCCTATTTCATGTTTTCATCTTCTATTTTTTCAATTATTTTGATTCTTTCTTTATGTCTTCCACCTTCAAATTCTGTTGCAAGCCACATTCTCAAAATACAAATTGCTTCATTTACTGTTAGACAGTCAGCTCCCATTGCCAAAACATTCCCATCATTGTGTAATCTTGAATATTTTGCTGTAAATTCATCATGACAAAGTGCACATCGAATTCCTTTGAATTTATTGGCTACTATGCTCATTCCTATTCCTGAACGACAGATAAGAATACCTTTTTCACATTTTCCCTCTTGTACTCGCTTTGCTACTCCTTTTGCAATATTAGGGTAATCAACTCTTTCTTCATTCATACAACCTAAATCATCATAAGGTATTTCCTTGTCTTTCAAATATTTTTTAATTTCTTCTTTTAATTTATAACCACCATGGTCACACCCAATTGCCATCATATTTTTCTCCTTTTCAACAACATTTTTCCCTTTTTATTTTTCTCCTATTATCAATATATCATAAAAACTCAGCCTTTACAATAATTATTTTGAATTTTACTTGCTTTTTACGAAAAAATATGTTAGAATGTTTTATGTTATAGTGTAATTTAGACTAAGAGGAGGTGCCTAAAAGAAATGCCAAATATTAAATCAGCAAAAAAAAGAGTTAAAGTAATTGAGAAAAAAACTTTAAGAAATAATATGATTAAATCTGGATATAAAACAGCTGTTAAAAAATTTGAAGAAGCAATCGCTTCTGGAAATATGGAAGAAGCAAAAGTTCTTTTTTCTGAAGCTACCAAAAAAATCGATCAAGCATGCACAAAAGGTGTTATTGTTAAAAACACAGCTGCTAGAAAAAAATCTAGTCTATCCAAAAAATTAAAGACAGCTATGGCATAAAGTTAAAATAAAATAACCAATTTCCATAGTTAAAAAAATCTAAAATCTTGTTTTATAACAAGGTTTTTTTGTTATATCAAATGTTATTCAATCCACTTTGAGAAAGCAAATATTTTACCTACCTTTAATTTCCATTGTTTTTCCTACCTTTTCATGTTACTATTAATTATATGATAATATAAAGAAGAGGTGTAACATGATAAAAAAGATATTTGAAAACTTTAAAAATTTAGATCAACTAACTTCAAAAATTATGAATTATGGATTAAAATTCTGCTTCATTGTTTGCCTTCTATCTGCCATCATTTTACTTGCTTATGATTTTGTTTTTCCTTTACCTATTTTATATTACATAGGAATTCATTTATTTAAGATTAGTTTGATTTTTGGGATTGAATTTATCATTTGTGGTTTTGTAGTTGACAGCATAAAAAAGCAATTAATTTAATCCTTTATACTAGTTTAAGCAAAAAGGACAGGTAATATCTGTCCCTTTTTTATCATTTATTTAATTCCTCTAAAAACATTTTGTTTAACATTTGAGGATTCGCTTTTCCTTTCGTTTCTTTCATAGCTTGTCCCACTAGAAATCCTAAAGCTCTATCTTTTCCTGCTTTATAATCGGCTATTGATTGTGGATTACTTTCCAATATTTTTAATACAACCTCTTTTATTGCTCCTTCATCTGATATTTGTATCCAACCTTTTTCTTCAATAATTTCTTCTGGATCTCTTGGCTTTTCAAATAACTCAACCAATACTTTTTTGCCAATACTAGAACTAATCATTCCTTTATCTATTAAAATAACCAATTTCCCTAGCTGTTTTGCATCAAATGGTATTTCTATCGGATCCATTTCTGTTTCATTTAAAATTCTTGATATATCTGATATAATCCAATTATTAACAGCTTTTGGATTATTACATACTTCACTAGCTTCTTCAAACAAATCTGACAAATATTTTGATGATGTAATCAAATTAGCATCTTTTAATGACAAACTATATTCTTGTAGATATCTTTGTTTTCTACTTTCTGGCAATTCTGGTAAAGTTTCCTTTATATTTTCAATATATTCTTCTGATAATTTAATAGCTACCAAATCTGGCTCTGGAAAATAACGATAATCTTGTGCATCTTCCTTGTCTCTCATCGAAAATGTTCTTCCTGACACTTCGTCCCACCTTAATGTTTCCTGTTCAATTTTCCCACCATCTTCTATGACATCAATTTGTCTATCTACTTCATATTCAATCGCTCTTGTGATACTTCTAAAAGAATTCATATTTTTCATTTCGGTACGTGTTCCTAATTTCGTATCTCCTTTTTTTCTTACCGAAACATTAACATCTGCTCTTAATGAACCTTCTTGCATTTTACAATCTGATACCTCAATATATTCTAAGATAGATTTTAATTTTCTCAAATATTTTTCTGTTTCTTCTGTACTTCGAATATCTGGCTCAGAAACAATTTCAATCAGAGGAACACCCGCTCTATTTAAATCAACCAAGCTTCCTCCTCCAAATTCATCATGATTTAACTTTCCTGCATCTTCTTCAATATGAATTCTTGTTAATCCTATTTTCTTTTTGCCATCTTCAACATCAATTTCAATAAAACCCTTTTCACATAAAGGCTTATCAAACTGTGAAATTTGATATGCTTTAGGCAAATCTGGATAAAAATAATTTTTTCTATCATTTTTACTATCTCTTGAAATTTCACAATTAGTAGCTAAACCAGCTTTAACAGCATATTCAACCACTTTCTCATTTAACACAGGCAAAGTTCCTGGCATAGCCATACAAATAGGACAAGTTTGCGTATTAGGCTCAGCTCCAAATTTAGTTGGACAAGAACAAAATATCTTTGTCTTAGTTGAAAGCTCTGCGTGAACCTCTAGCCCTATTATTACTTCATAATCTTCTCTTGACATTTTTCCTCCTAAGATGTTTTTTGGGACGGGGTCAAAAAACCCCCTGTATATTTAATTTAATAATTCTCTTTTTAATTTACCTTATTTTTTCTGATGTTTTTTGACCCCGTCCCAAAAAACATCTTTGTTCAAATGTATAGGCTACATTTAATATTGTTTCCTCACAAAATTTGTTTCCAATTAATTGCATACCAATTGGCATTCCTTCTTTGTCTACTCCACAAGGTATTGAAATGGCTGGTAGACCTGCCACATTAACTGAAACAGTACAAATATCTGCTAAATACATTTCCAATGGATTATTAGATTTTGAACCAATATCAAAGGCAACAGTTGGTGACGTTGGTGTTAAGATAACATCATATTTCTCAAATGCTTTTTGAAATTCATTCATAACTAATGTACGTACTTGTTGTGCCTTTTTATAGTAAGCATCGTAATATCCAGATGATAATACATACGTTCCTAAAATAATTCTTCTTTTAACTTCTACTCCAAATCCTTCACTTCTTGATTTTTTATAGATTTCTTTTAAGTTCTTATAGTCTGATGCACGATAAGTATAACGAATTCCATCAAATCTTCCTAAATTAGAACTTGCTTCTGCACAAGCAATGATGTAATAAGTTGCTAAAGCATAATTAGAAATATCTAACGAAAATTCCTCTATTTCAGCTCCTAATTCTTTATATTTTTCAATTGCTTGTTGCAAAGATTGTTTTACTTCTTCATTGATTCCTTCAGCAAAAAATTCTTTTGGAACGCCTATTTTGATTCCTTTTACATCATTCTTTAATGCTTTGGTGTAATCTACTTTTTCTCTTTTTTCAGATGTTGTATCTTTTTCATCATATCCAGCAATAACATTTAATAAAATTGCTGTATCTCTTACATCTTTTGTAATTGGTCCTATTTGATCTAAAGATGAAGCAAATGCAATCAATCCATATCTTGATACTAGCCCATAAGTTGGCTTTAGTCCAACCACTCCACAAAAGCTGGCTGGCTGTCTGATTGATCCACCTGTATCGGATCCTAATGCCCAAGGCACTAATCCCCCTGCTACTGCTGCCGCACTTCCACCAGAAGATCCTCCTGGTACTTTATTCAAATTCCATGGATTTTTTGTTTTTTTGAAATAGGAATATTCGGTTGATCCTCCCATTGCAAATTCGTCCATGTTTAATTTTCCCAAATTTATCATATTTTGTTCTTCTATTTTTTCCATGACAGTTGCATGATAAGGTGATACAAAATTTTCTAACATTTTGGAACCAGCTGTAGTTTTAATTCCTTTTGTACAAATATTGTCTTTTATTCCAATTGGTATTCCTGCTAATTCTCCTGTAATTTCTCCTTTTTCTTTTCTATCTTGAATCTCTTTTGCTTGTTTTAATGCTTCTTGTGTTAAAGTTGTAATAAATGCTTGTATATCCTTTTCCTTCTCACTAATTTTCTCTACATAAGCTTTTGTTATATCTTCTATCGTTAATTCTTTATTTTTTATCTTTTCTTGCAATTCATGTACTGTTAATTCAGTAATATTCATTTCTTTTCCTCCTCGTCTTTTCTTCTTATCGTTTAAAGAACTTTTGGTATTTTAAACATATTTTGTTCTTTTTCTATTGCGTTTTGTAATAATGCTTTGTTATCGTCAAATACCTTAATTTCATCTTTTCTAAATACATTTTTTGCTTCGTTTGCACCTATTGTTAAACTCAAATTTTCTACTGGTGCATGGTTAACAATATTAGCAAAATTTAAAATATCTTGTAAATTTGTCAAATATGTATCAATTTCACTTTCTTCTAATTCTAAATGTGCCAAATTTGCTATGTGTAAGATCTCTTCTCTACTTACTTTCATACCCTCATCTCCTATCTCAATATGTTCTTAATTATATACTTTTTTTACCAAAAATGCAAATGATCCATAAAATTTGAGGTAGAAAATAATCAATATTTTCTACCCCAAATTTTTATATCTTATTTTATTTTAATTCTACAACTGCTCCAACTTCACTAAATTTAGCTTTTAAGTCTTCTGCTTCTTCTTTAGAAGCTCCTTCTTTTACTGTTTTTGGTGCTCCATCAACTAAATCTTTTGCTTCTTTTAATCCTAATCCTGTAGCATCTCTAACAACTTTGATAACTTTGATTTTTTGATCTCCTGCATCTGCTAATACTACATCAAAAGATGATTTTTCTTCTGTAGCTCCTCCTGCTACAGCTCCTCCTGCTACTGGTGCAGCTGCTGCAACTGCAGATACTCCATATTTTTCTTCGATTGCTTTTACTAAATCTGCTAATTCAACAACAGTTAAGCCATCGATTTCTTCGATTAATTTTTCTATTTTTTCCATTTTAATTCCTTCCTTTCTCGAGGTTAAATTTTTCCTCTTTTTAGTGATCTAAGCTCACCACTCTATTTTTAATTTTGAAGCTATGCTTCTTCTGTATTTTCAGCTTCTGTCGTTGCTGATTCCTCTACAACAGCTGGTTCTTCTGCTGGTACTGAAACAGTTACTTTTTCACCAGCTTCTTCTTTTTGAATTCTTACTTGATCTAATGCAACAGCAATTTTTGAAATATTGCCAAGTAATGCACCTGCAAGCATTGATAACAAGGTTTCTCTTGATGGTAATTTAGCTAATGTTACGATTTCTTCTGCTGTCATAACTTTTCCATCAATGACACCACCTTTAATTTTATAGTATTCATTATCTTTACTGAATTTATAGATAATCTTAGATGGTTCCAAATAATCCTCTGTACTCATAACTACAGCTGTTGGACCTTCTAGTTTTTCTTCTAATCCCTCTATTCCACATTCAGCTAATGCTCTTTTTGTAATATTATTTTTGATAATATTATATTTAGCACCTGCACTACGTAAATCTCTTCTTAATGTTGTATCATCTGTTACATTGATTCCTCTGTAATCTGTTAAAAGTATTAATTTAGCTTCTTTCATTTGTTCTGCTAATTTACTTACTTCTTCTTTCTTTTGATTTAGTATTTTTTCACTTGCCATTTAGTTGATTCACCTCCAATATTTTATTCATTTATAACAAATCCCTCCATAAGGTAAAGATTTCAATATAAATAGCACTCTTTTATGCCTACCTAGGTTTAAAAGAGTGCCTTTTTCTACACTTTTCTTTTACCTCGGTAGGACTTATTCTTTTGCCTACTGTCTTTGGCATATTAATATTTTTTCTTATTTTTGATTAATGTAAATTCCAGGTCCCATCGTAGTTGTTATTGCTACACTTCTAATGTATTGACCTTTTGCTGCTACTGGTTTTGCTTTGATAATAGCATTGATAATTGTTTCATAGTTTTCTAACAATTTATCTGTACCAAATGAAACTTTTCCAAATCCTAAGTGAATAATGTTTGTTTTATCTAAACGATATTCTACTTTACCAGATTTGATTT
>JAAVZN010000124.1 GCA_022791675.1 Clostridia bacterium | reverse complement strand
TTTAATAGAAATTAAATATACTAACAATATTATATATACCTTAAAAGAGTATATAAAATTAAATTTTTCTTACTTGTATTATTTTATAAAAGAGAATATTTCATTTTTCTTTACATCTATTAGTATTATTCTTTTGATTATATGCTTTACATCTATTACAGAATATTATTTAAAGAAAATAAAATCAAATGCTATAAATAGAAAAATTTTATATTTTAAAGAAGAGTATGATAAAGAAAATAAATCCTAAAATTTAATTTTGATGTACCTTTAAAATTAAGTCAATGTTAAAATGTATGTGCCATTGCACAACCTTGACTTAGTTTTAAAAGTACATTATTTTTTTTATTAAGGAGATTTAAAGATCTTTCATTTTCTTAATAAAAGAGTGAACTTGAGTGTATTCTAAAGGCAGGAAAGTGAGTGTTCACACATCACATATACACGTAGAAAGACAAGCTTCCTAGAGTTAATAAATAAACAATAGTTTTAAGTAAATATGATGTAAAATAGTTCACCAGTGAACTAACTAAAAAATGTTGATAGATGTTAAAGAATATCAAAAATTAAATTCAGTACACCGAGTGAACTAAATTATAATAAAAAGTTCACTAAGTGTACTAATTAATTCACAAATTTAATGTCAGTTCATTTTGTGAACTACTAGATTTTTTCTAATAAATGTGGTATAAGTATAATAAATTTATATTGGAGATGTATGATATGGAGAATAAAATAATAATTATAACTGGCGGAGCAAGTGGGTTAGGTTTAGAATTAGTAAAACAATCTATTGAAAAAGGATTATTTGTATGTAATATAGACATTTGAAAAAATGGAAATTTTAAACACTACATATAAAGAAAATTATAAAGGATTTATTGGTGATATTTCTGATGAAGAATTTATTGTAGATACTATTAAAGAAATTTCAAATTTAGGAGATATAAAAGTATTAATTAATAATGCAGGAGAACCATCATTCAAAATGCCAATATTATATAATAAAGATGATATTGATAAATGTTTTAAAGGGCTTGAAGGAATGATTTTACTTTCAACAGAAGTATTAAAAGCAAAAAATGAAAATGATTTAAAAATTATAAATATCATGTCTTCAGCAGCATTAAGAGGAAATAAACAAGAAGCTGTATATTGTGCAACTAAATGGGGCGAAAAAGGTTATACGGAGAGTTTAAAAGTAGCTTATAAAGGAACTAGTGTAAAAGTAATTGGAGTTTATCCAGGAGGAATAAATACAGATTTTTATAAAAATAGCAGAGATTATGTATCAGAGGAAAAACAAAATTCTTTTATGAATCCTAAAGATGTAGCTAAAACAATTTTAGATAATGTTTTAAACGAAACAAACTTGACGGTAGCAGATATTATAATTGAGAGAAATTCTTAGAGAATTTATATATGAGGTAAAAAAATAATGGAAAAAATAAAAGTGTTAAAAGCTAATAAGAAACACAAAGAATTTATAATACATGCTAACAATGTAATAAACAATGTTAATGATACAGAACAAACAAATGGTTTAAAGGAAAATATTGATAAAGATTATTTTTGTAATAATCCTAAATTCCATTGTTTAGTTGCTGAAATAGATAATAAGCCTGTAGGTATGATTTTATATTCATATTTTTATTGGGCAAATGATGGCGAAGTTTTATGGATTTCTCAAATGTATGTTGAAGAAGAATATAGAAAAT
>JAAVZN010000005.1 GCA_022791675.1 Clostridia bacterium | reverse complement strand
CTTTTATTGAATTTTGTTTGTTTTGGATTTTTTTGATTTGAATTTTTTGAATTTGAAATCTAAAAAAATTAAGAATTAATTTTTGTCTATCTCTTAAAGTTGTTTTTTGATTTTTAAAAATAATTGTATTTCTATTGAATCACAAAATGTTCAATTTTTCAAGCATTTTTCCAGTCTTTTGATCGCAAATTTCGACATTTTCTATTTTTTTAATTAATCCATAAAAAGAAAATGGATCCATAAATTACTTTATCGATCCATTTCTTCTTTTAAAATTCTAATTTCTTTTCTACCCAATCGGCAACTTCGTCAACTTTTAATCGAATTTGCTCCATTGTATCTCTATCTCTCACGGTTACTGTATCATCTTCCAGTGTATCAAAATCCACTGTTACACAATATGGTGTTCCAATTTCATCTTCTCTTCTATAACGTTTTCCAATACTTCCCGCTTCGTCATAATCACACATAAACTTTTTAGAAAGTTCATGATAAACCGCTTCTGCTTTTTCAGATAATTTTTTAGATAGCGGTAATACTGCTATTTTAAATGGTGCTAACGCAGGGTGCAAATGAAGTACAACTCTTGAATCTCCATCTTCCAATTCTTCCTCTTCATAACTATCACACAAAAATGCTAATGTAACTCGATCGGCTCCAACTGATGGTTCAATGCAATAAGGAATATATTTTTCTCCTGTTTCTGGATCCGTATAATTAAAATCTTCTTTTGATACATTACTATGACTTTTCAAGTCAAAATCAGTACGGTCAGCAATTCCCCATAATTCTCCCCAACCAAATGGAAAAGCATATTCAATATCGGTTGTTCCATTGCTATAATGTGATAGTTCTTCTGGTGTATGATCTCTTAGTCGGATATTTTCTTCTGTCATTCCTAAGTTTAGTAACCATTGCTTGCAAAAATTCTTCCAATAGGCTTGCCATTCTATGTCAGTTCCTGGCTTACAAAAGAACTCTAATTCCATTTGTTCAAATTCTCTCGTTCGAAAAGTAAAGTTTCCTGGTGTAATTTCATTTCTAAATGCTTTTCCTATTTGTGCAATTCCCATTGGTATTTTTTTTCTCGTTGTTCGCATTACATTTTTAAAGTTAACAAAAATTCCTTGGGCTGTTTCTGGTCTTAAATAAATTTCTGCTTTTGCATCTTCTGTTACTCCTTGGAAGGTTTTAAACATCAAGTTGAATTTTCTAATATCTGTAAAATTATGTTTTCCACAATTAGGACAATTAATTCCATGTTCGTCCATGTAAGCTATCATTTTTTCATCTGCCCAACCATCTACAATTTCTTCACAGTTATTTTCATACATCCATTCTTCAATTAATTTATCTGCTCTGTGTCTTGTTTTACATTCCTTACAATCGATTAATGGATCGGAAAATCCTCCTACATGTCCTGATGCGATCCAAGTTGTTGGATTCATTAGAATTGCTGAATCTAATCCTACATTGTATTTGTTTTCTTGGATAAATTTTCTTCTCCAAGCTTCTTTTACATTATTTTTTAATTCTACTCCTAATGGTCCATAATCCCAAGTATTTGCTAGTCCTCCATAAATTTCAGATCCAGGATATACATATCCTCTATTTTTACAAAGTGCTACTAATGTGTCCATTGATTTTACCATAAAAAATTCCTCCTTTTTATTTTACTAGGTGTTTTATAAGATATTAATTTTTATTTATTCCAAACAAAAAACTCCCGACACCTAGCACAAGCTAGGGACGAAAGTTATTTCCGCGTTTCCACCCTAATTCTTAAAATCTAAAATTTTAAGCACCTTCATTTACAATATTACTCCAAAGCTCCCCATGTTTACTTATTTATTGGTATTCCACCATCACCAACTCTCTAAAAATAAGTTTACTCACACTTTTTCTTCTTCTCCGTAATTATTTAATTTTCTATATTATATTATGGTATGATAAAAAAGTCAACCTTTTTCCTTTTTGATATTTTCTTATTTTACCATAAGGCTGGACGGAATCCGTCTAACGTTATTAAATACTGGTCCACTACTTCCGTGGTCCAAATGCATAATATGCTGGATAAGAATTACTTACCCCATAATATGTTCCTCCTCTGAAAATACAAGATCGATTACTTCCATAAGTTTCTACACCAAATTCTAATGTCCATTCCCAAACATTTCCTGCTAAATCATAGATATTTAGTATTTTATTTCTCTCTGTTGCACCAGTTGTTAACAACACTGCACTTGTAGGCTTTGTATAATTACTAGCATTATCCCATGAGGCATAAGTTTCAGGTGTTGCTGTATATAATCCTCTTTTTACTTCAAATGCAACATTCTTATAATTTCCCCATTTTTCTGAATTTGTTTTTATTGCATTTTGTCTTTCTGTTTTGGTCTCCCCTAAAGCAATTCCTTTTTCTTCTATAAATTTCAACACCAAATCCCATTGTATTCCAAACATTAAACTTGCTTGTTTTCCTCCTGTTGCTAATTCTTTTGATTTTTCTTGTGCCTCACTACATTTCACAAAAATGTATGGATATTTATCTATTTGTATTACTGCATCTGTTAATTTATCGGTAGCAGAAAATCTTGCCGTTTCTGTCCCTGCTTCATATCTTCCGATATAAAATCCTCCATTTTCATATACACTCTTTAGCATACTGTTTTTCCATTCTTGATATTGTGTATTACTTTCAAATCCGTTGATAATAATAGGAAGTTGTATCTGCTGTACTAAATTTATCTGAACTACTACGACTATGATAATCTTTTGCATAATTCGCCATTGCATTTTCAATAACAGTATAATCTGTACTAGTTGTAGTTGAAGTATAAATCGATTTTGGAACTTCGATCCATACCCATTCATTGTTGTTTGTATCTCTAATTACTAGTCCTGTATCTAGATTTGAATCTTCGATAATTTCTGCTCCTTCTGGTAAAAATGGTTTCGTGTCCTCTGTACTTGGTAACGTTGTAGTAGGCGGATTGGTTGTTCCTCCTCCTGTTGTGTTTCCCCCTATTGTACCATTTCCTCCACTGGTATTTCCTTCATTATCTCCTGTCGATATTTTACCAATATAATCATCTAATTTTCCTGTAATTTCATATCCTAAATCCGTTCTAATGGCTCCTGTTTCTTGATTCACTTGCTCGTTTTTACTAATTATTTTACTATTTTTTAGTTCCTCAATCACATCATTCATTCCTGGATTTCTGTACTTTTGTTCTGCCTTAATAATCGCTAAATCTACTTGTTCTTCCAAAGAAGCTTTTTCTGCTAGTTCTTTGGCTGTTCTTGCTTCTTTGATAATTCCTTTTTCTCCTGTTAAACTTGCCAAAGTTACTCCTGCTAATAGAATCAAAACTACAATTGTAATAACCAAAGCCACTAATGTTATTCCCCTTGTATTCCATTTTTTCATTTGTTTTCCTCTTTTCTCTATTTTTTTATTTTATTGTATTCAAACTAACATTTTACGTCAATCTCTTTCTATCCTCTTTTTTTAAATTTTTATTTTTTTTCCAAAAATAGGTTGCATATTTTCATTAAAACCTGTATAATAAATAATAGTTAATATTCAAATAGGGGCGTCGTCCAACGGTTAAGATAGAAGTCTCCAAAACTTTTGATGAGGGTTCGATTCCTTCCGCCCCTGCCAATTTTTAAATCTTTATTTTTATTTTATTCGAGGTGATTCCCATTTTAAAAAACTTAAAAATACTTTATCTAATATTGACCATTTTTATTCTTTTTATTATGCTCTTTTTTGTTCCCATTCTCAGCAGTTCTAATCTATCTTATTCCCATCATTCAGATGCTGAAATTTTAGACTTTAATCCAAATGGTTTTGTTTGGCCGATTCCTGGTTATACCAAAATAAGTTCTCCTTTTGGAAAACGTACTTCTCCAACTTCTCGGTGCATCTTCTTCTCATTCTGGTGTTGATATTCCAGCTCCTCAAGGGAGTAAATTGATTGCTGTTCATGATGGAGAAATTACATTTCGTGACTTCTTAGGTGCTGGTGGCTATACCATTACTCTTTCTTTTGACCAATTTAAAATAAGTTATTGTCACTGTGATCCTAATTGGCTCGTGTCGGTCGGTGATTCCATTAAGCAAGGTCAAATTATTGGACAAGTTGGTCCCAAAAACGTCTATGGTGTAAAAGGAAATCAGTATTTTGATGCTGAGGGAAAACCAACTAATGGTGCTACTACTGGTCCTCATCTCCACTTAGGTATTCGCTTAGATGGCAAATATGTAAATCCCATTCATTATTTTTAAACAAACAAAAACGATAGCATAATTTGCTACCGTTTATTTTACATATCATCATCGTTGTCTTCTTCTTCACAACCATGACAGCCTGAACAGCTTCCAGAACACCCATTTTGATTTTCTGCTCCTTCTTCAGTCTCTCCTGACCAGTCTAATTCTATAACATTTTGACATTCTGGGCATTCCACTTCGGTTTTATTTTCGTCGACATCAATAATAAATTCATAATTACAATATGGACAAACAATTTCAAAATCAAATCCATCTTCTACATAAATATCTTTTTCTATGTTATCAATTACTTGTTGCATTTGTCCTATTTTAGATGAAAGTTCATTCTGTGTTTCTTCTATTTTATCCATTTCTTCTTGCTTGTATTCTAGTACATAATCCATTTCTTCTAATACAACATCTACAAACGAAGCAAATCTTCCTCGAATATAGACTAAATCTTCTTTATCTTTTATATTTTTTTCAATGTCATCTAAAAAACTTTTATATTCGTTTTTTAATTTTCTCATTTTGTTTTCACCTTTCTTAAATTCTTTCCATGTATTCGCATGTTCTGGTATCAATTTTTAAAATATCTCCAATATTAACAAATAATGGAACTTGGATTTCTAAGCCTGTTTCTAATTTTGCTGGCTTTCCTGATGTTGTTGTCGTATTACCACTAAATCCTGGTTCTGTGTAAGTAACTTCTAATTCTACAAAAGTTGGTGGCTCTACTGCAAATGTGTTTCCTTTAAAAGAAAGCATTGTAACTTCCATGTTTTCTTTTAAATATTTTAAACAATCTCCTAATTGTTCTTCATTTAATGGTGTTTGATCATAAGTTTCATTATCCATGAAATAATATAATCCTCCATCATTATATAAATATTGCATTGTTTTTTTCTCGATTTCTGCTGCTGGAAACTTGTCAGATGGATTGAATGTTTTTTCTAAAGTTGCTCCTGTAATAACGTTTTTTAATTTGGTTCTTACAAATGCAGATCCTTTTCCTGGTTTTACATGTTGGAATTCTACAATTCGATACACATTTCCTTCCATTTCAAATGTGGTTCCATTTCTAAAGTCTCCTGCTGAATATACTGATGCCATAGTAATTTCTCCTTTCAATTTTCCTTTATTACTTATATTAAAATTTTATTTGCTTTTTTATTTTACTACATATTTCCAGAAAAATCAAGGGAACTACTATATGATAATATAATTTTTCCCAGATCTGGTTAAATTTATACACCCAAATTTGGTAATTTGTACAGTATCTTCTATTCTCACGCCAAATTTTCCTGGCAAATAAATTCCAGGTTCATTGGTAACTACCATATTTTCTCTCAATAGGGTGTCAGAATGATAACTAACATAAGGTGCTTCATGTATTTCCATACCTACGCCATGTCCTAAACTATGAACCAATTGATAACCATGTAATTTAAAATCATTTTCTACCATTTTGGTAATGATTCTCGTACTTGCTCCATCTTTGTATTGTTCTTCTGTTTGTTTTTGATTCTTTAGAACCAAGTCATAAATCGGCTTTACTTCTTCTGGTACTTCTCCTACAAAGAAGGTCCTTGTCATATCTGAACAATACCCATTTACTTTACACCCCATATCTATCGTAATAATGTCTTTTTCTTGTATTTTTCGATTCGTTGGAACGGCATGTGGTTTGGAAGTGTTTTCACCGAGATGCTACAATGGTTTCAAATGCTAATCCATCTGTCCTTTGCTTATAGTATTCTTCTATTTCATCTGCAATTTGTTTTTCTGTCATTCCTGGTTTGATATAAGATAATATATATTTAAAACAGTTGTCTGTAATTTCAGATGCCTTTTCTAAGTTACTAATTTCTTCTACATCTTTTATCATTCTTTGTTTTTCTATGATCTGTTCGGTTTCTACAAAATTATGAATTTTATATTTTCGGATATATTCTTTGTACTTGGCATAAGATATGTCATATTCTTCAAATCCCACATTTTCACAGAACAGAAAAAAGTTTTCATAGTCATCTTTGGATACATCATGAATATCATATACAATAATTTCATCAAATAGGGTTAATATGCTATGCACCTCTTCAATGTATCTACTATCTGTAATATAGATGTTTTCTTTTCTCGTTAAAAGCAATACTCCTTCTGCTTTTATGTTTGTTAAATATTGTATATTGATTGGATTGGTAATGATCAGCCCTTGTAAATCTAAACTTGCCATCTTATTTCTTAACCATTGCAACTTAGCATTCATATTTTCTCTCATTCCTTTCTAAGGCTTAAATCAAAGCTATTCTTAACTAACTTTTTTATCCTTTATACATTCCTAATGTAAAAATTTGCATTAATAGTGTTTTGATCTGCTCAAATGGAACATATATGCTAATAAATGTTGCTAGCACAATAAACGGACCAAATGGTATGTATTCATCTGATTTCTTCATTTTTGTTGCTAATAATATAATACTAAGGATTGCTCCTATTAAAAAAGAAACTAGTGTTATGATAATAATATTGGATAAGCCAAAATATAAGCCTAACGCTCCCATTAACTTTACATCACCAAATCCCATGGCTTCTTTTCCATAAAAAAGACCTCCTAACAAGGTTATGGCTAAAAAAATCCCTCCCCCTGCTAACATTCCTAATAACATGTTGATGGTAATTGCCACATTGGATAACCCATATAAAAAAGCAAATACAAATCCGATTTCAAAGATTGTTAGGTTTAATCGATTGGGTATAATTTGTAGTTTATAATCTATGATAAATGCAGATAACAACATTGGAGTTAATAGTAAAAATTTGATTAGATCTAGGTTGGCTATTATGGTTTCTTTGATACCAAAAGTATAGATTAAGGTTACATAGATTCCTGCTGTTAGTAGCATTAATGGGTAACTTGGCTTGAATTTAATTTTATATTCTGTCAAAATGTCCTTTGAAATCACACTTTTGTATTCTGGTAATCTTTCATTTGCCCAACTGACTAACTGTCCTACTATCATTCCTATGATTCCAGCAACTAGATAATAAACTATATGCACATCGTTTAAATACATTTTATTTCTCCTTCTTTTTTTGATATTTCTTTATGATTTTATTCTCAATTGGTCGTTTCCATGCTGTATACCAAAAATCTTTTGGACTGATTGGTTCTACTAATATTGTATACATATTACATCGATTTCCTCCTATGATGTCTGTAAAAATTTGATCTCCTACTACTCCTATATTTTCCGCTTTTTCTCCTAATTCTTTTTGTACTTTCAAAAATCCACTCTTGCATGGTTTTTTTGCAAAGTTTTGATAAGGTATTCCTAGTTTTTGAGCTACTTTTTCTACTTTTTCTTTATGACTTGTATTGGATAATATGTATAATTTGATCTCTTGTTGTTTGATTTCTTTTGCCCATCTTATAATGCTTTCTGATAAATGTTTTTGTTCATCTATTAAGGTATTGTCTACATCTAATATAAGGGCATTTATTTGTTTTTCTTTTAGGTATTGTATGGTAATTTGTTCTACTTTTTTCATGGAATCGTTGGGGTATATTTTCATTTTTTATCCGTCCTTTCATTCTGCTAGAACCTCAATTTTGCTTGTTAAAATTTATCTATATCTTATCAATTTGCTCCTAGTTTGTCAAGATTTTTTCACGGAAAAGGCACATCAAAAAGATGTGCCTTCTCTGTATTTATTTTTGTGTTAATGTTGAAGTTCCACAACCATCAAACATATTGTCGTTATTACTTGCTGTCTTCCATTTAGCTCCTATATAAACTGTTGTTAGCTTTTCGCACGCAGCAAACATATGTCTCATATCTGTTACATTTGATGTGTCAAAGCTACTTATGTCTAAACTTGTTAGATTTTCACACGCAGCAAACATATCTGACATATCCATTACTTTTGATGTGTCAAAATTGCTTACATCTATGCTTGTTAAACTTGTACACTCCGTAAACATATTTGACATATTTGTTACATTTGTTGTATCAAAGTTGCTTACATCTAAACTTGTTAAACTTACACACCCCCAAAATATATTTCCCATATCTGTTACATTTCTTGTATCAAAATTGCTTACATCTATACTTGTTAAACTTGTACACTTTCTAAACATCTCTAACATATCTGTTACATTTGATGTGTCAAAGCTACTTATATCTAAACTTGTTACATTTTCACACTCGCTAAACATACCTGACATATTTGT
This sequence comes from Clostridia bacterium, assembly GCA_022791675.1. Classification (GTDB taxonomy): domain Bacteria; phylum Bacillota; class Clostridia; order TANB77; family CAG-508; genus CAG-269. The sequence continues at coordinate 11,682 of JAAVZN010000005.1, read as the reverse complement.
TACATTTGTTGTATCAAAATTGCTTACATCTATACTTGTTAAACTTGGACACTCTCTAAACATACCTGACATATTTGTTACATTTGTTGTATCAAAATTGCTTACATCTAAAGTTGTTAAACTTCCACAGCAAGCAAACATAACTCTCATATTTGTCACATTGGTTGTGTCAAAACCACTTACATCTATGCTTGTTAAACTTCCACAGCAAGCAAACATACCTTCCATACTTCTTACATTTTTTGTATCAAAACTACTTACATCTATGCTTGTCAAACTTGTACACTCAGCAAACATCATACACATATCAGTCACATTACTTGTTTTTAGTTTTTCCATATTAACTGTTTCCAATGAACTTAATCCACAAAAATAGCCTGTTAAATATTCTGGTACTACTTCATCTACAAATTCTACTGCTTTTATTTGCTCTTGATCGGCAAGCCAAGGTGCATCATATTCAAATCTTCTTCCTTGCATATCCCCATAAACTTTCCCACCATTTTTTTGGGCATTTTCTTCTGTTGCATAAAATTTTAAAGTATCTCCTTCTAAAGTAGCCCATATCTGTGTTGGTTCAAGTTGAAATTGATTGGTTCTCAATTCCACTTTATCTTCTGTGACCCAATACACCCAGTCTTCAACTGTTACCACTTGTATGGTTATTTTTTCAGTATTAGGAATTTGTTTGATTTCTTTTGCTTCATGAAACATTGGATCTCTTCTAATTTCTTCTTCGTATTCGTTCATATATTGTTGTTCGCTCCAATTGTTTACTGTTTTATCTGGTTTCAATCCTAACCCTATTATCTTCAATTCTTCTGCATATTCTGCTTTTTTCGTTTCTTCTCCTGCTTTGCTTGCTTTTTTCAATATTCCGTTTTCTCCTGTTAACGTTGCTATTGTTATTCCTGCTAATATCAATAATACAATAATGGTAATGACTAGTGCTATTAATGTAATTCCTTTCTCTTTTCTTAAATTCATCTTTTGAACTCCTTTCTTTATTCATTATTGCCCTTTTTTCTCATGTTATTCTTTTTTATTATACATATATCACTATTTTTTTGCAAGCTTTTTTGGGTGCATATTAATTTTATTTTTAATTGTAAAATAATTATAATAAAATAGAAAAAGGTGTGATTTAACTTGAAAAAATTAAAAATTCCACAAAATCATAGTGGTGTTAGTAAAACTCTACGTTTACCAGAAAATATTGTGAACGATATTCAGATTTTATCTGATTTAAAAAATATATCTTTTAATAAAACTGTAATTGAACTATTAGAATTTTCACTTGAAAATTTAGATTCGGAAGACGAACAATTAATAAATAAAAAACGTGAAGAACTTTATTCTTAAATTTCTTTATTTATTCTTTAAAATTTTTATATTAATCCTTTTATTTATTCGTTTATTTTTACTTTTTAAATTGTAAAAAACACATCTTCCAAATAAAGATGTGCTTAACTTACACTATTTACAAAATCTATGTCTCCCAATTGTTACAGTCATTGGTCTTGACCAAATCCATTTATTAGTTGCTGTGGATGGATTAAAATAATAAATCGCTCCATAACTTGGATCCCAGCCATTTATGGCATCTTGTGCTGCCTTTTTAGCCGTTGAATCTGGCGTTAAATTAATTTGACCATCTCTCACTGCATCAAACGATCCCGATTGATAGATTACACCTGATATACTATTGGGAAACGAACTACTTTTTACTCGGTTCATAACAACTGCACCCACTGCTACTTGTCCTGTATAAGGCTCTCCTCTTGCTTCTCCATAAATTAATCTTGCCAATAAATTAACATTGTTCGAATTACTTGAACCCGAACTAGAAGATGAACTCGAATTGTAAATTCCCATTGCTTTTAAAGTAGCTGGTCCTGCAATTCCGTCTACTGTCAATCCATTTTTTCTTTGAAAATATTTGACTGCATTTAGCGTTTGTGTTCCATAAATCCCGTCTACATTTCCCTTATAATATCCCCATCTTTTTAATTTTGTTTGTATGGTTGTTACTTCACTACCCCTTGAACCATATTTTGATAACGCTTCTACCGAACGATTCTTAGCAACTAAAATTCCAATGATTAAAATTGCAATTCCTAAGACCACCATTAACCCTATTTTTATTGTTTTCCTTTTATTTCTTAACATTCTATCACCTTAATTTCCTATTTTCTTTTTTATTATTTTCATTAAGATGATTTATTATACATTTTTGGAATTTATTTTTTTATTTTAAGAACAGAAACCGCAAAGAATGGTCTCTAATCCCAATTGTAAATCAATTAATCCGATCTTATATTCACAATCTAAATCTTGCAAACGTTGTAAAATATTTTTTAGTTCTTCTTCTTTAAAATAACTCGCTTGTGTCTTATACTTATTTACCAAAAAAGTTTGATTTGGTTTTAAGTTCAAACTACTTATGATATCTTTTTGAGCCTTCAAAGAAAGTTTTACAAAATACAATTTTTTAAAATGATTATACAAAGTAATTAAAATCTTCTGGATTGGTTCTTTTGCATAAATTAAATTTTTTAAAACTTCCAAAGCTTGGGCAATATCTTTTTTCCCTAAAGTATCTGTTAAATCAAAAATAACACTTTCTAACTTTTTGACTGCTAATTGATCCACATCTTCTTTTTGTATCTTCCCACCCATTCCAGCATACTCAATTAACTTTCTAATCTCATTGATTAAATCTTGCATATTGGTGCCACAGCACTCAATAAAATATCGTAAAACAGAATCCTCTATTTCTACTTGATAACCATGACAAATTGCTTTGATTCTCTTCTGAATTTCCATCGGTTTTAGAAAATCAAATTGGCAAACAACACCTAACTGATCCATCGTCGTATATAATGCTTGCTTCTTATCCGCCTCTTCTTCTACAAATACAATGATTACACTAGACTTTATAATGTCTATGTTTTCTTTTAGGTATTCATTTACTTTGTCCTTTAAGCTAGCTAATTCTGTATTTTTTCTTTTTCCTTCTTTTTTGAATAACCCTGTGTTTCTTACCATAATTAGTTTTTTATCATAACCAAAACTTGGTGTTTCTATATTAGCTATTAATTCTTTACAATTATTTTCATCTATGGTAATATAATTAATCCCCTTAACCATTTCCCCAAATAACGATTTTATTTTTTTGAGTGATGATTCTAATAAAAATAATTCCTCTCCATAGAAAAGGTATAAATTTTGTAGTTGTCCATTTTTTAGTTCTTTTTCTAATTGATCAATTGTAAGCATTTTTCTCTCCTTTTTCCTGTTTTTAAAAAGATAGTCTTTTCTCAAAACTATCTCTAAAAAACTTATCTTCCTAAAATAATACGAAACACCTCTGCTACACTCCAAGCTTGCGTAATGGTTCCTTTTGGTAGCTGTGGTTTAACAGAATCATACAATTCAGCAATTCCTCCCATACAGCCATGATCAAAAAGTTCCTTTTGAAAAGTTTTTGTCGTTTTTTCTATAAACTGATTTAGTTTCTCTTCAAATGCTTTTTTCTCTCCAGCATTTTTTATTGTTTTCATCGTATTTTTTAAACTATTATAAAATAATCCTAATAACCAAGGCCAAGTAATTCCTTGATGGTAACTAGTATCTCTTTGTTCTGGAGTTCCTTCATATACTTCCACATAATTTTCTTCGCCTTTGGCTAATGTTTTTAATCCATAACGATTTAATAGTTTCTTTTCTACTGTTGCTAACATTTGGTTTGCTTCTTCAGAATTTGGTTTTAGTACTGGATAAGTCAAACTTAATGCAAAAAGCTGATTTGGTCTTATTTTATCGTCTCCGAAGAACATCATACAAGCATTTCTTCTTTTCATTATAAAATTTCTCTTCAAATGCTCTTTTACAATTTTCTGCCACTTCTTTGTATTTTTTAGCTAAAATTGGGTGTTTAAACTTTTTAGAAAGTTCTGCCATAATTTGATTTGCATTATACCATAAACTATTTACTTCTACTGCTTTTCCATTTCTTGGTGTAATGGCTTTATCACCATATTTAGCGTCCATCCAAGTATTTTGCGTTTGATCGGTTCCAGATACAATGAGTCCATCAGAGTCTAAGTAAATATTATTATCATCTACATCAATTCCATTACAATAATTGTCTAATATCTCTTGCATAACAGGATATAATTTTTCTTTTACAAATTCTATATCCCCTGTATATTCCATATACTTTTGTACTTGTTCAAATAACAAAAGAGAAGCATCTACACTATTATAAAGTGGACGATTATCATAACCAGAATAACCATTTGGCACCAATCCATATTTCACATCTCGAATCATAGTTTCTAGTACTTCTTTGGCAATTTCGTATCTTTTGGGTATTAATAAAATTCCTTCAAACGCAATTAAAGTATCACGTCCCCAATCTAAAAACCAAGGATATCCTGCTAGAATCGTGTGTAATTGGAAGGATTGACGATATACTACAAAATTGTCAGCTGACATCAAATAAGTTCGAACAAGATCATCTCTCTCTCTTTCTTTTTGTGTTTTATTTTGCTTTCTATTATCAATTAACAAAGACTCGTTAAACATTTCACCTAAACGAATGATCTCATTGTTGATAAACCTTTTTACACTTTTTTGCTCAATATTTTCTTCTAGTGAACATACAAAAGAAATTTCTTTTTCTGTTTTAGCTGGTATTTCTACTTCATAGACTCCTGTTACAACATGATTTTCTTCTGGATAAAATCCTCTTTTTTCTTCTTCTATGTAAAACATATTGGAAAAAGTATCGTTTTGATGTTCGATATAGTTTCCTTCTGATAAATTCATATAGACTGGTGTTTGTGAGTTTCCATCTACCATAAGCTTTACTTTTGTTTGATTTATGGTTTGTTTAACATCAAAGCAATGATTGGAACTCATTTGATGAAAATCCCTAAAATTTACAACTGGTGCCAATGTTAATTTGGCTTTGCTTCCTTCATTTTTAATTTTATAATAAACACCAACTGTATTATGACCATATTCCATACATATCATCTTGGTAATTTCTACTTTCCCTACTTTGTATTTAAAAATTGGTACATAGTCTCTTCTAAATTCTTCTTGATACTCATATCCTCTCGATATATAAGACTTACCTACATTGGTATATAAATCATATTTTTTATTTCGAATTTCTATACTCTCATCTAATTTTGATAAAATTAAATATCTTCTAGCTGGGGGGGTTAAAGGGGCAATCAATAGTCCATGATATTTCCTCGTATTAGCTCCAATTACAGTAGAAGAACTAAAACCTCCTATTCCATTTGTTATAATCCATTCTTTCTTTAGTCCTTCTTCTAAATTCAATTTTTCCTTCGTTATTTGCATCTTTTTATTCCTTTCAACTTATACTTTATGTCGTTTGTTTTTTTCTTCTCATTCCTCTTGCACTTTTTGGCTTTGGCGTTTTTGCTTTTTCCTGTGTTTCTTTTTGCGTTGTTTCTTTACTTTCTTTCTTCGTTGGTTTTGGTTCTTCTGTTTTCTCTATTTTTTCCGCTTTTGTTTTTTCTAAATCCGCTCTTGCTGCTGCTAAAACTTGTTCCAGATTTGCTTTTGCTTGCTCTAGGTCAATACTAGTTGTTACGTTTGTTTTTTCGCTAGTAGATTCTTCTTTTTCTATTTTCGTTTCTACCTGCTCTTCGATTTTTGTTTCTACTTCTGTCTCTATCTTTTTTTCTAGGTTTGTTTCTATCATTTCATTTTCTATTTGTTTTTCTTTTTTCTTTTTTTCTTTCTTCTTTTCTTCTTTTCTTTTTTCCTCTTTGACTTTTTCTTGTTTCTTTACTTTTTTTGCCTCTTCTTTTGGTAGTTTATCGGTTCGAGCCTTTCCATCTGATTCACGAATGGATTCGATTCTTTCGCTATATTTACTACTAAACTTACTTTTTCCTTTAGCTACTTTGGTTCTTTTTCCTTCTGTTTTTTTCTTCTCCTTCTTTTTCATTGCTTTTTTGATTTTTCCAATTCTTTTTTCTTCTCTTAGCTTGTTACTTAACATTAGATATTGTGGATCATTTTGCTTATCTTGGTATTTTAGATCATCACAAATCAACTCAATAATAGAGGTAGCTACTAAATTGGGATCATGCCTTATGTGGTCATTTGCTACCATAGACAAATTTCGTTGCAAAAATTTAATGCCTCTTACTTTGTCAATATCTTGTTCTACTAGTTCTTGACCTTCTTTGTTATATTTTTTGATAAATTCTGGTATTACTTCTCCTGTATCATAGATGCAGTAATCAATCATTCCTTTACCACAATGTTCGATGATCGCATTTAAATGGTCTGATACACTGTATTCGTCTGTTTGTCCTGGTTCTGTCATAATATTGCTAACATACACTTTAATGGCTGGACTTTCTTTGATCGCCTTTGCCACTCCATTTACCAATAGGTTTGGTATTACATTGGTATACAAACTTCCTGGACCAATGATAATACAATCTGCTTTTTTAATAGCCTCTACTACCCCAGGCGCTACTTTACAGTTAGAAGGATTCAAAAAGATTCGATTGATACGTGTTAATTTTTCTGATATGACTTCTTGAATTTTAGATTTTTGTTCTACTAAGTACCCATTTGCTAACTCTGCTACAATGTTCATTTCATTTAATGTAACTGGAATTACTTTTCCTATCATGCCTAATACTTCATTACTTTTTATAATGGCATCTCCTAAATTCCCATTGATTTCTTTCATTGCTGAAAAATAAATGTCAGAAAAATTTAGCCCTGCTAATTTTCCTTTTTTGAATTCATAATTCAATAGATTTTCAATTTCTCCTTCTTTGGTAGCAAGTGACACCATACTGTCTTTTACATCTCCTAAAGGTGGCATTTCTAATGTCTTTCTTGAATTGTTGATTCCTTCTCCATAATCTGAAATGGTTACAATAGCGGTTAGGTTACTTGTATAATTTTTTAATCCTGAAAGAACTGTGTTTAATCCTGTTCCTCCACCTATTACAACAATATTAGGACCTTTATCATATATTTTTTTATTAAAAATAAGAGATTTTACATTGACATTTTTTTTGTTTTCCATTCTTCTGTCTGTGGCTTCAATTAAAACTTCCATCGTTCTTTTGTTTAAAAAAATTAGGCCTAATACAATGGAAATAAATCCTAATACAAATACGACTACTACTTTCCCAACTTCTTCAAAAGAAATTTCTCGCATGACTAATATTTCTGCTAATCCATAACAGGCTAGCAGAATTCCTATTAATATTAAAAACATCCATCTTTTCATTTTGTTGCTAGATTTAAACCATTGCATAAAACCCTTCATTCTATTTTTCTCCTATCACTTCTATTTCTAATTCAATTTGTTTTTGATATTTTTGCGCTATGATTTCTTTTATCTTGTTTACTAATTCTAAAACCTCTTTGGCTGTTGCATTTCCTTTATTGATCACAAAGCCACAATGTTTGGTTGATACTTCAGCATCTCCGACAGAATATCCTTTTAATCCAGATTCGTCAATCAACTTAGCTGTTATAAAGTCTTTTCCTCGCTTAAAAGTACTACCAGCACTTGGATATTCGATTGGTTGCTTTTCTCTTCTGTAGGTTGCATATTCTTCCATTTTCGCTTTGATTTCTTCTTTTTTTCCTTTTTGTAACTTCAAAGTTGCTTCTGTAATAATATATTTTTCTTTTTTAAATCGGCTTGTTCGATATTCAAACTCTAATTCTTCGTTTGTGAATTCTTTTTCATTTCCTTGGTAATCCATACATTTTACTGTTTTTATAATGTCTTTCATTTCTTTTCCGTGTGCTCCAGCATTCATTCTGACAGCTCCCCCAATTGTCCCAGGGATTCCAGATAATTCTTCTAAACCTGTTATTTCTTCTGCTAGACATTTATAAGCTAATTTTCCTAGTTTTTCGCCAGAACCTACTGTTATTTCTATAGCTTCATTCTTTTCTTGGATCTTTATTTTTTCTAATTTAATTTTAAGAGTAATTCCTTTAATTCCTTTGTCTAAAACTAATAAATTGCTTCCATTTCCTAGAATTGTTATTGGCACATTATTTCGTTTTGCGACTTCTAATACTTCTTTTAGTTCTTCTTTTTCTTCGATTCGAATCATACATTCTGCTGGCCCTCCTATTTGGAAGGTCGTATGTTTTTTCATTTCTTCTTGATAAGATATTTTTTCTTTAGCAATCGTTAAGTTTTTTGTCGCTTCTTTGATATCCAAGTAATTCACTCCTCTTATCTTTTTTATGTTTTTTATTCTACTATAAATTTGTAAAAAAAGCAATAAAAAACTGTACAAATTTTAGCACAGTTTCTTATTTTTCTTGTTTGCTCCCAATCCATCTTTGATGTTCCTATTTTCTTTGATTAAAAACTGATTTCTACCATAGCCATTATTTCTTCTTTTGTTTTTGGCTCGGCATTTACATTGTTCCCAGGTCTTCCATAATTCGCTCCACAAATATCCAAATAATAATTGTTTCTTAATTCTCTTGTTCCAATTGCACTACTCGAATATCCTTCTTTTGCTACAATTCCAGCAATTGTCGAACCTGATAGAGTTCCTAAATTATAACAATTTTCTATGATAGCATGTCCACTTTTACTGCCAGCTATATATCCTGCAATTCCTCCACAATAACTTCCTCCATAAGCACTTTTTACTTCTCCAAAGTTTTTACAATTTATGGTGGTACATTTGGTATCATAAGCGGTAGCTCCCACAATACCTCCTACATAGATTGAATTATATTTTGTATCTGCTGATAATCCGATTACTGTTCCTCGGTTTATGCAATTGTTCATTTCTAGCCTATTTCCTTCTCCTATCATTCCACCTGTTCCATGATTTCCACTTATTTCTCCTTCATTGATACAATTTTCGATTTTCCCTTTTGCAAATCCTACTATTCCTCCAATACTTCTTCCATAATATCCAGTTGTCCCTAGTGGATATACTTTTGCTTTATTGGTACAAAATTCTATTGTTCCATCATTTTCTCCTACACAGCCTCCCACTCTACTCCAGCCTCCAACACTTCCATTTGTTGTTACATTTTTTATGGTTCCATAATTATATCCACATACTAAAGCGATTCCTCCTTCGTTTCCTTGTATGTTTCCTGTTACTTTTAAGTTTTGTATGGTTCCATGATTTACACCAAATAAGGCTTGATTTTCCTTTCCTCTAACATTTATATACAAATTTTCAACGGTATGATGATTTCCTTCCAATGTTCCTTCAAAATATTTGCTTGCATTTCCAATCGGTGTCCATTGATTACTTTCGGTTCCTGCTAAATCAATATTTTCTTGTAATTCAATGGTTTCCCCTTTGTAATTATTTCCTTCATTTATTTTATCTCGAAATTTCTTTATTTCTTCTGCTGTGGTTATAGTATAGTCATAAATTATTTGTTCATTTGAATGACTTATTTTTTCCTCGTCGTATTTTATCTCAACATAACTTGTTATTCTTTCATTAAAACTCGTTTCTTGTTCATAAGTAAAACTTGTACTACGTGTGACTTTTCTTGTTTTTTCTTGTCCATTTACATAGCAAATATATTCTATTTTTCTTCCCCCCACTTGTTTCGCTTTTGCTGTAAAACTAACTTTTTTGTTTTTTATTTTGCTTGCTTCTAATGTCACTTCTATGTCTTTTAATGCATCTTTTTTATTTCCAATATATTCTATTGTGTCTTCAACAATTTGAAAAATATAACCTTCTTTTGTTATAACTTCTATCAACAAATCTGCTATTTCTAGTTCTACAGAAGCTTCTTCGAAATTGTAATCTTGTTTTATATTGTTTTTTCCCTCTTTCATTAATTCTTCTTTTGATATTTCATCATTTTCAAGCTTTGTTCCTTGCCAAATCACTTTTAATAGTTCTTCATATTTTTTGATCAAGGTTTCTTCTTCCGCTGTATTAGCTTTTTTTAGTATCCCTTGCTCTCCTGTCAGAGTAATAATTGTAATTCCTGTCAATATGAGTAATATGATAATCGTAATGATCAAAGCAATTAAAGTTATTCCATTATTATTTTTTCTTCTTAACATATTTTCCTCTTTCTTTTGTTTTCTTTTTATTATTGTAGCAATATATTAGAATTACGTCAAGCTTGTCATAATATGGTGTTTTTCTTCCATGTAAAAACTCAGGAAACGTTATTATCCTGAGTTTTACTCTCTTATTTTAATGTTGTCGTTGATGTTTTACAATTCTTAAACATATCTGTGTTCAATGGTGCTATTTTCCAATTGGCTCCTACATATATTTTTTCTAAATTACTACTATCACTGAACATGATTTCCATATTTTCCACTTGTCTTGTATCAAAACTTGACAAATCTAGTTCTCTTATGGTTTTCAAACTAGAAAACATGCCATACATATTTGTTACATTTCGTGTATCAAAATTAGAAACGTCAAGCTTTTGAAGTGTTGAACAAGAAACAAACATAGCATTCATATTGCTTACATTCGTCGTAACAAAACTAGATAAATCCAACTCTATTAAACTCCAACAGCTCCAAAACATACAATTCATATTGGTAACTTTTCTTACATCAAATTTGGAAACATCAATTGTTTTTAACTTATTGCAACTTTGAAACATTTGCGACATATTTGTTACATTACTTGTATCAAAATTTGATAAATCTAATTTCTCTAGATATTTACATTCAAAAAACATTCCAGCCATGTTGGTTACTTTACTGGTATTAAAACTAGATACATCTAATGTCGTCAAACGATTACAAGAATGAAACATACACTCCATGTTGGTTGCACTATCGGTTTTAAAACCAGTTAAATTCAAACTGGTTAAATTGCTAAGTCCCGTAAACAAATAGCTCATATCTGTAGCTTTTTCTGCATTAAAATTAGATAAATTTAACGACACTAAACCACTACATTCTTTAAACATTCCACTTATATTTTTTATATTTCTTGCATCAAAATTGGATAAGTCTAACATTTCCAAACTTGTACACCCTAAAAATATTTGTTGCATGGTTGTTACATTTTCTACATTAAAGTTTGATAGGTTTAATGTTAGTAATTCTTTACAATTAAAAAACATAGTTGCCATATTAGTAACATTTTTGGTATCAAAATTAGATACATTTATTTGTGTTAGTTTGGAACAATTAGCAAACATCGAACGCATTGAAGTTACATTGCCAGTGTTAAAATTAGATACATCTAATTGAATTAGGTTACTACAACCATTGAACATGACTTCCATATTGGTTACTTTTCTGGTATCAAACATGGTTACATCTAAATTTGTTAAACTACTACAGTTTAAGAACATCCACCCCATATTTTCCACATTTCTAGTATCAAATCCTTTGGTATTGATTGCTTTTAAATTTCTACAATTTAAAAATAGTCCATACATATTTGTTACATTGATGGTTTTTACGTTCTCCATATCTACCATTTCTAATGATGTTAAATCACTGAAATAATAGGCCAAATATTCTGGCGCTACTTCGTCTACAAATTCCACCGCTGTAATTTCATTGCGATCAGCAAACCAAGGTGTGTCTATTGTTTCCGCATTATTATCACGTACAAATTCGATTCCTTGTACATTTCCATATACTTTTCCTCCACCACTTCGAGCCTT
>JAAVZN010000070.1 GCA_022791675.1 Clostridia bacterium | reverse complement strand
TGTCTGCAAAGTATGCTTCTTCTGCTACTACTTCTGTTACATAGTGTTTATTTCCTTGGTCGTCATCCCAAGTTCTTGTTTGTATTCTTCCGATAACTCCTACTTGTTGACCTTTCTTAAAGTATTTGCTACAAAATTCACCTAGTTTACTCCATGCAACGATATTGATGAAGTCTGCTTGTCTTTCTTCTCCTTGTCTAACAAATCTTCTGTTGACAGCTAAACTAAAAGATGCAACTAGTGTATTGTTTGTTTGTGTGTATCTTACTTCAGGGTCTCTTGTTAGTCTACCCATTAATATTACTTTGTTCATTTCATATCACCTTTCTTTACTTTAAATAAAGGCCCCTCTCTTTATTTAATTTTCTTATTTTAATTCGTTTGTTTCGAATTGTTTGACTAAGTTTTTTCTTAGTCTTCTTTTTTTACTACGATAAATTTCATAATATCGTCTGTGATTCGATAAACTCTTTCAAGTTCTTTGATTGAATCTGGTTTTGCTTCAAAGTTGAATAATAAATAGGTTCCTTCTGTTTGTTTTTTGATGTCATAAGCAAGTTTCTTTTTACCCATGTTTTCAACTGATTCAACTTTTCCATTTTCATTGATTAATCCTGTAAATTTTTCTTCTAAGGCTTTTAATCCAGCCTCATCTAAATTAGGATTAACAATGATAATACTTTCGTATTGATTCATTATTTTCACCTCCCTTTGGATTGATAACCTACATTTTCTGTAAGTAGAGATTCAAAAATAGCTATGCTACTTTTGAAGCATAGCTATTTTATCACATTTTTTTCTATTTGGCAAGCAAATTTTTCGGTTTTTTACGTACGTTTTGTTTAAATGCTATTTTTTTAAATACTATGGTTAACACTGCAAAGTTCAAAATAGAAAGAAGGATTAATTTTAATATGATTCTTAGAATTGGCATAAGTGGTACAATATTAAACCACCAATTGAATGCTGTTAAACCTAAAATAAATAAGGCAGTTATGACGATTGCTAAGGTTAACCTAAAAATAGAAACTGGTAGTTTACTATTTTCGCTTCTCCTTGATTTTGCCAAAGTAAACAATAATAGAATCCCACAAATTCCAGTTCCAATTACACATAAACTTGAATATTGTTCTTCTGAAACCATCTCTTTTTTATTTAAAATTGCTAAAACCAATATATTGAGAATAACTGTTAGTCCTACTGGCAAAGCTCTTACTATAACATTTTTCAAAAATTCTCCTTTTATTCTTTCTTTGTTTGGTTCTAAGGCCAAGATAAAAGATGGCAAACCAATTGTAATGGTTCCAATTAGGCTCATTTGTATTGGTACAAATGGATAAGCTTCTCCTATAAATAAAAATAGTACAGCAAGCAATCCAGAATAAATTGTTTTAACCAAAAATAAGGTAGCTGATCGTTGAATATTATTAATGGTTCTTCTTCCTTCTAATACAACTTTTGGCATAGAGGCAAAGTTAGAATCTAATAAAATTAATTGAGAAACCGATTTCGTAGCATCACTCCCATTTGCCATAGCAATACTACAATCTGCTGTTTTTAATGCTAGTACATCATTCACTCCATCACCTGTCATAGCTACTGTTTTATTCGCTTTTTGCAAAGCTTCTACTAATTTCTTTTTTTGTGTTGGTGAAACTCTACCAAAAATAGTATATTGCAAAGCTATTTTTTCGATTTCATCATCATTTTTTAAAGTTGACATATCTATATACTTATCATAATTTTTGACTCCTGTTTGTTTGGCAATTTTAGAAACAGTAATTGGATTGTCTCCTGATATCAATTTAATGCTAACTCCTTGTTTATCAAAATAGGCTAATGTCTTTTTCGCTTCTTTTCGAATTTTATCTAAGATACATACATAGCCAATTAATTCTACCGTCTCTGGCAATTCTTGATTCTTGATCTCTTCGTCTGTATAGGCCACTGCTAATACTCTGTAATCTTCAGCATATTTTCTTATGATATTTTGCGCTGTTTCATATTCTTTTTTTAATATAAATTCTGGTGCACCTAATAAATAAGTTCCTTTTCCCTCAAAATGGATCCCTGACCATTTCGTTTGCGAAGAAAAAGCAAATTTCTGAGTTGGATTCCATTTTTCTTTTACTTCGGTAAAGTAATTTTTTATTGCTTCTATGGTACTATTTTCATCTTCTGAAGCTTCTGCTAAATTTGCCAATGCATTTCTCATTTCTTCCTCTGTTTGATTGACTGGTATAAATTTCTTAACTTCCATACAACCTTCTGTTAAAGTTCCTGTCTTATCCAAACACAATGTATCTACCCTAGCTAAAGTTTCAATACAATATAATTCTTGTACTAATACTTTTGCCTTCGAAAGTCTTATTACACTAACTGCCAATACGGTACTAGTTAAAAGTACTAATCCTTCTGGTATCATACCAATGATTCCTGCTACACTTTTTACTACTGCTTCTTGAAATGTGGTATCTTCTACCTGTAATTGGGTATAGAATAGTCCTATTCCAATTGGTATAATAGCAAAAGTTAAAAATTTGATAATTCTATTTAATGAATTCATAATTTCTGAATTCATTTTTTTAACATATTTTGCTCCACTAAAAATTTTAGCTGTATAGTTTTCTTCTCCTATATGCTCCACTTTTGCAATACATTTTCCACTTACAATATAGCTTCCAGAAAGTAACATATCACCTTCTTTTTTATAGATGGTATCTGATTCTCCTGTAATAAAAGATTCATTTACTTGTACATTTCCCTCTAAAATAATACTATCAGTAGCAACTTGACTTCCTGTTTGTAACACAATTCTATCATCTAATACTAACTCATGGATCGATATTTCTTGTTTTTTTCCATCTCGAATGACTTTTGCTTTATAGCTTGCCATGATTGCTAGTTTGTCTACCACTCTTTTCGAATGGATTTCTTGTATCGTACTAATTGCTGTATTAAGCATTATAATTCCTAAAAATAACATATTCTTATAAGAACCTACCATAAAAATGGCTATTCCTAAAATTAAATTGATTATATTAAATAAGGTAAAAAAGTTATTATATATTATTTTTTTGATACTTTTAGTTGGCACACTGGTATCATAATTGACTTGCCCCTTTTCTTGCCTTTTTTTTACTTCTTCTATGCTCAATCCTTGTTCTTTTTTTGTTTCCATTGATTTCCTTTCATTTGTTTTCGTTATTTTTCTGCTATCCATTATATGTTTTTATCCAAAAGGTGTCAATTTATTTTTTCTTAATTTTTTATGAAAGCAATTTAAGGCGACAAAAATGTCATTCTTTTTCATAATATTCTATACTATAATGTTTAAAATAGAACTTGGAGGTTATGAAATGATTAAAAAATATCGACTAGAACACCATTTATCTCAAGAAGAATTAGCAGAAGAAATCGGTATTAGTTGGCGTCACTTACAAAGACTTGAGCATAATGAAGAACATACTCGACTTTCTACCTTCAAAAAAATTGTAAAAACATTAAATGTTCCTGATGAAGAAATTATTCGATTTATTCGAAAATAATACAATGAAATATAAAAATAGAGCTAGAGTTTTAAATTCTAGCTCTATTTCTATCTTTTAATATTCTGACAACATTTATTTATTATTGTAGAACTTCATAATCTGTTAAGTCTGGTCTTTTCACTTCTTCTTCTGTTACAACATCTAATTTTAAATTTGTATCATACGTCATTTTAACTGGCAATATACCAAAAAATGTATAATCAATACGTTGACTAACTAATCCTGTTTCTTTGTCAATTGTAAATTTTGTTGACAAAAATTTTGATGATTGTTTATTCCATATTTCTACTAATACACAAATTCTATTTTCGATTTCCTTTTCTCCTAAATATTTAAAATTATAATCAGAATGTTCTGTATCTGCAATTAATGAATAGTCAAATCCCTTTTGACTATATCTTTCACCTTCTAATGTACCATTTTGAGACATTTTTGCAATACTAGCATATTTTTTTTGTGTACTTTCATTATATCTTATAAAATATATTTCTTCATCATTATTGTAATCACGCCAGTCGGATATTTCATTATTGTACACTACTTTTTTAATGTTATCTTTTACATAAACTTCTGTTACATCGTCGTTTGAACGGTTTAAGTAGGTATATTTTGGAGAAGAATAGTAATTTGGATATTCTTTTCCTTTATCTAATAATGCTATTACTTCCTCTTTTGTCATTGGATTGCTTTTATCTAAAAAACCATCAAATTTAATTACCACAATATAAATAATAAAAACTATCACTAACAGACAAATTATAATCAATAAAATTTTTAAAAATTTTCTCATTTTATCTTTCATAAAATCTACCTCCTTTTCTTTGTGATTCTCATTAAAGTTACTTTGATTATACCACATTTAGTTTGAATTTTCAAATGTTCGCTTAATGAATTTTACAATCATAGTATACTAAAAAATATTGAGAGTAGCTTGTTAAAAACTTCTCTCAATATCTTTCAACTTTATCTTATCTAGCTGTTTTTTCAGTTCATTTACAACCTTTTCCCCTGCATATATAAATTGCTGGTGATATAATGCCAATAAACATTTTGATTTCGAAATAATAAAAAGTATTTATAAGTAATCCTATATTTTCAAAGTTTATTTAAACTCTTGCTTTTTCTTTATACATCGTTTTTCCACATTTAACAGAATCTATTTTCTTTTGCAGTTCCATAATTGGAATTGGTAGCAAAGAAATTACAGCAGTAATCAACCATTGCGTTTGATTTAAAGGAACCAATTTAAAGATTTCAGCTAATGTTGGAACTAATACAACCATAATTTGTATAATTGTTCCTAAAATAAAACTACCAATTAAAAATTTATTTTCAAAAATTCCAATTTTAAAAATAGATTGTTCACTTTTTATATTAAAACTGTGGACAAGTTCTAATAATCCCATAGAAAGAAATGCCATTGTTCTTCCAACTTCTAGTCCGAAAAATTTATTTCCTAAACTAAATGCCACTAATGTTAACATACCCATCATGATTCCCTCTACTACTATTTTATTCCACAATCCATCTGCAAAAATTCCCTTTTTACGACTAACTGGTTTACGATTCATAATATCTTTATCAGCAGGTTCTAATCCAATAGCAATTGCTGGTAAGGAATCTGTTACTAAATTAATCCACAATAATTGAATGGCAAGTAATGGTGATTTTAATCCTAACACTAATCCCATAAATATTGTCACAATCTCCCCAATGTTAGTTGCAATTAAAAAGTGAATTGCCTTTTTGATATTGTCATAGATATTTCGACCCTGTTTTACTGCTTCTACAATCGTTACAAAATTGTCATCTGCTAAAATCATATCTGACGCATTCTTAGCTACATCTGTTCCATTTTTCCCCATTGCAATTCCAATATCTGCATTCTTTAAGGCTGGACTATCATTTACCCCATCTCCTGTCATAGCTACAACGGCCCCTGTTTTCTGCCAAGCTTTGACAATTCGAACTTTATGTTCTGGTGTAACTCTTGCAAATACAGAATAATCTCCAATGTTTTTTTCTAATTCTTTTTGTGAAATACAATCCAATTCTTGTCCTGTAATAGCTTTATCTCTTGCGTCCAATATTTGTAATTCTTTTGCAATTGCTTTAGCGGTTGCTATATGATCCCCTGTAATCATAACGGTTTTTATTCCCGCTTTTTTACAAGTTTTTACCGCTTCTTTTACCCCCTCTCTTGGCGGATCCATCATACCAATCAAACCAACAAAAATCAAATTGTTTTCAATTGTATCTGTATCCATTCTTTGTGGTAAAAAGTCTAAATCTTTGTATGCAACAGCTATTACTCTTAAAGCTTTTCCTGCCATTTTTTCATTCTGTTTTTGTATCTTATATTTTTCTAATATAGACACTTGCCCTAAACTATTACTAATTTGTTTTTGACATTTTTCTAAAAGCACATCTGGTGCACCTTTGGTTATAATTCGATATCGATTTCCCATTTTATGAATCGTTGTCATCATCTTTCGATTGGAATCAAATGGAATTTCTGCAACTCTTGGCATATCATGTTCTAATTTCCTTTTGTCTTTTTGACTAGCCAATCCTTGGTTAACAAGTGCTACTTCTGTTGGTTCTCCTTTTACTTCAATCTTTTGATCTTGTTCTAAAATATTACAATCTGTACACATACAAGCTAATTCTGTTACAAAATTCACATCTTTACTATTGATTTCTACTACTCTCATTTTGTTTTGAGTCAAAGTACCTGTTTTATCTGAACAAATAACTGATGAACTACCTAACGTTTCAACAGCTGGCAACTTTCGAATGATACTTTTCTTTTTTGCCATTTTTGTGACACCAATAGATAACATAATAGTTACAATAGCTGGTAGTCCTTCTGGAATTGCCGCAACCGCTAATCCAACAGAGGTCATAAACATTTCAATTGGATCAATATTTTTAATCAAACCTATTACAAAAATAACAAAACAAATTATTAAACATACCATTCCCAATATTTTTCCTACTTGACCCAATTTTTTTTGAATTGGTGTTTCTGGCGCTTCATCTTCCATTATCATATTGGCTATTTTTCCTACTTTACTGTCCATTCCTATTTCTGTAACAATGGCTCTTCCATGTCCATTTACCACAATACTTGCCATAAATGCCATATTATTCATATCTCCGAAGTGCAATATTAGGCTTACAAATTTTATCTGCATCTTTTAAAACTGGTTCTGTTTCTCCTGTTAAACTAGATTCCTCTATTTTTAAATTAAAACATTCTAACATTCTACAATCTGCTGGTACATAATTTCCTGCTTCTAACGTAATAATATCTCCTGGAACAAGCTCTTCCGCATTTACTTCTTTTGTAATCCCCTCTCTTGTTACCTTTGCTTTTGGTGGTGTCATTTCTTGCAAAGCTTCTATTGATTTTTCTGCTTTTGCTTCTTGTATCACTCCCATAATCGCATTTAAGACAACAATTGCTATAATAATTATTGAATCAACGTAGTCATTTTCGCCCTGCCATTTAGAAACAACAGCTGAAACAATCGAAGCAATCACTAAAATAATAATCATAAAATCATTAAATTGTTTCATAAATTTTACAAACAAACTTTCCTTTGGCTTATCTCTTAATTTGTTTTTCCCATATTTTTCTCTTCTTTTTCTCACATCATCTTGGTTTAAACCATATTTTTCATTTGTCTCAAGTTTTTTTAAAATTTCCTCTTTTCTAAGTGTTTCCCACATAACCTTTCTCTCCTTTGCATTTTTAAAGGGATTTTAGGGACGTTCCTTAAAATCCCTCTTTTCCTTGTTTCATTTTATGTGGCTTGTACTTTTTTTATGACGAATTCAACAAATTTCATTTTTCGACATATTATAACTTTAGGAGGTGTTTTTATGTTGATTAATTCGCTCGTTTTAGCACTTTCAAGCAGTATCGATTCTTTAGGAATTGGCATTACTTATGGAATAAAAAACACCAAAATTTCGTGTTTAGCCAAATTTGTTTTATTTGTAATTTCCTTTAGTATCTCTGTTCTTTCTGTATGGTTTGGAGATATGTTAAAAAACTTTTTTTCTGATTTTTTTACAAAAGTTTTTGGGAATTTGATTTTAATTGGAATGGGAATTTTTGTGTGTTTTCAAGCAATTCGAAAAAATTCTTCCAAGTTGAATAAAAGTTCTTTTTCTCATGATTCTAATGGTCATTATGAAGAAAAAATTTATAGCTTTTTTATTGATTTTTTGGGCATTACAATAAAAATTATAAAAAATCCTACTTCTTCTGACTTGGATTCTTCTAATTCAATTGATGGAAAAGAAGCTCTTTTTCTTGGTTTTGCCCTCTCTTTAGATTGTTTTTGTATTGGTAGCTGTGGTAGTGCTCTTGGTATTAATTCTTTTCTTTTTCCTTTGTTTATTTCCGTTTTTCAACTTATTTTTTTGAGTAGTGGAAATCTACTTGGAAAAAAATTACATGGTCTAAATCATTTACCAGATAATATTTGGTCTGTTATATCTGGTTTATTACTTATTTTGATTGGTATTCTTCGATTTGCATTTACTTAAACCACATAAAAGAGAATATTAGCATTGGCTAGTATTCTCTTTGTTTTTCTTCTAATATTTTAATATTGTCATAGTAAAATTCATATTCATTGCATAATCAGCTGTAAAACTGCTATTTATCATTTTATTTTCATTTACTTCTACTAAATATGCTTCCGAAATTGTTAATAATTGAGTTCCATCAGCTTGTGCTATTACATCATTGTACTCATTGGTATATAGTAGAGTAGCTTCTTCGTAATCAAATGCAATTGTTCCAGTTGTGAGTTCCAAATTGCTTTGGTTAGCTCTACTACCGTTTAAAATTACAATATATTTTCCTTTTTCTATTTCACTTGATAATGTTAATGTATGTGGATAAGATGACCAAATTTTATAAGAAGTTGATTTTTCATCATACACAGAAATCTTAATTTCTTTTGGCATATCAGATGTTATTATTTCACTAACTTCATTCTCTGTAATATAAAAAATATAATTTTCTTTTGTTGTCAATTTTAATTTTTCGGTTCCTTCTACCGTTATAATTTCCATACCTTGTATCCATTCTTTGGGTTGCAATGCTGTTTCTATTTGTTCTATTGTTGGGGAAGTATAATTTTCGTTTTGTAATTTCAATTCTGTTCTAATTAATTCGATTTGTTCTTTATAATGATTTATTTCTGTTTCTTCTTTCGCTTTGCTTGCTTTTGAAAGCACTCCATTTTCTCCAGTCAAAATTCCAATACTTATCCCTGCTAAAATTAGTAAGATAATAATCGTTATTACCAATGCAATCAAAGTAATCCCATTGTTTCTCTCTTTTTTCATTTTCTTCTCCATTTCTTTTGTTAGTTTTCCCTACATTATTTTTAATATACTCTTTTTGTTTTATTATATTAAAAGTGCTTATCATTGTCAATGATATTTTTTCATTTTAACTCTATTGTTTTTTCGCACTGAAAATTAGAAAATAATTTATAAGTTAATATCATACTAATATGTGTCAAATGAAAGGAGAATCAAACATGGGAAATATACAATCAAATGAACTATTTAAAATAATTGGAAAAAATATTCGATATTATAGAAAATTATATGATTTAGAAAAAGGCAAAATGACTCAAGAAAAATTAGCTGAACTAGCTGACGTATCCATTGCACTAATTGGCAATTTAGAAAGTGAAAAAATAAATCAAGGACTTAGTGTATTTACCTTGTGGAAAATTAGTAAAGCATTAGAAATACCTGTTGAAAAACTATTTGATGGAATAGAAGATAAAAATGAAACTTTACAAGCTTAGTCCAATTTAGAAATAAAAAAACAAAAGTATAAATCAAAAATCACATAATTTGATTTTCTTTATACTTTTGTTTATAAGTTCTTACTATTCCACTCTCTTTGAAAGATGTGTCCCCAATGCTACAAAAATGTGCAAAAAGAACCGTCCCCAACTGCACATTCACATTATCCAAGTTTCATAGATAATAGTTTTGAAATACCATTTTCTTCCATTGTTACTCCATATACTGTGTCTGTAGCTTCCATTGTTCCTTTTCTGTGGGTAATAACTAAGAATTGCGTGTTAGCAGAGAATTTTTTTAGATATTCTGCAAAACGATATACATTTACATCATCTAGGGCTGCTTCAATTTCATCTAGGATACAGAATGGTGCTGGATTTATTTTTAAGATTGCAAATAGTAGGGCTATGGCTGTAAAGGCTTTCTCTCCACCAGATAGTAATGTCATGCTTTGTAGTTTTTTTCCAGGTGGTTGTACATTGATATCGATACCACATTCTAATATATTTTCTTCGTCTTCTAATTTTAGTGTCGCATTTCCTCCTCCAAATAGTTCTTTAAAGACTTCTTCAAAATTTTTATTGATCATGGCAAATTGTATTTTAAATTGTTCTTTCATTGTTGTTGTCATTTCTGCAATAATTTTTCTTAATTTGCTCATCGTATCTTCTAAGTCCACTCGTTGTTCACACATAAAATCATATCTTTCTTTCATTGTTTTATATTCTTCAATCGAGTCTACATTAATGCTTCCTAAGTCTCTGATTTCTGCTCTTAAGTGGTTGACTCTTTTTTGTGTATTGGCTACATTTTCTGGCTTTTGATATTCGCCAACTGTGTTTGGTGTAAGTTCGTATTCTTCCCACATTTTATTGATTATGTTGTTAATATCTTCTTCTAATTTGGTTTTTTTAACATCAATTTTGACCATTTGAGCTTTTAAGTCTTCTATCGTTTTAAATTGATTGGTTATTTCTTCTTCTTGTTTTGATAATTTTTCGTTTTTTTCCATTCTTTCTTGTTTTAATTCTTCAATTTTTGTTCCACTATTTTCTACTTCTTGTTTGATTGTTTCTATTTTTTCCTTTGTTTCTTCAATGGATTGTTCTAACTCAAAATTATCGTGTTCAATTTGTTCAATTTGAGTCTTTTTATTTTCTATGCTTTTATTGGCGTTTTCTATTTCACTCTTGATTCTTTCTTGTATTTCTTCCATTGATGTTTCACTTTCATCAAAAGAAGATACCGAAATTTTTAAATTTGTTATGTCATAATTTAAGTCATCAACATATTTTTGATTATCTTTGTTTAATTCAGCAAATTCTGTAATAACTTTAGTTAAGTTTTCTGTTTCCTCTGTTATTTCCTGTATTTGCAAATAAATGGATTCTTTTACTTCTATGGCCTCTTGCTTTTGCTTTTCTAAGTTTTCTTGTTCTTCTTTTAATTTTTGTAAACGTTCTTCTATTTTTGCAATATTTTCATCAATTGCTACTACTTTTTGCTTTTCAGTAGCATAGGTAATATCAATTTCTTGTAATTCTTTTTCTAAACTTATAGCATCTTCTACCGTATCCTGAATCGACATTTCATATTCTTGTTTATCTTTTTCTAGTTTTTGAATCTTATCTTGTAAATTTTTAATTTCTTTTTCTAACTTCTCAATTTCTTTTCCTCTTCCTAAAATATTAACTGTTTTTTTAGCTACTGATCCTCCTGTCATACTTCCTGATGCGTTAATAATATCTCCTTCTAGTGTAATAATACGAAAAGAATAGCTATTTTGTTTTGCCAGCTTAATAGCGGTTTCCATATTGTCTACAATGATGGTTCTTCCCAATAAGCTATTGACAATTTCCTCATATTTTTTCTCATATTGAATTAGATTAGAAGCAATTCCTATAAATCCTTTTTCGTTTCCTTTTATTTTGTCTAATTTTTTTCCTTTTACCGATGTAATTGGTAAAAATGAGGCTCTTCCTAAATTATTTTTTCTTAAATGTTCTACTAATTTTTTAGCATCTTGTTCGGTTTCTGTTACAATATTTTGTAAACTAGCCCCTAAGCACATTTCAATTGCTGTTTGATATTCATCTGGTACTTGAATAATATTAGCTAATACCCCATGCATTCCTTTTCCTAATTCCTTACTATCTTCACAGTCTTTTAATAATGATTTTACACTTTTTATATAACCATCTTTTTCTTTTTCTGTTTCCATTAAAAATTTTAATTTGGATTCTTTGATTCTCATTTCACTTTGGTAGACATTGATCTGATTCTGGTAATCGTTTATTTTTTTATCCGCTTCTTCTTTTACTTGATTGATTTCTTCAATTGATTTTACAATTTTATTTCTTTTGCTATCAATTTCATAAAATTCTTTGGAAATATCATCTTTTTGAAGTCTTGTACGATCTAATTCAGAAATATAGTTTGTTACTTCTGCTTTTATTTGCGTTTGTCTTTTTTCAAAGTTTTCATAATTAATCTCTTGTGTATGACTTTGTGCTTGTAATTCATATTTCTGGTCTGTATTTTTTTCTACTTGTTGCTTATTTTTTTCCATTTCTAGCTCTTTACTGGATAGCTTTTTTGTGATTTTCTCTAGTTCTTCCTCTTTTTCATGCAATTCTTTTTCAAACTTTTCTTTGTTTTTCTTCAAATTAACTTTCTTTTCTTCTCTTTGTTTCATCTCTTCTTCTAGTTCTTGTTTTTTGTTGTTAGCTTCTTCAATTTCTTTTTCAAATCTCTCTTTATTTTCTACATTATTGTGAATTCTTGTATTTGCTACATTGATATCTGAGTTTAACATTTCGATCTCTTTTTGACTGGCAAACCCAATGTTTGACATTTCTTCTATTTGATTGGTAATTTCTTCTACTTTTGTTTTTAGTTCTTCTTTTAGTTGCTTCACTCTTTCTAGTTTTTCTTCTTCTTCTTTACATTGTGTAGTATAAATTTGTTCGTCTTTCACAATTTCTTCTAGATTGGCTTTGTATTTTTCAATATGATATAAAAATAAACCAATTTCTATATTTTTTAATTCTTCTTTTAAGTTAAGATATTTTTTTGCCTTCTCAGATTGTGCTTTTAACGGTTCTATATTGGCTTCTATTTCTGCTAAAATATCATTAATTCTAAGTAAATTTAATTTGGTTCTTTCTAGTTTTTTTTCACTTTCTTCTTTCCTTGCTCTAAATTTTACAATCCCAGCTGCCTCTTCAAATATATGTCTTCTATCTTCGGATTTGTTACTTAAAATTTCGTCGATTTTTCCTTGTCCAATAATAGAATATCCGTCTTTTCCAATTCCTGTATCCATAAATAATTCTAATACATCTTTTAATCTACATGGTACTTTATTGATAAAATATCCTTATTCTCCGCTTCGATATATTTTTCTAGTTACTGTTACTTCTGTGTATTCAATTGGTAGTGCTCCATCTGCATTATCAAATACCAAAGAAGCTTCTGCAAATCCTAATGATTTTCTATTTTGGGTTCCTGCAAATATGATATCTAATGATTTTGCACCTCTTAATGATTTCATACTTTGTTCTCCGAAGTACCCAACGAATACTGTCTGATATATTACTTTTTCCTGATCCATTTGGTCCGATTACTCCTGTAATTCCTGGTCTAAAATCTAGTACTGTTTTATCGGCAAATGATTTAAATCCTTGTAATTCTAGTCTTTTTAAATACATTTATTATCACCTTTAGTATGTTATTGTGTTACAATCTTTTTTCTTTTATCAAAGTTTTACCTGGATTGAACTGTATCAAGTTTATACTATTTTTGATATTTTGTAAAGGCTATTATCAAGTATTTATACAAATTTTGCATTGGATACAATTTGTGCAATATGATAGATCAAACGCTGTTTGTCTGGGCTACAATTTAACAAAATTTCATACAATTCCCTATTTAAGTAATTATGATTTTTGGGCATGGCTCCTCCGATTAAATATTCAATGCTTACATTTAATACACTTCCTATTTGTACTAATCTTTTTAAGTTGATTTGTGCCGAACCTCTTTCTACTCTACTAATGTACACTGTTGTTACATCTAATTCCTCTGATAATTTTTCTTGTGACCAACATTTGCATTTTCTAGCTTCTTTTATTCTTTGTCCTATTACTTGATAATCAATTTCCATTTTTACCACTCCTTTTTAAAAGTAAATATAACATTATGAGTTCCATTTGTCAATACTTTTTTTGAATTTATATGTAAAATTTGATTTTTTATTCGATTGTAAATTAAAAAACAATCACTTGACTAAAAGATTGCAACAAAGTAACTTCTTTTAATCAAATGATTGCTTATTATGGTTGAATTGCTTCTTGGGCATATTGGTTATTTACAATTTTTTCATAAGGACTATTTTCCTTTAGTTCTCCTGCCATAATCATAACTTCTTCTAATCGTCTAAATGATTCTTCTTTTAATACAGGTGTATCATTCCAAGCATCAATATCTTGATAACTTTGAATTGCTGTTTCTAACATTTCCAAGTCCGTATCTGGGAAAAAATTTTGGATTACTTCTGCAATTTCTCTTGCGGTATGTTCTTTTACCCATTGTTGTCCTTGATAAATGCTTTTGGTGAATTTTCTTATGATATCTTCCTTGTTTTCAATATAACTTTTTTTCGCAAAATAAGCTGTATATGGAATTTCTCCTGCTTCTTCTCCTACCGAAGCAACTAAATAACCTTTTCCTTGCTTTTCTGTCATAGAAGCTGTTGGTTCAAATAATGTTACATAGTCACTATTTCCACTTGCAAAGGCTCCTGCCATTAAATCAAATTTAATACTGTCATCTAAGTTTAAATCTTTTTGTGGATCCATTCCGTTTTTCTTTAATACATATTCTAGTGTCATATAAGGCACGCCACCTTTTCTGCCTGGAATAACTGTTTTTCCTTTTAAGTCTTTCCAATTAAAGTTTTCTGTTCCGATTTCTAGCCACTAAAAAGGAACCATCTCTTTTGGTCATTTGCGCAAATACCTGACAATAATCTTCTTTCCCTTCATTATATACATAAATGGAAGCTTCTGGCCCTGCAAAACCAATTTCAACTTGATTGGCTAATACAGAAGTCATAACAGCATCTGCTCCCCTTTTCTGATGACAACACATTATGGCTAGTCTTTTCTGTACCTAAATTCAAGATATTACAGCCATTTACAAAACTTTGGCTACACAGCATTTTCTTTTGATTTTCTTCTATTTTTGTATTTAATAAGTTAATTTCAATCGTGTCTCCTTCTCCATAAGCACTTTCTATCAATAAGTTTAGAATGTCTTTTTTAGATTTCAAGTCAAAGGTTTCAAATATATCAAAGCAATTGTCTATGATATTTAAGATGTATTTTGCACCTTTGCTTAATTTGGTGTTTGCTTTCTTATTATCACTTTTTGAATGCTCCAAACTTTCCATTTTATTTTTTAATTCTTCTTTTTTATTTTGTGCTTTTATTAATTCTTGGTTAACAATGTCAATAACAGAAATATCAATATATTTTACTTTTTGAGCTAAATCTTTGATTTCTTTTTCGTTTTTTTCATATTCTTTTTTTAATGTTTCCATTTCTGCTGTTATATCTTCTTTTTGATTGCTATTAAATGCCATATTTTTTAATTCTTGATAAACTGCTGAATTTGGTACAAATATGTCTTTTAAAATTTTAATAAAATTATCATCTAATTCATTTCCTTTTACATTATGAGAATTGCAATTGATTCTTCTGGTTCTGTCTTTTTCCCTACAAACATAATAATAGATTGTTGTTCCATCTTTATTTTTTCTGTTTGATTTTGGTATCATTTTGCTACCACATTTTTTACATCGCAATATTCCAGAAAATATTGTTTCATTGGTAGGATTAGCACTTGCTCGATAGGATTTATCTTTGTTTTTTTCTAACAATTCTTGTACTTGTACCCATTCTTTTCCTGTTACATATCCTTTATGCAATCCAACTGCTATAATCCAATCTTTTAATAGTCTTTCTTTTTTATTATTATCTGTTTTATTGTAAGCAATAATTCCATATTTTCCATCAAACTTTTCCCTTCCATCTTGCTCTGCATATATGGTTTGACCCCTATTTTTAAAATATTGTAAGATAACATGATCATTTTGACTATATACTGGATTAGTAAGTATATTTCTTAATGAGTATTTTCTAAATTCTTTGCCTTTTCTAGTATATATTTTATTTTTTAATAGATAATATTCTAAACCTGCTAATGATTTGCATTCTAAGTATTTTCTAAAAATTAGTTGTACTTTTTGCTTTTCTTCTTCATTTATTTTTAATTTATAAGCTTTTTTGTTTTTCTTTTCTACTGTATTTGAATTTGTATTTTCTTCTGTTATTTGCATGATTTCGACTTTTTCTGAATCAAATCCAAGTGGTGTATCTCCTCCTAACCATCTTCCCGTTTTGGCAAGTTCTAACATATTGTCTCTTATTCTTTCTGCTATGACTTCTCTTTCTAGTTGTGCAAATACGGATGCTATGTACATCATGGCTCTTCCCATTGGTGTTGTTGTATCAAATTGTTCTTTTATAGATACAAAACTTGTATTTAGTTTGTTTAATTCATTCATTAGACTAGAAAAATC
>JAAVZN010000069.1 GCA_022791675.1 Clostridia bacterium | reverse complement strand
TAATATTCTGTATTAGAATACTTTGATAAAAATATAGGAGTTGATGCCAATGTGAAAAAAGATAAACAAACTATAAAAACAGATAAATTAGAATTTAATACCTATTGTATTTTTACAGAAGAAAAACAACAAGTGAAAGAAACAATAGGATTGATTTTTAAAGACTATATAGAAAACTTAAAAAATAATACAAAGTAATTTTTACGAAAATGAAATAACATTTGGAACATATAACAAAGCTCATTACAATGTACTTGTAGATGATTACAGATAGGAGGTTAAATGCTAAACTTAAATAGTCAAAACTTCAAAGTACGGAATTTATATAAGACTATCTAGAGAAGATGGTGACAAACAAGAAAGTGAAAGTATCAGTAATCAAAGAAATATTTTGCAAAGATATGTAAAGGAGAATCATTTAACTTTAATCAAAGAATATGTTGATGATGGGATATCTGGAACTACATTTGATAGACCTGGATTTCATGAAATGCTACAGG
Source organism: Clostridia bacterium (assembly GCA_022791675.1). Classification (GTDB taxonomy): domain Bacteria; phylum Bacillota; class Clostridia; order TANB77; family CAG-508; genus CAG-269. The sequence goes on along the minus strand of JAAVZN010000069.1, from coordinate 12,557 downwards.
ACATTGAAAACAAAACGATTAATATGGTGATAACCAAAGATTTATCGAGACTAGGAAGAGATTATATTAAAACAGGACATTACATAGAAAACTATTTTCCACAAAACAATATAAGGTATGTTGCAATAACAGATGGAATAGACACTTATATGGATAGTACAAATAACGATATAACACCTTTTAAAGCAATTATGAATGACTATTATGCTAAGGATATATCTAAGAAAATTAGAAGTGTCTATAAGGAAAAACAAAAGAATGGAGAATATATATGTAGCATTCCAGCATATCGGATATAAGAGAAATCCGAACATTAAAAATAAGCTAATAATTGATGAGCAAGTAAGAGACATTGTAAAGAAAATATTTGATATGTATGCAAATGGACATGGTAGTGGAGAAATAGCTACTTACTTAAATCGTAACCACTACTTATCTCCTACTGGTTATAGAAAAACTGGTTTGATCCAAGAGGAAAATAAAATGAATTATAACTGGAATGAAGTTACTCTATGTAATATGTTAAAAAATGAAGTCTATATTGGTAATACCGTCCAGAATAAGAAATCAGTGGTCTCTTATAAAGTACATAAAATAAGAATGGTAGAAAAAGAAAATCAAATACGTGTAAACAATACACATGAAGCTATCATCGACAATGACACATTTGAAAAGGTACAATGTATTCTTGAGAAAAGAGGAACAAATACCAAACTAAAATATGATTACTTATTAAGAGGTCTACTTTATTGTTATCATTGCAAAAGAAAACTGCAAATTGTGCAAAAAAAGAATTCTAAGAGAAAGAGCAAATCCCATTCCTATATAACTTGTAGTGACTACAAATCAAGAGGTTGCTATCCATTAAGTATCAATTATGAAAAGTTTGAAAAGTATATCATTTATGTTGTAAAAAGGATATGCCAAATATATGCGAATAAAGAGAATTTTTATTCAATTTATCAAAAATATCAAAATAAAACGTTTGAGGTCCAAGAGGAATACAAGAAGAAACGAGCTCAAATGGATAAAGCTATATTAGAAATTAATCATAATTTAGACAAAATGTATAGGGATAAATTACAAGGTATCATTCTTGAAGAAGATTACATTAGGATATCGCAAAAATTTATATTGGATAGAACCAATTTAATAAAACAAAAAGAAGAATTAAAAGAAAAAATAATGGGACTGGATAATAAAAAGGAGAGTAAAAATCACACAAAAAAAGAAAAAAAATTAGATGAATTAATCGAAGAATTTTTAAAGTTAGAGAAAATTGATAAGATATATTTGTATCGATTAATCAATAAAATAGAAATTGATAAAGAAAAAAATGTATATATATATTTCAACTTTTCAAAATTAAATTCTTTGAATCAAAATTTAGATGGATTTATAAAAATCGAAGAACTAATAAAGGAAAAATAAGAATCAATAGTTTGGTAATTTTCGTAAGTTGCAAATTGGTTGGTAATTTTTTAAATCTACACCGTTCAAGTTTGCTTTCCAACCATCTGGGAAAGGAATGCTAGAAAATTGATTGGCGATATGAATAGCTTTTTGATAACCTGGAGAGCTGACTGCTAAATTTCCGAGTAACTAAATCAACACCATCAGGATTTACCATAGGCATAATGTAAATAGAAGTTGATTGAAAAAGATTACGAATGGAATAACCATATAGATTGGAATTTCTAACATAAGATAAACAGTAATCTTCTATAAATTTCATTAAAACAGGAGTGGTGATCCATTCATTGGCATGAATCGATGCAGAGTAGAAAATTTTTCTAGGGCCACGACCTAATTTGATTGCATAAATGGGAGAGCCTAAAACACTGTTTCCGACTGTTTGAACGTTTATAAAAGGATAGGTTCTTAGTAATAAGCTTAAGTTTTGTCTTAAAATATTAGAATTATAGGAGGTATTCGTTGAAATAATACTCATATTTATCACCTAAAATTAGTATATGTTTTGAAAAGAAAAATGTTGATAAATCATAATAAATATAGTATAATAAATAAGTACAAGGGGATGTAATGGTTTCGACATATTACTAGAAGGATAGATGGCAAGTAGTGGATTCTCGTTGGCCACTTAAAAAAACGGGAAATTTAAAGATAAACGCTGATCAAAACGAATTAGCATTAGCTGCCTAAGTTGTAGCTACGCTTTGTCTAAAATAGCCCACAGTTTTGGGCAAGGTGTTATATTTTGTGGGATACAAAGCTACTTTTGCTTTTGAGGTAGTGGGTATTTCAGAAAGCTGAGTTTTGTTTTAACCTGTTTATCGGTGAAATCAAAATGAATCAAAATGATAAACTAAACTTGTAGAAATCTATTTGGAAGGTATTATGGACAGGAGTTCAACTCTCCTCATCTCCACCAACGACGTTTTTGTTCGAATTAGATTGAACAGATAGATACAAATATCATTCTAAAAGAATGGTATTTTTTGTTTTGAGAAAGTATGTAACCCACTATGACACTTTCAAAACTTCGTTTTGCAAAGATGTCGTGTGCTACCTAGCATAAAATTTTTTCAATATCTTTTTGTTATGCTTTGTAAGAAAGTAGAAGAATACCTATATAGTCTTTTTTAGCATAACAAAAAGACAGGAATGACAATAAAACTAGCTTAAGAACAAGTTCACACTAATTTTACTTGCACATTTCCTGCCATAATATTTTTAATGGACACATTATATATTTTCTAAAACCAGCTCTGTTTAGCTTGGCGGAACGAGTTAAACCCAGACTGCGAATCCAACTTAATGGATTCTCCCAAGTAGCTCATTATGTGTAATGTCATTATTATTTGATTTTTCAGTGTATTTCTCAATACACATATAAAGCTACCTTAAAAGGAAGCTAAAACAAGAAGGAAGTCAGTTGCACGAAAATATCGTGCAACTGAAAATGAAATCTCAAAAAGATGGAAAAAATTATTTGACAGATACATTAGATACAAAAGGAATATTAAGACTAATACATAGTATCGAACAAAACGAAGATGCATTATATTTATTTAATTTAAAGATAGAAAAATATAGTAATACAAAAAAGACTTGAGATTTATCCCAAGTCTTTTTACGTGCTAGAAAACTAAATTGTTATTTCTGTACACACCTGAACATTCAATTGGATTGAACTCACAGATGTCAAAGACAACTTCTCCATTATTGTCGTATTCAAAAAAGTCAACGCAGTAAGATGATGGAAAAATAGATTTTTCTGATAATTGTTCTATTTTTCTTTGGATTTTTTCAATGATATATGGTTCAATATCTACTAAATCATCGGATGTTCTAGATATGCACCATATTTTACCTTTCACGACAAAAACTCGCCATTCACGTTTTCCATAATCATCTTTAATAATAGAAAGAGCATCTGTTACCAAAACAGGGGTTAAGTTGTCAGATATCAACATATTTCCCCCAAACAAACTATGTCCGACAAAAGAAAACAAAACTTTAGAGTCGCCCATTTGTATAATATGGCAGATGTTTGAAAATTGCTTTTTTACAGTTTTTAAGAAAAATTCATTTCCAAATTTTTTCTCATAAAAATGAAGGTTGTTTTGAACTTCTCCAAATGTAGTCCGTAAAAATTTTCTTTGAACATCAATATATTCAAACCAATTTTCAACAATTTTTGAATCTGTTCGTGAAACAATGGAGTTTCCTCTATTGTTCGCAATTGCATTAAGTAATTGTTCTGATTCTTGAATTTGACACCTTGGGAAAATTTCTTTTCCCCTAATATCGATAGCATTACCATTGCAATCGATAAAAGTTTGTGTTCTTAAATCAAACAGTAACAATTTCCCTTTTTGTTTTGCTAGCATTACATTCTCCTGGGTCGTTTGGTAAAAAAATCTTTCGCTAGAGTCAGTGTATTGCTCCAGGTTAAAGAATACCGAAATATCTCCAGTTCTTGTTGGAAAACAATAGTAATCCATTCTAATTCCTCCTTAAAAAATTTTTTTTGAGTTATATATACTGGCAATGTAATAAAAATATACTTTTATATAATAGCATATTTTGGGATTAAATGCAATGAAAGCAAATGTAATTCACATAAAAATACTAGTTTTATAAAGGGTTTTTCAAAAAATAATTTATATCAAGTTTTAAATTAGGGGATCACCGTGCTAAAAACATAGTCTAGTATGACCTATGTTTTGTAACAAAATCATTATAGTATTCTTGATATTTATGTATCTTCTTTCTTTTTATTTTCTTTTAATATAATTTCAATCATAGCTTTTATTTGTTCTTTTTGTGTTGGTGTTGGTGGGATATAGCTATTGATATCAAAACCAATCTCAGATAATCCTAATGGATCAACATCTTTTTTCTTCTGGGTTTGAGTTGATTGTTGATGAGAAGCCTTTTTCTTAAAAAGTTCAGTTAAAGCATTATTGTCGAAGTCACTTAAATAAGCTAAGTTTAAACAAGTAGTAAACTTTTTTATATATTGTAGTAAATCTTTTTGAAATGTAAGATTAAGGTTAGCATAGTCACTACTATTAGATAAAAGTTGCATATTTTTTAGATCTTCAACAGAAAGAAGTTTTTGATAAAGAGATTCGTTATCCAACCAATCTGTATAGGGATAATTGATGATGGTTAAATAATTTTCTTTTTCAATACATTGTAAAAAAGCCTCAAAAAGAAAAAGAAAAGAACAAACATAATTATCGTCATCTAAAAAACGATCTTTATTATAATAATCACGGAATAAGATTTGTGAATGTTTGTTTTGTTGGATAGAATCAATCAAATCTTTACTATATTCTTGAAATGTTTCTATAGAAGATTCAACTTCGTAAAAATCTTTATTATTTTTTTTATAGATAGTAAGACTCAATTGTTTTAATTGATTGTATATGTTATTCACAATACTTTCCATTGTTTCTTTTGAATATCCACATATTTGCATCAATTCTTGATAATGAGTGATTCCTCTTGAATTGTTTGCTATTTTTTGTAAATATTCTGGAGCAGGTGGATTTTTTGTATTTTCATCATATATTTTGGTTATATAAGAAGAACTAATTTCTAAAGCATCAGCCATTTTATTTTGAGAACCAAATGTTAATTTGATTCGGTCTAATATTTCCAAAAATTTTTCTTTATTATAATTCATCAAGTTACCTCCTATCATGATACATTTTACTATGTTTGTTCATAAATGTCAACAAAAAAAACAGTTTTTTTAAAAAAATATTGACATTCATAAACAAGAATGATATGATATCGATACAAGAAAGGAGGAGAAGTATGAAAGTCAATAATATAGTTCTAGAAGAACTTCGATACATAATAAAAAACGATCATCATAATAACATGAGTGATTTTGCTAGAGAAACAGGAATTGATAAATCGTATATAAGTGAATTATTGTCGGATAAACGAGGTATAGGAGTGATCTTTATAGAAAAGATGAACAAATATTGTGATAGAAAGAAAAGGAAAAGAATCAATTTTTTTTAAAAACAGTATTCACGTTCATGAATATAAAATTAAAATTGATTGGAAGGAGAAAAAAATATGTTTAGTCTAACTTATACAATGCTATGTATTTGTAGTATATATCTAGCATTCGAAAAAGATAAGCAAAATAGAAAGTGACAGGATAAATAAGTTATTGTATTTTACAAGAAAAGGAGATGAAAATATGTTTAAAAGATTAGAACTAGTAATAAAAAATAGACTCTTACAAAAAGAAAATATGGAATTATATGAAGAAAACAAAGCGAATAGAGAAGATATCGAAGATCTAGAATTACAAACAATACATGCAAGATTATTAGCAGAATGTACGTTGTCAAGATTACTAGAATTAGAACAAATAGATAGGAGTGGAATAGCGGGAGAATCAAAAAGACAACAAAGAAATGTGATTTTTAACGAGTTAAGAAAATCAAATATAAATATGATAAAAGAGCTATCTAACAAGTTTGGGAATGTAGATAACTCAAAACAAAAACATATATAAATACATCATTGCAATACTATTATAACAAATATTTTTAGAGAAATCAAGAAGAAAAATGCCTGTAAAAGATAGAAACAAGAAGAAACAAAACGAAAAGAAACCACATAAAGAAATGAAGCCAACAGAAAACGAATAAAATCCAAAAATAATAAAAGTGATCAAGGAGGGTTAGAAAAATATAAAAAGAGTAATACTACATCTAAGAGGTGTTGTATGCAAGACAAAGAAATTGTACAAAAATGGCTAAATGGTTTAAGTAAAGAACAATTAGCAAGGCAATACAAAAGACAGTATAATCAAGAAATAAAAATAATAAGAAGTAGTGTAAGGAATAGACATAGTGGAAGATTGATAACCAATAAAGAAGCTCTTAGAAAAATAGAGCAAGTAGTATATCAATATTTAAAAGGAGGTATTTTATGACAAAAGAGGAATTGATACAGTTATTAAAAGAATTCAAACAAAATAAAGCAAAATTAAATATAAAATTAAAAGAATTAAAAATAGCAAGGATAAAGCTAGAAACATGTGATAATGTAGAAACAAATACAATAAGTTTGTATGGAGAAAATCAAAATATACATAGTAAAAATAAAATCAGCAATAAAGTATTGAGTAAGATAGAAGAGAATGACACCAAAAGAATAAAGTTAGAAAGAGAAATAAAAGAACTAAAAAAAATAATAAAAGAACTAAAAGAGAAAGTAGAAGCGGTAGAAGATAGATTAGTTGGATTAAAATACAAAGAAAGAGAAATATTAATAGCATATTATGCAGATGGAAAAACAGCCGAAATAATAGGAGAACATGATTACGAGGAAATATGTGGTAAAAAATGTTCAGGAAGATATATAAGGAAAATAGTTAAAGAGGCAACTTCAAAAATGATAAAAATATAAAAGTTCCTAAAGAGTTCCTAGTATAGTACCTAGTATTCTATAAATAGATGTGCTATAATAACAATAGTAGAATTGTCGCAGTTGGAAAGAAACAAATAAATTTAGTACCATCTAACCACATTTTTATATGCACAACTAGATAGGGAACTAATTAATAACTAGTTTTTAAATTGAATTGAGAAATGATAGAAAAGAGCTTATTAAAAGATAGGCTCTTTTAATTTAGAAAAAAATTAATGAATGATAGGAAAACAAAAGGATAAGCTCCAATCTTTTTTAGAATGGAGCTTATCGATGGTGTTTAATTTCTGTTTTCGCAGTCTCGATGACATTTCGAGCAATCTGCGTTGCAGGAACAACAACGATTTTTACACAAATCGCAGTTACCTGTGCATTCAGAAATTTTGCAAATCTTGTACAAATCACAATCATTGCAATGCGTGTTAGAACGGGGTATTTTTTTCATGTGCTCCTTCCTGCCACCAATAAATTTTATTAATGGACTTGAAACAAAACAATGTTGCTAACTATTTTTTATTATAACATGAATCAACATAAATATCAAATGAGGTGTAAACAGATGGAAACAATCTATGAAACATACATAAGACAAATATGTAGCAATTGTAAAAACAGAAAAACAAACTTATGTGAAATAAGAAAAGACATAAATGAAACACTAAAGTGTAGTTATTACATAAAAGACAAAGAAACAGAAGGATATAAACAAAAATTAAGGATAACAGCAAAACAAGGAAAACCGATCATGAATTTATAAACAAGGTAAGAAGATGGGAAAAATGGAGCTGTGATGCAAAAAATTTGCATGACAGATGTATATGGATCCAACACCATTCGTTTTGGAGCGAATCGAGTATTTTAGGAGGGAAAAATGTTAGTAGAAAAGATACAATATTCAGATGAGTTTTTAAAAGAAGAAAACATAGCAGGAAATATCAATGTATTATGGGAAAAAGCAAGACCAATCTTACAACACAGAAAACAGCTATATGATAGATATACAAGAAAAAATGATGCGAATGATGTAATTGTAGCTTTAGAATTTTATATTTCTACAATGGCAAGTGGATATTTTGGCGGAAGAGAACCGCAATACAAAGTTAAGAAGATAAGGGAAAAACAAAAAAGTATGATACAAAAAATTTTGGGAAAAATGTTTGGTGATAAAAATAACCCAGACGAATTTCAAATGATTATTGATTATATTACCCAATATAATGACAATAGTAGTTTTTTTTATGATTGTGTAAAAGATTATATCAATACAGGGGCTTGTTATGGATTCGTATATGAAAATAAGGAGAATGAAATGGTATATGCACACACAAGTAGCTTAACAACCATAGTTATATGGAATTATGAAACACCAAGTCAAAAAATAGGGCTATTAAGATATTGGACAGAAAATTCAAATGATGGAAGATTAACAGTATATTTAGAATTAATAACAAAAGATTACAAAAAATATTATATTGATAGAATGGAACAGAAAAGGATAAAGGATAGTAACAAAACAGATTTTAAAGAAATAAAAGAAGAAAGCAAAAAAGTTTTGTGGAATGACTTGCCAGTATTTGCAGTAGAAAATCCAGATGGACTAGCTTTATTTGAAAATGCAATATCATTGATAAAAAAACAAGAGCAAGTAATTAGAAATAATGTTGATATCTTTCAAGATAATAAGGATTTGATGACTGATATTCCAGACGTAAGAGATCTTGATGGAGGGATTAAAAAGATGTATGATACAGCTTCTGCGAATTCTAAGAAAACATATTTTGATTTGGCTTTAATGATTAGTGGAGTACCCAATGTAATGGAACAGAAATTTATGAATGTTGATGATTCAAGTGCATTAGAAAAGAAGTTTTTTCCATTGGAACAAGTATTACAACAAGCAGATAAATTATTTAAAAAAGAACTATTAAGAATGTGGAAAATGATAACTGCTCGAATTAATTTGAAAAAAAATATGGAATATGATTTTAGGGATATTGAAATCATTTTGACAAGAAATTTACCAACGAGTGATAAAGAAATAACAGATAATTGGTTGAAACTAAGAGGATTACTAAGTGATAAAACCGTGATAGAACATTTGCCTTATGATTTAGATGGTGAAAGTGAATTGGCTGAAATGGAAGCGCAAAATGAGGCTAATAGGCAGAAAAATGAAAAAGGATTTTAAGAAGATAGGATTCTTATGGAAAGAAGGTGGAAATATGTGGTTACTTGTATTACTATTGAGCATTCAATTTCAAATGCCAACATGGTATTGGATTATAGTTACTATTATCGTACTGATTAGGCCATTTGTTTGGATCATAGAAAAGTATTTAGAAAAAGAAATAGAAAAAAGTATAAAAAAAGCAGAAGAAAATAGTTATTAAATTTTTAACATGATAGATAAGAGCCAAAGTACAAGGCTTTATTTTTATGCCCTAGATATGGCAAAAAAAGGTCTATTTTGTTTGGTTAGATTTCCGTAAAAAATCGAGTTTGGTTATAACACCGTTAAAAGTTAGGAGGAATAGATATGGAAGATAACAAAAAAAATATGGAGTCTACTGCCGAGAGTGTAGAAATGGTTAAAACATCAAAGGAAAAAGTAAAAACTTTTACAAGAGATGAAGTTAACAAAATAGTAAATGCAGAAACGAATAAGACACGAAAGAAATATAAAGAACAGATGAAAGCAGAAAAACTTGCCAAAATGAAAAGTGATGAAGAGCTTTTATATCAGTTGGAAAAAGAAAAAATTGAAAAAGATAATGCACTTGCTGAATTAAATGAGTATAGATTAAAAGAAGAAGCAATAAAAATAGCAAGAGAAAAAGGTTTAGAGGTATCTTTATTAAATTTAATTGATTTTAAGAATGTAACATCTGAAACATTAAGTAAAAATATTGATAAGTTAACAATTGTTTTCAATAAATCAGTAGAAAAAGCAGTAAATGAAAGATTAAAAGAAGAGATACCAATTACAAAAACGACAAATTATTATGAAATGTAATAGTAGTATTAGAGCTGGGGCAGTTAGCTTTCATGGTGTAAAATATGGTTCAAGAAATAAATCAGATGTCAGCTAAAATAAAAAATAGGTAACACAATCGTATTAAAATTGGGAGAAGTACAATGGAAATTAGTTTTAAATGTCAAGTAAAAGGAATCAGTGAATTAGAAAAGAAATTGAATCAAATTGTTAAAGAATTACCAAAAAAGGTAGAAGAAAGATTAGAGAATATTTTAAAAAACGATACAAGGAAAAGAAATTAGACGGAAAAAGAATCATAAGTAAGATGGAATATTAGTTGAAATAGCTAGAATTTCTACTATAAAATAAAGGGAAGGGGAAATACGGATCCGAAACAATTTATAATGAAAAAGAATCTTATTTGTGGTTTGAATATTTTGAAACTATAAATAACAAACAATTTTATGTGGCAACAGGGTAAGGCAAGAGAAAAAAGAGACTTCAAGAGTTTTTTTAGGAGGTTTGGAAATGAATAATTTTACAACAAGAGAAATGTCAGACTTATTATATGATATATTGTCAACTGTAAAAGATAATGGAAAAGATAATACAGAAGCGGTATTACAAGCGCCAACAGCAGAGAGTACATTTCCATGTCGTGTTATCAATACACCACTTGAAAGTGTAATAAAAACTGAAAATGGAGTTCCACTTCGTAAAACTTTTCAAGTGCAAATAGAACATTGGGCATTACAACAAAAAGAATCAATGGAAATGGCAAATAAAACAGATTTAGAACTAAGCAAAAAGAATTTTATTAGGACAAATACAAGTCAAATATTAATTGATGAAATAACAAAAAAATATAGGTTTATAACCACTTATGAAGTTAGATATAATGCAATGACTAACTCATTTGAATTTATAAGATAGAAAGGAATGATTTAATATGGCAACAGAACCAAGAACAACAATGATGACAAAATTATTTCACGCAAGTGAAAAGATAGGAGAACGTAAACAAATTGCTTTTGTACAAAGCATACCAGAGTTTTTAACAGCACCAGAACCAATTACATGGAGTGCATTAGATATTGATGATGAAAGACAAGCAGTAGGAAGAAAGAAAGCAGAAAACTTAGAAATAGAATTGATATTCACAGAGGCACAATATGACGAGTTAAAAGCATTACAAACAGCTAATACGAATGAATATTGGTTTATTCAATTACCAGAAGAAACAGCAGAAACAGAAGGAAAACCATTAACATGGAATTTCCAAGCGACGGTTCATGTAGGGCTAACAGAATTAGCTTTAGATGATATGATAAAAGCAAAAATAACATTATATAGAAATACCGAAATTGAAGAAACAAAGGGATTTCCTACTACATCAATTACAGAGTAATTTAAGAGTAGGAAAAAGAAAAAAATAAAAAATTTAGAGGAGGAAGGATCCTCCTCTCTTTTGCAAAGGAGAGAAAGAAAATGATATTAGTAACAAAAAAAAGAACGATTAAATTGGTATTAAGAACAAGAAAAATAGTTGATATTTCCAATATTTTAAAGAATAAAAATTTTGAGGAAGCTTTTACAAAAGCTTATGCAATTTGTGACCCAGAGGCTTTAACAAAGATATTATATATTTTAGCGGAAGATGAAAATGGAAAAAATGTATTTTTATCTTCGGAAGAGGTTTATGATTTTTTAGATGATTATAGATTAGAAAGTAAATCTACGTTTGTGGAAATTTATAAAAAGATTGCTGAGGAATTGAATGAAGAGGGTTTTTTCAAAAAGAAAAAGAACAAGAAAGAATTGGAAGAGATGATCTCAAATCCTTTATCAATCATCAATATGAACGAATTAATGCAGAAATCAACAGAAAAAGCGATGAGCAAGATAGCAGAGGAACAATTTCAAGGATACAAGGGATAGATGATATTGTAGATAGGGTAAAAGAGGCAAGGGATTTGATTGATTTGTTATATTCTTTAGAGCCTCTTTGTTATTATTTTGATATGAAACCACAAGAGTTTTGGAATAGTACTTATAGAGAGATTAATATTTTTGTTCAAACGCATTTGGTTAAGGTGGTTGATGATTTGAAACGTGAAATTAATTTGCAAGAAGTGGTTACGAATAAATTGATTAGGGCTGATAGTATGAACAAAAAACCTAAGGTGATTCCAATTCGTGATAGTTATAAGAATTTATTTAAGGAAGAAGAAAATAAAATCATGTCCCCTAGAGAGATAAAGAAACGAATGCGTGAGGTTATGATAGAATAAATATAAGATAATGGTAGATATATATTTACAAATTTCGACTTTTTGTATATACTATGTTTATACATAGTAAGAAAGGGGAATTTGTTATGGCAAGAAATGAGGAAACAAAGAAAAGTGGTTTGGGTACTGCTGGTTTAGTATTAGGGATTATAGGGATTTGTACTTCTTTTATTCCAATTATTAACAATTTATCATTTATTATGGGAGTTTTAGCTGTTATTTTTGGTATGATAGCATTAGCAAAACAAGACAGCAAAGGAAAAACTATTACTGCTATTATTTTGGGAATACTTGCAGTTGTTATTACTCTTAATGCACAAAAAATAGTGTCTGATTCTATTAATGAAGCACTAGATACTTTT
>JAAVZN010000068.1 GCA_022791675.1 Clostridia bacterium | reverse complement strand
TTCCATTTTCTCCAGTTAGTACCGCTATGCTTATGGTTGCTAATATGAGTAAAACAATGATTGTTATGACTAAAGCAACTAAGGTAATTCCCTTATTTTTATCGTTTTTCTTTATTTTTCTTATGTTATTTCCTTGCATTTTCTTTCACCTTTCTTGTTTGTTTTTTTGGGCAACAAAAATCAAGACATTCTCTGCATTTCTACTGATATTGCCTTGTTACTACTTTCTCTATTTTGTTCGGACTTTGGACTTTACAAAGCAATAACAATTATGTAGACATTTTGCTACTACTCTCTACCATTATTTTACAACTAACTAAAAAAAATTTCAACTATTCTTTTTAAAATTTTGTCGAATTATGTGTATAAATGCTCTCTTATTGTTGACAGTAAAGATTTCCTCTTATATCATCAATAAAAATAACTATCCCCTTTTTATAGGGGATATTCTTTTATTATTTTTTTCCTAATATAATTTTTATTTCTTTGTTTATCTTTCCTCTCGTTATTTTCAAATTCACTTCCTCTTCTGGTTTTTTGGTATAAATATATTGTCTTAAATCATTCATTGTATGAAGTGCTATATTATCAACACTTGTAATAATATCTCCTTCTTTTAGCTCGCTACGATCTGCTGGTGAATTTTTTGTAATTTGAGCTACATATATTCCTTTTTCAAAATTGGTCTGATTGAGATGATTGAGATAGGGTATTACTTCTTTGTCATAAGCATATATTCCCATACTTGCTTCCTCGAAATTTCCAGTATTTTTAAAGCTTTCTATAATTGGTTTTACAATATTAATAGGAACAGCAAAACCAATACCTTCAGCTGAAGATATCTTAACCGTATTGATTCCTAATACTTCACCATTTGGATAAATTAAAGGTCCTCCACTATTTCCTGGATTAATGGTTGCATCGGTTTGAATTAAATCTGTCATGTATGATGATTTGTCTGTTTCTTCGATCTTTATTGTTCTGTTTTTGGCACTAACAATGCCTGATGTTACTGTTCTTCTAAATTCAAATCCAATGGGATTTCCAATGGCATATACGGTTTCTCCCACTCGTATTTGATTGGAATCTCCCAATTGTACATATTCTAAATTTTTGGCATTAATTTTTGTTATGGATAAATCTAAATCCAAGTCACTCCAGACAACTGTTCCATCATAATTATTTCCATTTTCTAAGGTAATATAACATTTGCTATATTTTTCACCGGTTACATGGCTATTACTTAAAATATAACCATCTTCTGTTACAATCATACCCGTTCCTAAACCCAATTCACTTTCAGTACTTTTCGATAAAATACTGTTTCCCGCATTTTTTAGTTTAGAAATACCTACTACTTTTCTAGTTGTTTCTTCAATTACATCTGCTACTTTTTTACTGTTTTGCTCTGTTGTTTCCACAGTTTGTGTGTTAGGTGTGGATAAGGTTCTGGTAGTTTCGTATTGGACATCTTTTATTTCTATATTGTTGTATGTATGATATAAATAAAACACAAAAACCCACACAATAATTGTCATACTTGCTGTTATTATTATTTTTTTCTTTTGATTTATTTTTCTTTTTCTTTGCAAACTTCCCACCTCTAAATATAGTATTGCTATTTTTTCTATTTTTAATCAATTTGATAAAAAATAGCAATACTATATTTTAAATTTCCATTTCTGTCTTTGATTGATAATCCTGTGTCTATATTTGGATTCGTAGCCGTTGCACTTGGTGATAAAATCTGTTACTACTACTTTTAATGTAATCCTTCAATAATCCAATAGACCCAATCTTCTTTTAAAAAGTGTTAGGTAGTAAGGAAGTATGTTAACCCGTTGACAACAATATAAAATATTGATACAATGGGAACGAAAAAATGAATACAACAATTAAAAATAGAGAATAATAACCAAAGAAATCATGTTAAAAGTGAAGAAAACAAAAGAGAAAAAGGAGGATTGTAAAGAAATGACGAAATTAGAATTAAAAATAAAAAGACAAGAAAAAAATAACAAGGGTATTACATTAATTGCCTTAGTAATAACAATTATTATGTTATTACTATTAGCTGGTGTAAGTATTGCGACATTAACAGGACAAAATGGAATATTAACAAAAGCAAGTACATCAAAAAAAGAAACTCAAAAATCCTCAGCAAAAGAAAAAGTAGAAATAGCAGTAATGGGAAGCTTTGGAACTGACGGAAAAATAGAAATGGATGCACTAAATAAAAATTTGAGTCAAGTAGAAGGAATCGATAAAGAATTTTCAGATTTAACAGGAACAACATTACCAAAAGATGTTATCGTGGATCATTATAAAATAACAATAGATGGCAAAGGAAAAGTAACAGTAAAAGGAGAAAATAATTTAACATTACCAAGTACAGATAACACCAAACCATTCTTACCAGAAGGTTCTGAGATCATAAATGATAATTTGGAAACAGGAGTAATCATCAAAGATAAGAACCATAATGAATGGGTATGGATCGAAGTACCAAAGTCTATTTATACGCCAACTACTACAAAAACAGATTATGCGGTAATTGAAACAGCACTGCAAACATATACAAGTGATTATCGACAAAGTGGATATACCGATACTTTTTATTCATCAGCCCAACATGGATTTGCAAATGCAACAGAATATAATAATTGGAAAAATAGTATGTTGACCAGTGTATTTGAAAATGGCGGATTTTACATTGGAAGATACGAGACAGGAACAGATACAGCAAGATTTTCAAGTAGTGAACCATTAACCCCTCCATTCATTCAAAGAGATAAATATCCTTATAATTCTGTAACTTGTAGCCAAGCACAAACTTTAGCAAAACAATTAGCAGTAGGGGGAAAAACAAGTAGCTTAATGTTTGGTATTCAATGGAATTTAGTCATGAAATTTATGGAAGAAAAAGGTGCAAAAACACAAGCAGAATTAAAATCAGATTCATCTAGTTGGGGAAACTATAGTAATAGCACATTTGAAATAACAAGAGGATTTTATACAACAGTGCCAACTTCTTCTGGTTCATGGAATGAAGTAAATCCAATGAACCAATATACAAAACCATCTTCATCTGTATTATTATCAACGGGAGCCACAGAGAGAAATAGTGTTTTGGGTATTTATGATTTTACAGGAAATGTATGGGAATGGACATTGGAAAAAAGTTCGTCTTCCACCTCTCCATGTGTTAGTCGCGGTGGTAATTATAGCTACAATGGCTTCAACGACCCAACTTTTGCTCACAACAATGGTAAAACTTCCCATTCCAATAATCACAATGGTCTACGTGCCACTTTATGGTAAGATTTGAGGTAGGAAAAAGATAAGGTTGTATTTTGATTAGTACTGTAGTTTTTGTAATAAAACTATGTTAATTTATTGATACTTATTTTCGCATTTGCTTAATAGCTGACACTTTTTAAAAGAACATAATAAAACACCTTCTTTCGTGTATATGTTGTTATTTATTGTCATTAACAATTTACCAAAGTTGGTGTTTTTTTCAATTCTCTTTTATTTTTAAAAAGTGTCGGGCATTAAGGAAGTATGTTAACTCGTTGACAACAATATAAAATATTGATACAATGGAACAAAAAAATGAATACAACAATTGGAAATAGAGAATAATAACCAAAGAAATCATGTTAAAATTAAAGAAACAAAAGAGAAGAAGGAGGCTTGTAAAAAAAGAAATGACGAAATTAGAATTAAAAATAAAAAGACAAGAAAAAAATAACAAAGGTATTACATTAATTGCTTTAGTTATTACCATTATTGTTTTGTTGATATTAGCAGGAATAAGCATTGCAACTTTAACAGGAGAAAATGGAGTCTTGACAAAAGCTAATACAGCAAAGGTGGAAAATGAAAAAGCAACTGCGAAAGAAAAAGTACAAATAGCAGTCATGGGAAGTTTTGGAGACGATAAAAAAATTGATCTAGGTACTTTGAATAAAAATTTGAATCAAGTGGAAGGAATCGACAAAGAAAAATCAAACCTACCAATTACCAGTTTGCCAACAACAGTAGTGGTAGATGATTATAAGATAACAATTGGAGAAAAAGGACAAGTAACAGTAGAAGGGGAAAATCTTGAAACAAACGATGAACAGACATTACCATCAACCGCGGATACGAAACCGTTTTTACCAGAAGGAGCTCAAAGAGTAGAAGGAACCGATTTAGACACAGGACTGGTAATCAAAGATAAAAATCAAAATGAATGGGTATGGGTAGAGGTACCAAAATCAATTTATAATGAGTCAACGACGAGTACCAATTACACAGAGATCGAAACAGCTATGCAAAATTATGCAAGTAATTATCGACAAAGTGATTACACAGATACTTTTTATTCTACAGACCAACATAGCTTTGCTAATGAGACAGAATATAATGATTGGAAAAATAGTATGCTATCTAGTGTATTTGAAAACGGAGGATTTTACATTGGAAGATATGAGATAGGAACAGATACAGCAAGATTTGCAAGTAATAATACTTTAACTACACCACTCATTCAAAGAGATAAATACCCTTATAATTTTATAAGTTGTAGTCAAGCACAAACTTTGGCAAAACAATTAACTGTAGGGGGAAAAACAAGTAGCTTAATGTTTGGAATTCAATGGGATTTAGTATTAAAGTTTATTGAAGAAAAAGGAGCAAAAACACAAGCAGAATTAAAATCAAATTCATCTAGTTGGGGAAATTATTATAAAATATCATTTGATGTAAAAAGAAAACAAGGATTCTATACGACTTCACCAACTACATCTGGTTCTTGGAATACCACAAATAATTATACAAAGCCAGGTTCAAGAATTTTGTTAACAACAGGAGCAACAGACAGAAATAGTGTATTAGGAATTTATGATTTAGCTGGGAACGTGTGGGAATGGACATTAGAAAGAGCTACCAGTAGCAACTCTCTAAGTGCTTATAGGGGAGGTTGTTTACGGCGACAGTGGTCCTAATGGTCCAGTCTCCTATCGTCGCAACCGCAATTCTATTGATGCCATCGATAGTCTTGGATCCCGTCCAGCTTTATGGTAGAATTAGTAAATATGTTCAAATAAACCTCAATCATTAAACTTTTTGTTTAATGATTGAGGTTTACTATGTTCTAAATTTCTATTATACTGTTTTTAATACTTCAAATCTTTTTACTTTTTGAGTGGTTGTTTTAGCAAAAGGTATGGTTGTAATTGCTATTTTTTTTATGTGTTTATAAATTGGTAGAGTCTGATTTATTTTTTTCGTTTCCTCCCAAATTATTTTTTGGTATTCTTCTTCTGTTCTTTCTCCTAATGCTTCTTTGATTAAATTTTCATCATATACAATTTTTGCACATAACATCGTATCTGTTTGACTTTGTTCTCGTTGGTATACTAAACTTTCTAATACATAAGGAATTTTATTGAGTAAAAACTCTATTTCTTGTGGATATACATTTTTTCCATTTTTAAGTACTATTATATCTTTTTTTCTTCCTGTTACAAACAAAAATCCATCTTTGTCCAAATAGCCATAATCTCCTGTTTTAAACCAGCCATCTTGTAAGACTTTTTTTGTTTCTTCTTCATTGTTGTAATAACCTAGCATAATACTTGGTCCTTTTACAACAATTTCGCCTATTCCTTCTTGATTTGGTTCTTCAATTTTTACTTCTAAATTATCTAATACAAGTCCCACTGAACCTGGTTTTTTTCGATCATCTGCTTCTGCTGAAATAACAGGAGATGTTTCTGTCAGCCCATATCCTTGGGTAGAAGTAATACCTAATTCGTTATACCCCATTGTTGTATCTTTATTCATAGACGCTGCACCATATAATATGGTTCTTAAATGACTTCCTAAAATTTTTTCTACTGGTATTTTTTGTTCCATTGCTTTTTGAATTTTTTTATACATCGTTTCTAATACAACAGGAACTGATACAAATACTGATATTTCATATTCTATTAAATTTTGTTGAATATATTTTAGTCCATCACAAAATGCAACGGTTGCTCCCCAATATAATCCAAATAAAAAGGTTATGGTACATTCAAATGTATGATGGATTGGTAAAAAGGATAATAGTGTATCTGTTGCATATAATTTTAAATAATGACTAAGTGATGTAACATTGGAACAAATATTATTTTGTGATAGCATAACTGCTTTTGGTTCACTTGTAGTTCCTGAAGTAAATAACATTATTGCCATTTTGTTACAATCGATTTCTATTTGTTGATACTTTGTATCTCCTTTTTCTAATTGTTGTTTTCCTTGTTGTAATACTTCCCAAAAACTTTTTACTTCTTTTTCTTCTGTTTTTTCTAAATCCATGTTAATGATTGTTTCTAAAACATTGTCTTTTTGCTTTTTAATTTTTTGTACTAATTCTTGGTGTTTATTTTCGCAAATTACAGCAGTTGCTCCGCTTCTTTTGATTAATTTTTCTAATTCATTGTCTGGCAAAGCTCTGTCTAGTGGAACAATTACCATATTTCCAGTTGTTGTAGCAAGATAGCTTACACACCATTCATATCGATTATTTCCTACTAATGCTATTTTTTTATTTTCCAAACCAAGATTCAATAATGCTGTACTCATAGCTTCAATCTCTTTTTTAAAATCTTGGTATTTTATTTCGATGTATTGTGGTGTTTTTGCTGTTATATCTTTTTTAAATTTATATACAATATGCTCTGGATTTCCTCTTTTAGCAATCTCTATTAGCTGTCTAAAATTCTCAATTTTTTCTTGATTTTCCATTTTCTACCTTCTTTCCATTTCATTTTATACTACCATTCTTTTTTTTTCAATATTTTTCTTGATTTTTTTACAATATATCTATATAATTTATCAAAAGGGAGATTTTAAAATGAATAATAATTTGAATTTAACTAGTCCTCAAAAAGCTATTTTAAATATGGAACAATTTTATCCAAATACTAGTATGAATACTATTACTGGTAAAATATCCATTCATGACAAAGTTAACTTTTCACTTCTACGAAAAGCTATTTTAACTTTTGTTGAAAACACATCTAACATTCGCTATCAACTCCATAATGAGAACGAAAAAATAACACAATATGAAACAAAATTCGAACCATTTACGATTTCACATATCAAATTAAATGAACTAAACGAAAAAGAAATCAGTGACAAAATCGCTAAAAAAATTTTTTCATTATACGATTCTCCTCTTTATGAATTTACGACTTTTCAAAATACGGATTTAACAGGTGGATTTTTTGTTTGCATTCATCATATCATTTCTGATGCTTGGGCAATGAGTTTATTAATTAGCTCTATTATTAGCATTTATTCTAAATTGATTCAAAAAGAAGAAATCACTTATGAGAAAAGTGATTCTTATTGTGATTTTATTGAACAAGAAGAACATTACTTACAAAGTTCAAAATTTGAACAAGATGAAATCTTTTGGAATCATCTTTTTGAAGAAAATATTTTTGAGGATCTTAGTACCCAATCTCTTAATTCTTCTACTTCCCCTTGTTTGGCAAGTAGAAGTGAATTTAAGTTATCACAAAAAATGACTCGAAAAATTGTAGATTTTTGTAAACAAATAAAAATTTCACCTTTTACTTTTATTTTATTTGTTATGGGCATTTATGAAAGTAAAATCAAACAAACAAATTCTGTTGTTTTATCTGCTCCTATTTTAAATAGAAGTTCGAAAAAAGAAAAACAATCTTTTGGTTTGTTTGTTAATAATATGCTATTTAAACTTTCCATTCATGATGATGTTTCTTTTTCTAATGCCATAATGGAACTTGCTAAATCGCAATTTTCTTACTTACGCCATCAGAAATATCCTTTACAAAATTTGATTACATCAATTAAAAATAAATTTAATATAAAAGAAAATCTTTATGATACTTCTGTTTCTTATCAAAACGCTAGAACTAACCATTGTTTGGAACATGTAACTTATGATTCTAAATGGCTTTTTAGTGGTTTTTCTGCAATTCCTTTATTACTTCATATTTATGATATGGACGATACGAATAGTTTTTCTTTTATTTATGATTATCAAAATGACCATTATGGATATTCACAAATAAAAGATATCCATAATCGTTTGTTATATATTTGTGAACAAATCATAGAAAATAAAGATATTTTGATTAAAGATATTGAACTGGTAACAGAAGAAGAAAAGAATAAAATTTTACAAGAATTCAATCAAACTGCTGTTGCATACCATTCTTCTAAAACAATTTTAGATTTGTGGAAAGATCAAGTTCTTTTCTCTCCTGATAAAACAGCTATTATTTGTGGAAATAAAGCCGTTTCTTATCAGATGCTAGATACCTTGTCAAATCAACTTGCTGGATCTCTGCAAAAAAAATATAACATTGAAAAAGGGCACAATATAGCAGTTGTCTTAGATCGTAGTGTGGATCTAATCGTATCTATTTTGGCCATTTTAAAATGTGGTTGTTCTTATGTATTAATCGATCCTTCTCACCCAGAAGATCGAAAAAAATATATGATTCGTAATTCTCATTGCGTCCATGTTATATCTAATTTGGAACTAAATTCAGATACCAATTATAAAGAACCAGAAATTTCTGCCTCTGATCCATTCTATTTGCTATATACTTCTGGTTCCACAGGAACACCAAAAGCAGTAACTGTAACACACCAAAATTTTCACAATTATTTAATTGGAATTTCTAAAGTGGTTACTTATGCAAAAGAAAAAAAGGTTCTTTCTATGGCTTCTATTTCTTTTGATGTATTTGGTTTTGAACTTTGGGTTACTTTGTTAAATGGATTAACGCTTATCTTATCTACATCAGAAGAACAAAATGATTTTTGTAAATTAAATGATTTAATTACCACCCATCAGGTTAATATTTTATATGGAACACCTAGCAAACTACAATCTCTTTTGTCTTCGATTAATTCTACTCATGATTTATCTTCTTTGACAGACATTGGAATTGGTGGAGAATCTTTTCGTTGTTCTTTTTTACAAGATTTAAAAAAGTTTACTTCTGCTAACTTATATAATATGTATGGTCCTACAGAAGCTACGGTTGGCTGTTGTTGTAAAAAAATAGAAAAAATTACTTCTCCTATTACCATTGGAAAACCTTTGGCAAATGTTAGATTTTATGTGTTAGATAAAAATTTAAAATTATGTCCGCCTGGTATGAAAGGTGAATTATATATCTCTGGAGATGGTGTTGCAAAAGGTTATTATAACCAACCAGAATTAACTTCCAAAAGTTTTATGCAGGACATTTTTGATCCTACTTTACGAATGTATCGTTCTGGTGATCTAGCTTGCTGGACCAATCAAGGTGAGTTAATGTTTTATGGCAGAACTGATTCGCAAATAAAAATTAGAGGATATCGAATTGAATTAAGTGAAATTGAACGTGTACTTGCCAATCATCAATTTATTAAAAATTGTATTGTTGTCAATTTTAATGAGCATGGTAGAGATTTTTTATGCGCTTACTATATTTCAGATTTTACCATTCAAGGGTATGAGTTAAAGTTATTTTTGGCTAATCAGTTACCAAACTATATGATTCCTTCTTATTTTATTCCTATTTCTTCTTTGCCTTTAACGGTTAATGGAAAAATAAATAAAGAGGATCTCCCTTCTCCTTTTCTTCTTAAAAAAAGTGAGAAGTATATAAAACCAGAAACGGAACTACAAAAAAATATTTGTCATGCTTTAGAAGATTGTCTTTTTATAAAAAAACTGAGTATAGAAGAAGACTTTAGTAATCTTGGTATCGATTCTTTATGCATTATAAAAGTACAATCTGAATTATCTGCTTTGGGAATTACCATTCCTACACAATATTTTTATGACTATACTACGGTAAAAGATTTAAGTTTTGCTTTAGAACATATCAATCAAACAGAAGATACTTCTTTGGAAAATGATTATTATCCATTTTTACAACATGATTTGTCTCATATTAAAACAAAAAAACAACCATTTCAAAATATTTTATTGACAGGTTGTACTGGATTTTTGGGAATTCACATTTTAGAAAATTTATTGCAATCTAATTGTAAGATTTATTGTTTGATTCGCAGTAGTAATATAGAAAGTGCTAAAAAAAGAATTGTAAGTATGCTTTCGTTTTATTTTAAAGATAAATATAGTATGGATTCTCTTTTTGATAAAATTGAAGTTGTTGTAGGCGATATTAAATATAAAACACTGGGATTAACAGAAGAACAACTTGCTATTTTGGGAAGCAAAATTGATACCGTTATTCACTGTGCTGGATTGGTAAAACACTTAGGACGTTATGATGAATTCAAAAAAATGAATTTAGAAGGAACAAAAAATGTAGTTTCCTTTTGTATGAAATACCAAATTGGTTTGAATCACATTTCAACTACGAGTGTATCTGGTGATTTCATGCCTCTAAATCGTACCAATGATATCGTTAATTTTACAGAAGAAAACTTTTTTATTGGTCAAAATTATGGTGAAAACTATTACATAAAAAGCAAACTGTTAACCGAAGAATATATTTTTCAAAAGATAAAAGAAGGTAACTTACAAGCTAATGTTTTTCGTGTTGGTAACCTCACAGGTCGATATCAAGATGGTCTTTTCCAATACAATATTGATAGTAATGCTTTTTACAATAAATTGCAATTTATTGTAAAACATCAATTTTTCTATGAAAGTGGAACCATGCAAGAATTTGATTTATCTCCTGTTGACAAGATTTCGGAAGCAATTACTAATTTACTTTTTGCTTATGGTCATAGAAATAAGATTTTTCATTTGATGCACCCTAAAAAATTCACCATGAAATCTTTGATCGAAATGTTAAATCGCTTGGATTATTCTATTAAAATTATGAGTGATCGCGATTTTTACAAAAAAATGGTTAAAATGAATTTGAATACCCATTCTCTGATAATTAATGATTATAATTTATATACCAATATTTCTAATTTGAATATTAAAACAAATTGTAATATTACTTTAGAATATTTATCCAAAATTCCTTTTGATTATGGTAGAATTGATGTAAAATATTTTACTAAAATATTAGAATATATGAAAAATATTCATTTTATATAGGAGGTTTTTAATATGCAAAAGAAAACAAAAAAGTCATTTCATTTACATACTTATCAAAAAGTTATTTTAACTTACATTGTCACTTTTTCTTTTTGTGCTTTGGTTTTATATCCTACCATGCACAAAATCCTAAATTATCCACCTGGAACGGTTGATACGCAATTTCAAATTGATTATGGTGGTCTTACTTATACTCAACAGTTTGGTATTTTATATTTATTTATTACTGCTTTATTTGTTTTATACCAACGTTATTTTCTGTTCAAAAAGATTGCAAATTGGGAAAGATTAGGAGCTACTAATTCAAAATATACTACACAAGAAGTAAGATCTACTTTACTAACTGCTCCTACTAAATTTTACTTACTACAAATTGTTATTCCTTTTATTGCTATTACCATTGGACTTGGTATGCCTGTTGTAAAACACGAAGTAGCATCTTCTGGTATTACAGTTGCTATTTTATGGGTAGCCATCTTTACTTTTAATGCTACCATAAATTATGTGTTTTCAAAAAATTTGTTTAAATCTATTTTAATGAAAACCTTTAAAGAAAATCGTTTATCTGCTAAGCACACTGGCTTAGCTAATGACATGATGTTATTGTTATTACCTTTATTGATTGCTGGTTTATTTTTTACGGTTATTGTTTCTTTTTCACGTCTTATCAATGTGAGAGGTAATGATATTTATAAATATTATAAGAACGAACTTGGCTATGTGTTTGAAGAAAATACTTCTTATAGCAGAAAAGAATTGACAGAAAAAATGGAACACCTTGAATTTATTAATGACACAGACTCTTATTTTACCATAGATTCTACTCAAAATATAACCACTTCTAATAATGTTCCTTTAACAGACTTTTTTCAAAAGTATATTTTTGAATTGTCTGATCAATATGATGGAAGAGTATATGAACATTATGCAGTTAATACTCAAGGTTATATCAAACATGTTAATGTAGAAGGAAATGATTTTATTGTTGGTATTCACTTCCCTATTTCTGGTGGTGATTCACTCGTGTATATTATTACAACCTTTATTGTTTTATTTGGTATTATCTCTTTCTTAGTTTGGTATTATTCTTCTTCTCTTTCTAACCAAATAAAAATAATTGTAAATGGTTTAAATGATATTAATAACCAAAAAAATGCTGAATTTAAGAAAATCCCTATTATTTCAAATGATGAATTAGGAGAACTTACTGTTGCCTTTAATAAAATTCAGGATTTAACTAAAAATAATATCGAGCAAATTCATGATAATCAAGAAAGTTTAATGGAAAAAGAACGTCTAGCTTCTTTAGGACAATTAATTGGTGGGATTGCTCATAACTTAAAAACTCCTATTATGTCCATTTCAGGTGCAACAGAAGGATTAACTGACTTAATAAAGGAGTATGATTCATCTGTTGGCGACCCAGAGGTAACAAAAGAAGATCATCACGAAATCGCAAAAGATATGTCATCTTGGATTGCTAAAATAAAAACACATACTGAATACATGTCAGATGTCATTACTGCTGTAAAAGGTCAGGCTGTTACCCTTTCCAATGAAGAAGAAATCACATTTACTGTTGGCGAATTATTAAAAAGAGTTAATATTTTAATGAAACATGAATTAAAAAATGCCATTGTTTATTTAAATATTTCTATGAAAACTGACGAAAACGCAATTATCCATGGTGATGTTAATAGTTTAGTCCAAGTTATTAATAATATGATTTCTAATTCTATTCAAGCTTATAATGGAAAACCAGAACAAAATATTGACTTAATCGTAGAAAAAGACAGTGAATCAAATCGTTTAATAATTTCTGTTAGGGATTATGGTTCTGGTATTGCAAAACAAGTTAAAGATAAATTGTTTAAAGAAATGATTACAACAAAAGGAAAAAATGGAACTGGTTTAGGTTTGTATATGTCTTATTCCACCATTCGTGCTCACTTCAATGGTAACATGACAGTCGAATCAGAAGAAGGAGAAGGCACTACTTTAAAAATTATTTTACCTTTATAATGTTTTTGGGACGGTGTTTTTTGGGACGGGGTCAAAAAACACCTTGTTGTTTTAAGTAGTTATCTCTATAGGATTACAGCTATCTATTATTTTACATTACTAAAAACTATCATGTTGTTAACTATTTAACAAAAATTTGAAACACGGCAGTTATAAAACTTTATTTTGTTTTATTCTTGCCGTGTTTTGCTATACTCCATAAATTTGAGTAATTCGAATTGATTATACTGCAGTTTGGTTCTTATTCCCACTGCTGTTTTATTCTCTTTTAGCTCAGTCTACTATTGCATAACTTACTCTTGCAAAACAAGTATAATCAATTTTAAATACAGAATCGTCTCTGTAATTATCTGTATTATTATTTAATACTTTAAATTACTTTTTTCTATTTAATTCCATAAATATTTTCAATCTTTAAGTATTGCCACCCAGCAGAACCATAAGCTCCTCCAACATGTATTGTTTTATCATCTTTTAACCAACAATTAAGATAGGCAAAAGCACCATCACCATTAATAATTTTTATTAGAAATGTGCCTTTTTTTGACCAATCAAGCTCATTGCTATTATTATAATTTAATTGTTCCGTCGCAAAAAATCTGGTTTCTTCCAATGCGCCATTTGTTTCTGCAGTCAATATATTAGATTGTATTTCCAAATATTTATAATTTTCGATGGAATCAGACAATTCTATATCTCCCAAATCTTGAATGCTATTTGTTATTGGTATCTTTACTTCTTCTGTAATTAATTTTATTCTTTTATTAAGAATCGTCTCATTTTTTAGTATATTTATTTCTTTTTTTAAATTTTCTATTTGTGCTGATAATTCTTCATAATTATCATTATTTTCAGTTGTTGATACTTTTACACCATTAATTGATGCTAATTTTAATTCATTGTCAATTTCAAATTCATAAGGATATTCTTTTAATTTGGTAAAAATAGACTTTGCTTCTCCTACTTCTATTTTTTCCAAACTTGCTTGCTTTTTACTTTCTGTTAAAACATATTGCATTTCGTTATCTTCACACAATCCATCTGCAAGTTCTTGAAGTGATGGCATTTGTTGTTTTTCCCCATAAGTTTCTATTTGTATGTTCGTTATTTTTAAATTCATTTTTTCTGTTGCTGTCTGCTTTTCAGTCTCCGTGCTTGCTTTTTGTGATTTACTTAAAATTCCATTTTCTCCTGTTAGGCTTGCTATTGTTACTCCTGCTAAAATTAATAAAATGATAATGGTAATTATTAGCGCAATTAATGTAATACCTTTCTCTTTTTTCATCATACAATCCAACCTTTCTTTTGTTTATGACTCTTATTGTAAATAATTGATACAAGACATTTCTGTCGTGCTTGTGGATTTATTATATCTGAGTCAAACTTCTTTGTCAATCTTTTATTTAAGATATTCTGTAAACTTTTCGAGATTGTTCTATTCATAATTATCTTTGGAACGAAACCAATTTAAAATCTATCCACATTAAACAATTATGAAAACAATTGATAAGAAAAATACTTTATTTTATTGCTATTCGATATTTCTATAGATATAATAATAAAAAACGAAAGAAGGTAAAAAATGAAGAAACAAAAAACCGATATGAATGGAATCACTTTAATTGCTCTTATTATAACAATTATCATTTTGTTAATACTTGCAGGAATTAGTATCGTAACCTTAACTGGAAACAATGGTATATTAAATAAAGCAAATATTTCAAAAATAGAAAATAGAGGAGCAACCGTCGAAGAAAGAAAAAATCTATGGAAAGCCAATCAAACAGCAGATACGATTATAAAAAACACAAAATTAGAAAATTTAAGTAAATTGTTAGAAGATTTACAAAAAGAAAATTTGATTACAATAGAAGAAAAAAATTTAATTGAGGAAGAAGGAGAAATTACTATTGGAAGTAAAACAATTGTATTCGAAAAATTCACTACTATTGATAAAATAGCTTCTAAGGTAGAACAAAGCAAAGATAATGACGGAAATATCAATTATGAAAAGCTAAAAGAAACTTTAGAAAATATAAAAAATATCCAAGGTATTCCTTCTGACTTATCCCAAGATAATTTTCCTTTCGTCGTAAAAGTAAATGATGAATTGATTCAAATTGATTCAGATGGGAACGTTCGGTCCTGCTAAACAAATAGATATTTTTAGCTTTGCAACCAATTCTAACATTACCAATTTAGAAGAATTAGGTATGAATATAACTTTTAACAATTGTGAATGGTCAAGCACTAGTATTGGTTGGATTGGCGGTGGACATGGCTCTGGTGCAACAAACTATTCTTGGGAAATATCCCTAGACAAAGAAAAATGGTTAAACGGTGCTAATATGGTAACAATAGAAGCATATTATAAAATGCAAGCTGGTTCTGCTCCAGACGCATATCATCCTTATTATTCTAATGCTTATGGAGGAATTGGAATTGATATAAATGAAAATTGGGAATGGGTGCAAACTCCAAATTTTAGACCTCCTAATTCATATACCTCTCCCTATTGGAGAGAATTCAATGTAAGTAAAACCTTCTATGTCCCTGATGTATCATCTATTAAACTAAAAGGTTGGGGATATGATGCTGATTTTGTAAGTTCAGATTCCTATTTAACTAACATAATAATTAAATTTGAATCAATTTAATTATGTTTATTAAGTATTGTTAGGCAATTGATATCACCCTATCTTAGCCTAACATTTTTTATTTTTATAAATGTAAAGGTGATGTATTTTGACCCCGTCCCAAAAAACATCAGTAAATTTTCTTAAAAGTATTGCATTTTCCACATATTATTAATATAATGTGAAAAAAATAGCTGATTTAGTTAATTTATAATTTATGATTACGAGGTTATTATATGAGAAAAGGATTTCAAAATTTAGAAAATAATGAAAATAAAAATTACAAAATTATTGCTGTAGATGATGAAGAAGGAATTATTGACTCTTTATCCATATTTTTAAAGAGATCTGGTTATGAATTTACTGGTGTAACCAATCCACAAGAGGCAATTGAAAAAGTGAAAAATGAACATTTTGATCTTATGATTTTGGACTTTATTATGACTCCTTTTCATGGCGATCAAGTTGTTGAAGAAATCAGAAAATTCAATAAAGAATTGTATATTTTACTATTAACTGGTCACAAAGATTTAGCACCACCATTAGATACGATTCGAAGATTGGATATTCAAGGGTATTGTGAAAAAAGTGATAAATTTGATCAATTATTACTTCTTATTGAATCTGGTATTAAATCAATCGCTCAAATGAACGAAATCAAAAAAATCAATGAACAGTTAGAAAAAGCTTATTTAGAAAGCATTCAAACTTTACGATATACTGTAGAGGCTAAAGATTCTTATACAAGAGGTCATTCTGATCGTGTTTCTGAATATTCCGTTTTAATCGGAAAAAAACTTCGGTTTATCCGATGATGATTTAAAAATTTTAAAAATTGGTGGTTTGTTCCATGATATTGGAAAAATTGGTGTTCCTGATAGTATTTTACTAAAAGAATCTAAATTGACAGATGATGAATATTCTGAAATAAAAAATCATCCATCAATTGGTGCTCACATATTATCTAGCGCAAGTATTTTTCAAGATATTATACCAATTGTTAAACATCATCACGAAAAATATGATGGATATGGTTATCCCTCTAGGTTAGCTGGTCAAGATATTCCTTATTTTGCTCGTATTACTGCCATTGCTGATAGTTTTGATGCTATGACTTCTCGTAGAACTTATCGTGATTCTTTATCTATGGACATTGTTATAGAAGAATTTGAAAGATGTAAAGGAACTCAATTTGATCCCGAACTTGCTGATTTGTTTTTGGATCTTTTAAAAAATCATCTTGATGAAATACAAGAAATACAAGAAAAATATAAATAGAATACAATTAAGGACGGTTCTTTTAGCACATTTGTGTGTCAAAGAATCGTCCTCCAATTCTATATTACATTATACTTTCATAGAAAGTCCAACTTTTTGTCTTTCTTGATCGATTTTGATTACCTTTACTTTTACAACATCACCTACGGATACCACTTCACTTGGATTTCTTACAAATTTGTCACTCATTTCAGAAATATGGACTAATCCATCGTGTTTTACTCCAATATCAACAAAAGCTCCAAAGTCAATTACATTTCTAACCGTTCCTGTTAATACCATTCCTTCTTTTAGATCTTCTAGTTTTAAAACATCACTTCTTAAAACTGGTTTTGGCATATCTTCACGTGGATCTCTACCTGGTTTTGATAATTCTTGAATGATATCTGTTAATGTCATTTCTCCAATCTCTAATTCTTTAGCAGTATTATCTACATTCATACTTTTCAATTTTTTTCGTAATTCTTCTAATTTATCTTTGTCCTTTAAATCTTGTTTATCAAATCCTAAATTTGCTAATAATTTTTCTGTTACCTCATAACTTTCTGGGTGAACAGCTGTTATTTCTAATGGATTATCTCCATCAAATATTCTTAAAAATCCAGCACATTGTTCAAAAGCTACTTTTCCAAGTTTAGGTACTTTTAATAGTTGTTTCCTATTTTTTAGTTTTCCATTTTCATCTCTATATTTTACAATATTTTTAGCAATACTATTATTAATACCTGATACATATGATAACAATGATGGTGTAGCAGTATTAACATCTACTCCTACCTTATTAACACTATCTTCTACTACCCCTGTTAAACTTTCTAGCAATCTTTTTTGATTTACATCGTGTTGATATTGTCCTACTCCAATGGCTTTCGGATCGATTTTTACTAGCTCTGCTAATGGATCTTGCAATCTTCTAGCTATTGAAATAGCTCCTCTTATGGACACATTGATGTCTGGATATTCCTCTGTTGCAAGTTTTGAAGCTGAGTAAACAGATGCTCCCGCTTCGCTAACAATTACATAGTGAACCTCTCTTGAAGATTCCTTAATCATATCTGCTACAAACATTTCCGATTCTCTTGATGCCGTTCCATTTCCAATTGCAATCATATCAATCTTATCTTTTTCAATTAATTTTAAAAGCTCTTTTTTTGCCCCTTCTACATCATTTTGTGGTTCTGTTGGATAAACTGTTGTATAATCTAGAACTTTGCCTGTTTCATCAATTACTGCAATTTTACAACCTGTCCTATAAGCTGGATCAAATCCCATAACTGTTTTACCTTTGATTGGCGCTCCTAATAACAATTGTTTTGAATTTTGACCAAACACTTTAATCGCTTTTTCTTCTGCTTTTTCTGTTAAATCATTTCTAATTTCTCTTTCTATTGATGGCTCAATTAGCCTTTTAAAGCTATCTGAAATTGTTTCTTTTAACATCTCCGTAAATTGTGTTTGTCCTTTTACAATATCTCTTTCCATATAAGCCAATATTTTTTCTTCTGGTTTCTGGATTTTTACTTTTAAAAACTCTTCCTTTTCCCCACGATTAATTGCTAAGATTCTATGACTTGGAATATATTTAATTGCTTCGCTATATTCATAATACATCTCATAGTTAGATTTTTCATCTTCTTTACTAGCCCTAGTTTCTATCAAAGCTTCTCTATAACATTGTCTTTTTATTTCTTTTCTATATTTAGCATGATCTGAAATATCTTCTGCTATGATATCTAACGCCCCTTGAATTGCTTCTTCTACTGTATTTACTACTTTATCTTTGTTCTTTTTATCTTCTTCTGACAAATCTTCAACATTAATATATTCTTTTGCAATTTCTTCAATTCGTTTCGTTTCTTTTTGTTCCATTATAATCATAGCTAAAGGCTCTAATCCTTTTGCTTTTGCAACTGTTGCTCTTGTTTTCTTCTTCTGTTTGTAAGGTCGATAAATATCTTCTACCTCTGCTAATGTCTTTGCAATTGCTACTGCTTGTAAGATTTCATCTGTCAGTTTTCCTTGTTCTTCAATGGATTTAATAACCTCTTCTTTTCTTTGTTCCAAATTTCTTAAATAATTTAAACGTTCTCCTAAATCCCTTAAAACCTCATCAGACAAACCTCCAGTTACCTCTTTACGATATCTGGCAATAAAAGGGATTGTATTTCCTTCATCAATTAATTTTACTGTATTTTCTACTTGTGATGGTTTAATCGCTAGTTCCTCTGCAATTATTTTGATAATCTTGTCCATTCTTTTACTTCCTTTCTTTTGGTGTTTTTTGGGACGGGGTCAAAAAACATCGTTTTAATTTTATCTTTTATATTTTTAAAGATGGTTAAAAAACACTTTTCTTTTTGCTTTTCCATTATAACAAATTTTTTAAAAAAAAGACAATAGCTTATATAATTTAGTTTTGAGTATTCAAAAAATTTAATATTTCTAGTGATATACTTTCATGTATGTTATCAAAAACTCCTCTCAACAGTTATTTATATTTCTCTTATTTCTGCCTCTTTTTATTCTTTAAAATGATTCTTTGCATTGTTCCTCTTGTTATTTCAAAAAACTCCATAATTTCTGTATATTTCATATTCTTTTCATTTTTTAAATAGTAAACTAATGCTTCTAAAACTTTTCTTTCGAAAAAAACCTCGTATAATTCTTTTCTATACTTTTCTAAAAATTCTTGAATAGCTATTGTTATTTTTTCTTTTTGATCTATTTCTATATCTAAAAAATTTATATTGTACTCTTTACCACTACATATATCTTCATAATCTTTTTTACTTAAAATATCGTTATTTTGTTTATTTTCTAATTTTTTTTGAAAGGAATGATAAGATGTAAATTTATACTGTTCACATTTTTCAACAATTTTAGCTTTTACTGGATTAAAATGAATGTATTTTATACATTGAATTAAATATCTATGACTTGTAATTGGTTCACTTAAAAATCGATCTCTAAATACGTATCCTACTCTGCCTTTTTCCATATAATTATAATATCTTGCATACATCGTATTCAATTTATGAAAAAACTTTGACAATTCTTCTATTTTATCAACTTGAAATAAAAAATGTGCATGATTATTCATGATACAATATGCTTTGACTTTAAGATTTGTTTCTTTGATATATTTATGAATTAATTTCATATATTGATTTTTAAATCTTTCTTCTTTAAAAATATATTCTTTTTTTTGCCCTTGAACAATAATATGATAAAATTGAAATTCTAACTGTTTTCTTGGTTTTCTTGGAATACTAATCAACTCACTTTCTTTTCTCTATTTTAATTGGCAATATTTTACAATATTTTTTCTAATTTTGCAAGCGGTGTTTTTTGGGACGGGGTCAAAAAACACCGTTAATATTTTAAAGAATCGTCTTCTTCTATCCAATTTTGTACTTGTTCCTTTCGATAATCAGTTTTGGTATCTCTCATAATTACTTCTTTGATTCCGACTGTTAATTAACATTCTTTTGCAAAATGTACATGGCCAGTTGTCTTTCACATATTCTCCATCTCTTCGATTAATTCCAACTAAATACAAAGTTGCTCCTATCATATCCTTCCTCGCAGCACTCAACATCGCATTTTGTTCACTGTGAACAGATCGACATTTATCATATCCTTTTCCACTTGGCATATCACTTTTGATGCAATAACCTAAATCCATGCAATTTTTCCTACCTCTTGGTGCTCCTGAATATCCTGTCGATATAATTTCATCATTTTTTACAATAATACTTCCATAATTATTCCTAAGACATGTCCCTCTTTCTGCTACTGTTTCCGCAATATTTAAATAATAATTAATTTTATCAACTCGTGCCATTTTATTTCCTTTCTAACATTTTAAGAAAATTTATTTTATGATAATACTTTTTTCGTTACAAAATTTACAATGTTTAAAAAAATTATTTTATCTTTATTTTTAT
This sequence comes from Clostridia bacterium, assembly GCA_022791675.1. Lineage (GTDB taxonomy): Bacteria > Bacillota > Clostridia > TANB77 > CAG-508 > CAG-269. The sequence continues at coordinate 6,094 of JAAVZN010000068.1, read as the reverse complement.
TTGCACAAAACTAGGTAAGCTTTGTAAAAAATTGGGGAAACGATGTTTTTTGACCCCGTCCCAAAAAACATCATTCAATTCCTAAATATTCATTATAACTTACTTCTCTGTCTATGATTTGCCCATCTTGTTTGATGTCTATCACTCGATTTGCTACTGTTTGAGTTAATTCATGGTCATGTGATGTAAATAAGATGTTTCCTATAAATTTCTTCATTCCCTCATTTACTGCAGTAATGCTTTCCATATCTAAGTGGTTGGTTGGTTCATCAAACATTAAGAAGTTTGCTCCTGATAGCATAATTTTAGATAAAATACATCTTACCTTCTCTCCTCCTGATAATACTTTGACTTCTTTTAGTGCTTCATCTCCAGAAAATAGCATTCTTCCTAAAAAGCTTCTTACATAGGTTTCATCTGGATCTTTTGAATATTTTCTAAGCCATTCTGTTACGTTTTCATCTGTGTTAAATAAATAATTGTTGTCTTTTGGAAAATAATTTTGGGTAATTGTAGTTCCCCATACAAGTTCTCCTTCGTCTGGTTCTAATTCTCCTGCAATTATTTGAAATAAAACCGTTTTAGCAATTTCATTGTCTGCTAAAAAAGCAATTTTGTCTCCTTGTTTTACATCAAAGGATATGTTTTCTAGTACTTTTGTTCCTTCTATGGTTTTACTTATATTTTTTACTTGTAAGATTTCTTTTCCTGGTTCTCTATCTGGTTTAAAATCGACATAAGGATATTTTCTATTTGATGGTTTGATTTCATCTAATTCTATTTTTTCTAATGTCTTTTTTCTAGAAGTTGCTTGTTTTGATTTAGAAGCATTGGCACTGAACCTTGCGATAAAGTCTTGTAATTCTTTGATTTTTTCTTCTTTTTTCTTGTTTTGTTCTCTGGCTTGTTTTAATGCTAATTGGCTTGATTCATACCAAAAGTCATAATTTCCTGGGTATACTTTAATTTTTCCAAAGTCTACGTCTGCTATATGAGTACATACTTTATTTAAAAAATATCTGTCATGTGATACGACAATTACAGTATTTTCAAAGTCCATTAAAAAGTCTTGTAACCAATTAATACTTTTTAAATCTAAATCATTCGTAGGCTCATCTAATAATAATACATCTGGATTGCCAAATAGACTTTGTGCTAATAATACTTTTACTTTGTCCTTTCCGTCAATTTCTTTCATTAATTTATAATGATTTTCTGGGATAATTCCTAAGTCATTTAATAACATAGAGGCATCTGATTCTGCATTCCAACCATCTAATTCAGCAAATCTTTCTTCTAGTTTTCCTGCTTTCATTCCATCTTCTTCACTAAAGTCTGGCTTGGCATAAATTTCATCTTTTTCTTTCATAATATCATATAACTCTTTGTTTCCCATGATTACAGTTTCCATAACTGTTTTTTCTTCATAAGCAAAGTGATCTTGTTTTAATACAGATATTCTTTCTCCTTTATCTAAACTTACATCTCCTTTGCTTGGCTCGATTTCTCCTGATAATACTTTTAGAAATGTTGATTTTCCAGCTCCATTTGCTCCAATTATTCCATAACAGTTTCCTTTTCCAAATCGAATGTTTACTTCTTCAAATAATACTCTTTTCCCAAATCTTACGGTTACGTTGTTTGCACTTAACATTTATTTTTTCTTCCTTTCTCTTTTTTCCTTGCTATTATACACTATTTTTGACTTGTTTTCAAGGAAAAAATAGAAAGTCAAAGAGTGTTTATATATTGACATAATTTTATAGTTTATATACAATTTCTACATAATAATAAATTCAAAAGAAAAAGAGGTTTTTTTATGAATCAATATATTTCACAAAACAAAACAAACGGAATCACCCTAATTGCTTTGGTTATTACCATAATTGTATTATTAATTTTAGCGGGAATCAGTATTGCAAGCTTAACAGGAGAAAATGGAATATTAAGCAAAACTAATATTGCAAAAGAAGAAACCAAAAAGAAAGATTATGAAGAAGCATTAAAAATAATTGGTAATCGGATTGCGTTCTGATAAAATACTAAAAAATTGGGATAGTAAAACTTATTTAGATGAATTTGAAAAAGAAATAAAAAAAGATAATCAATTAAAAGAAGCAACTACCATTCGAAAAAGCAATGAAACTTTATTAGTTGTAACAAAAGAAAAATATTATTATACAATTATTGAAAATGATATTATAATAAATGACAAAGATCGTTTCCCTCCTAATGACGCTGATATTTCTTTGTCATCTACTCGAATTGATGTTGGTAATACTGTTACAGCAACAGTAACAGTAAGTGATGATTTAAGTGGAATCGATTTAGAAAATTGTAAATATATCATTAATCATTCAGGAAATAAATTGGACATAAATTCTAGTAATTGGCTATCCGCTCAAAAATTAACGGATATCACTTCACAAATTCCAATCACATCAAATACTAGGGGCACTTTATATTTACACATTCTTAGTACGGATTTGGAAGGAAATCAAATAGAAACTGTTTCTAGTGGCATCTATTTTGCTTCTCAAATTAATTTACTAGATATTCCCAGAAATAATTCTCTTACCGATTCTTATGCTAAGTTTTATACTCCATCTGGCTGGTCTTTAAATAATAGTTGGAATTATTTAGTAAATCCTTCTTTAAGTGCAAGAGGTGGAATGACAGCTAATCTAGAATCTACTAATTCATTTGATTTAACTGGTATTGATACTCTTACCTTCTCTTGCCGGAGGAATTTCAACTAGCAATACTGGTACTGGATTTTCTTATGAATTAAAATTAGATGTTTTGGATTCTAGTACTAGCAATTCGATTGCTTCTAATTCTTTTATTGGAACACAAAAAGTAGAGAGCACTACATTTATTACTAATATCCCTGTGAATGTAAGCAACTTAAATGGTAATTTTAAACTACGTGTTAGTATTCGTTGCAATGGTTCTGCAAATAATACAACCTATAGTATTGTTCGTGTACCTATGCGAATTACAGCTTATTGATTGCATTTCTTCCTATTAAGTTTCAGTTTATGGATCTTTTTCATAAAAACTGAAACTTATATTTATTTGGTTGATTTTTTTCCTTTTTTGTGATAATTTGTAAGTATTCAATAGGATTTTAAAGAGGTAATAAAATGCGAAGAAATAAAAGAGGAAACAAACAAAAAAAATTATTAAAACAAGCTCGATTTGACAAAAAACTAATCAAGAGTTTATCATTCGGTGTTCTTTCACTTTTTGTTCTATTGTTATGTGTAATCGTTTTTTATCACATCACAAAAACAATACAACACAAACAATTCTTAGAAAATATCAATGAAAGTTTATCACAAAATAACTTTGATACTGCTTCTTCCGATGATAAGCAAGAAGTAAAAAAAGAAGAAACCGATACAACTTTTACTTTAACTGCTATTGGTGATATTATGTGCCATAATACCCAATACTTTGATGCTTATCAAAAAGAAACAGATGATTACGATTTTTCTTATGTTTTTGAAGATATTAACCGTTATTTAAAAACAACTGACCTTGTTATTGGAAGCTTAGAAACTAGTTTTGCTGGTAAAGACCGAGGATATAGTAACTATCCAACTTTTAATTCTCCTGATGCTTTGGCTTATCATTTAAAAAAGCTTGGTATTGACGTTTTATCAACAGCTGGTAATCACTGTCTAGACATGGGATTTAATGGTCTTTCCCGAACCATTGACGTTTTAAATGATGCTGATATTGCTCACACAGGAACCTATCAGTCTCAACAAGCACGTGACACTATTTTATTCAAATATGTAAAAGGAATTAAAATTGCTTTTATCAATTATACTTACGGAACCAATGGTATTCCTGTTCCTTCTGGTCAAGAATTTTGTGTGAACTTGATTGATAAAAATTTAATGAAAAAAGATATTGAAAGTGCAAAAGCACAAGAAGCTGATATCATTGTTGCTTGTATGCACTGGGGAACAGAATATAGAACAACTGCCAATACAGAACAAAAAGAGTTAGCAGATTTCTTATTTCAAAATGGGGTTGATGTTATCTTAGGAAATCACCCTCATGTATTAGAACAGATGGAAAAAAGAACAGTAACTTTAGAAGATGGATCGACAAAAGATGGCTTTGTTATTTATGCTTTAGGAAATTTTATTTGTGATCAAAATGCTGAAAATACTAGAAATTCTATTATATTGAATGTAAAAATAACCAAACACATGAATGGAAAAATCACAATTGATCATGCGAATTATATTCCAATCTATATGTATAAGGCTCCTACAAATCAACTTAGAAAAATGAAATTATTGGATCTTGAAAAAGTCATTTATAATTATGAATCTGGTATTGATTCTTCAATTGGACAGAAAAATTATGAATATTGGAAACTTCAGCTAGATAAAATAAAAAAGATTGTTGGTCCAGAATTTTAAAAAATTCATGTTTTAAAACGGCAGATTCGTTCTCTGCCGTTTTTATTTTATGAAATATCGAATTCATTTTCAAATATGTTTTGACTAAAACTTCTACAGATTTTTTAATATATTTCTTTTTTGTCTTTTCTTCTGCTTTTTTTACAATTTTTGAAAAATCTTCTAAGACTCTTTCCCGTGTATTTTCTCCTTTTCTTATATAATAGCAGTATGATATCACATTATGTTATCTTTTGTAAGTTTTCTAGCTTAACATATCTTTTCTTTTTAACCAATATGTTACCAATAATGTTAAAACAACCGATATTAATATCATAACAACAAATCCATACGGACTATTTTGAAATGGCAAACCTACATTCATACCCCAAAAACTAGATATCATTGTTGGTACAGCAAGGACAATGGTAATAGAAGTCAAAAATTTCATTACCCCATTTAAGTTATTGGAAATGATAGAAGCATACGCATCCATGGTTCCATTTAAAATGTCACGGTAAATTTGTGCCATTTCAATTGCTTGTCTATTTTCTGTAATGGCATCTTCTAGAATTTCTTCATCGTCTTCATATAGTTTAATAATTTTTCCTCTTAATGTTTTTTCCATGACTAACTCATTTGATTTTAGAGAAGTGGTAAAATAAACTAGTCCTTTTTCTAAGCTTAATAATTTTAGTAATTCTTTGTTTTTCATAGAATTCTTTAAAATATATTCTGCTATTTCCGTTTCTTTGTTAATTTGCTTTAGATAACTTAGATAATAAGATGAGTTTAAATATAAAATTTGAAAAATAAATCTCGTTTTTTTGAAAGTTTGCAAATTTTTAATTTTTTTCTTCTCAAAATCCTCAATCACCCTATTTTTCTTTAATGACACTGTTACAAAAAAATCATCTCTTACTACAATCATTCCTAGTGGCATGGTTGTATATATATCATTGTCTTCATTTTTTTCTATGATTGGTACATCTACAATAAAAAGTGTTGTTCCATCATCATCTTCTTGATCAATTCTTGCTTTTTCTTCGTAATCTAAAGCATAACGAATAAAATCTTCTTCTATTTTAATGTTTTCACATACTTTTTTTATTTCGCTTTCCGACGGATTTACTAAGTTAATCCAAGCACCCTTTTTAAATTCCTTGATTTCTTCAATTTTATTATTTTGTACATTTGTGTTATATATTTTTAGCAAATCCATCACCTCTTTTTTTATTCCAATAATTTTATTTTAGCCTTTTTCTGGCGGTTTGTCAATCATTTTTAAAAATTTACATAATTTTGATTGTTCCCAAATGATATAAAATATAAATGAAAAAGGTGTAGTAGTACCTATTTAAGCCCTCTACACCTTTTTCATTTCTTACTTGTTGATTCTCCCTATTGTTTTATTCTAAATCCTTTAAATTTTTTCTTGTCATTACCGTTGCCACTCCAATTAATATCATTACTCCTAATAAAACAGCTACTATTATTATCTTTTCATTCATTCCTGTGTGCAAACTAACTAACATGCTCGCTGTTGCTTGTATTTCTGTCGTTTTACTATCATTTGAGCCTTGATTTGGATAACCAAATTCGTTACTACTTCCTGATAATGTCGCTACATTCTTTTTCTCTCCAAAATTAATTTCACTGTTCTTCCATCTTAA
>JAAVZN010000067.1 GCA_022791675.1 Clostridia bacterium | reverse complement strand
TAGAAGAAAAAGAAATTGCTGAAACGAAAGTAGAAAAGATGATCGTGAAAATGAATGCAAAAGCCTATTATAGATTAACAGACAAAGAAAGATTTTATAAAGAAATGTCTACCGTAGATTATCCAACAGAAGAGAGGGTGTATTATCAAATGGAAGATAAAATAAGAAATGCTTGGGTAGTAGTGATTACTTATGTTGATGATTGGGAAGACGTTGTAACAAGATATACAAGAGGAGGATTTAGTTATTTTATCGATGCAACAACAGGAGAAGTTATAGGTGGTGCTATCATGGATTATACATATTCTGCTAGACAATTTTAAGATAAGTTACAAGAACCAAAACAGGTAATTGAAAAAAATTATCTGTTTTGGTATTAGCACCATCTTAAAAAATAAAATTTCATAAATGCAATCAGATGAAAAGGATAAAACACAGTTATCCGTAGGAAAAATATGAATTTGCATAAAAAATGTAATAAAAAAAACAAATAAACTTAACAAAACAAGTGAAAGATAAAATCCGTAATGTAATAGAGAAATACTGAATATAGCAGTATTTTTTTTTAATTTTAAATATTATAAAATAATAATAATTAAATTTAATAAACTTGCAAAGGAGACTGGGAAATGAGTGACAGACAAAGGAAGGGAAATTTTAGAATAAAGGAAAGAGGAAAATGGTTAATTGTATTTTTCGCAATTGCCTTATTTGTAGTTGTTGGCATTTATAAAACAACCACCAACCATCAAAAGACAATGTTAGAAGCAACTGTTACAGAACAGATGGAAGAAATGCAAAGAATTGAAAATAACCAAGAACAAGACATAGAAGTAGGACAAAATGCTGTGATTTCCTCTATAGAGATGGTAGAAAGAAAAACTGGTGAATGGAGTTATGATGAAAATGACGAGCCAGGGAATGATTCTTCATCTGATAACGATATTGTTCTTTCCTTTGATACCATAAAATATACAATGAATTATAATATGCAATTAAAATCCAAACCAGAAGAGGAGAATGAACCAATCCAAGAAAAAGTAGAAAGTTATAAAGGAGGAGTGATTGAAGTAAGAGCAGAACTACCAGAAGACTGTGTGGGGGTAGCGGAATGGGATGTGAACAATATGACTTGGGCAAAGAATGGACAACTATCAGAAGATAAAAGAATTTTTACTGCTAAATATGCTATGCCTGCAGAAAATATAACCATACCAGGAGTTCAAAGCTTGAAATTTGCATTAAAAGTATTAGCAGCACCAAATGGAAAAGAGATCATACCAACCTTTACCAGTAAACTAGTAGGAAATTTAGAAGGAGAAGAAATAAGTTTAACCGATGAACCAGTAAGAGTTAGTGCAGTACCTTCTTATAACATTCAGTTAACAAAGAAACCAGAATTGAATTATCGAGGATATTTTGATCCAGATACTAAAAATGAAGTAGCAGAACCAACTGATAGTAGTATATTTGGTCGTATGCAAGGTTATGCAATCACATTACAACTCTATAATAGTGTGGAAGGGAAAGGATTAAAAGGAATTGAATTACCACAAGGAGATATTACATTTGATTTAACATTAGAAGAATATAATGGGAACAATAACTTATCACAAAACAAAGGATATACTCCTATCTTATGGGATTATTCAGAAAATGAACAATTTGAAACAGGAAATAAAGGAAATAATCTAGTTTGGAATGGAATTAGTAATTCCAATTTTGGTTATCAAATAGCACCTTACAATTCAGGAGGGAGAAGAGATTCTTGTTACAATGGAGGAAGCTGGAAAATCATAAAAGATGAGTCAAAAGCAACAAGATATCATGTTACAATACAAGGATATAAATTTGATATGGAAAATTTTGAATTTCCAACTAAAAATGCTGAAGATCCAGTCTTAAAAACACAAGCTTATCAAAATAATGTAGGTTGCTTTAGTGCAGGATATGTACAAGCTATCATGCAAATGCCAGAAAAAGCGGATTCGATTAAAAATATAGAAATGAGAGCTACTGTATCAAATTTACATGCTACATCAGTTACAAATCAAAAAACAACACAAGATAAAAAAAGTGAAGATGATATTTCTAAGACATCTATCACATTATATCCAGAAGGAAATTATAACAAAAACACACATTTATGTAAAAGTAATCAATCATGGATTAATAGTGAACATCTAGCTTCTCATCGTTATGCAGGAGATGCAAATATAGCATTAGGAGAAAGTGTATATATCATAGGAAATGCATTGATGGGAGGAAATAATGACATTACCATACATGGTATTAATGTATTACAAAAATTCGATGACAAAGCATTTTATATACCAGAAGATGCCAATAGTGGAAGTGGTACGAGATTAGGACCAAATGGAAGTTTAACAACTTTGTATGCTGGTAAACCAGACAAAACTGGCTGGAAAGATGACGAAGAAATGCAAAACACGAGAGAACAGGACTTAGTTTATTTTACTAGTATGTTTGAGTTACAAGAAGAAGGATTTACTTGTGTAGGAGTTCTATTTGAGGATCGAGGGGTAGAAGGAAAACCTACTTATGATTATTATTATGGAATACGAACTTTTATTAAAGAAACTGCTGAAATAGGAAAAGTATATCAAACCGTAAATGATGTAACAGTATGGAAAGAAGAAACAGACTTTACTTGGGCAAATAAAAAATATACTTACGATGAGCAAAATGGATTAGTATATGAAGAGTTAAATGCTCCAGAACCATTAGCAACAGAATACAACGGCAAAAATGCGAATACGCCTATGTATGTAAAAACACAATATGATGAAAATGGGCAAATTATAACAGGAACCCATAATGGAACACGTTCAGGAAACTCTATTTTAATAACAGGAGCTGATTTGTCAATTACAAAAACAAGTATAAAACAAGAATATAACTTATCTGGAAAAGAGTATGACGTAACATTTGAAATTCAACCAAAACTAAAAAATAGAGACAATGAAATAAAAGGAATCCACTTAAAAATTACAGATACTTTGCCAAAAGGATTAAGCTATGGAACAGGAACTTGTAATTATGACGAACCAGAAGTAACCATCAATGAAGATGGAACAACGACACTGGTATGGTATGTTTATAATTGTACAGTCAACCAAGAAATATCTCCAATTACCTATACCGCTTATATTGATAAAAATACAAAAGATAAAACAACATATACTTCAAAGATAGTAGTAGCAGAGATATTAAATGATGGAGAAAAAACAAAGATAGGAAATAGTAGAATAGAAAAAAGAACCAATACTTATACGATAACAATTAATAATTCAGCAAGTTATAGTTTATATAAAACAACGACAACTCCAGGAATTGAAGAAAATGGAGAAATTCACTATAAAATAGTTGCTTGTAATAACACAAATACCAATTTAGATACGTTTAAGTTGTTTGACGAATTACCAATGGAGAAAGATAAGAATTGGATTGGTTTGAAAAGTGTAACAGTGACGAAAACCAATCAGAAAAGTGGACAAATGATAAATAACAATACCACAAAATTATTATACAGTAAATTTAGTTTAGTAAAAGAAGTGGAAATAGAAGAATCAGAAGAGCCAACAACGCCAACGACTCCACCAGAAGAAATAAAACCAATAGAAGTACCAATCAAAATAACAGATGAGGATTTTGGAGAAACCCCAATATGGGAACCATTGGAATCAGGAGCTGAATTACCAGCCGATAGTATAGCAAGTGCGATTGCTTTAAAAGGTGTATTAGAAGCCAATACTAAAATAGAAATTGATATCATTTTAAAAACAAAGAATAACAAAACAAAAGATAGCTATAAAAATAGAGCTATTATGCATACCGTTTCAGGACAAACTTTAGAGACACTACAAATAGAATCAAGAGTAGTAAATCGAGTGATTTTAGGAAAAGTATGGGAAGATTATGATCGAAATGGCTTAATGGACTACTTCGAAGAAAAAATGATAAATGTACCAGTTATTTTATATGATTCTATGAACAATGAAATACTAACAACTAAAACAGATTCCGATGGAAATTATCGATTTGATGGTTTAGCAAAAGGCAATTATAAAGTAAAAATAGTATCACCAGAAGGATATTATGTAACACAAAAGAAAGTAGGTAATCTTCCAGGAATTAATAGCAAATTCGATCCAATGAGTCAAACAACAGATTTAATTGAATTATCAGCAACGAGCGAATCTATGAGTGTACTAAAATATAATATAAATGCTGGATTATATCGAGAAAGATATCGATTACATATTACTAATTATGCCACAGGAACGAAAAAAGCAATAAAAAATGCAATTTATGCGATAACAGGAGAAGGAATAGGATTACAAGGTCCAGATTATAAAACAAATGAAAAAGGACAATTTGATGTTTTATTAGTACCAGATCAAATCTATACCATGCAACAAACAGAGGTATCTAATTATGACTATATGTTAAATGAAATACCAATCACATTTAGTGTTACTAAAATAAATGGTAAATTACAATGGAAGGTACACAATGGAGTCATAAAAACAAGTAGAATAGAACAAGTACCAAATGAAGGTATCTCAGATGTATATATAGAGATAGAAAATGAACCCAAATATAGTATAAGACTTACCAAATATGAAAAAAATACCAATCATACGATTTCTTATGTACGTTTTCGTGTAAAAGGAAAAGGTATGGGAGAAGAAGGAAGAGTTTTCCAAACGAATGTAAATGGAATTGCTACGATTACTAGTTTAGGACTAAATGAAACTTATACAGTAGAAGAAGAATATGCAAAAGGTTATTACTACAAAGGAAGGGAATTTACATTAAAGATGACACGTGACAATGAAGGAAAATTACAAATTGAATACCATGGAGTTGAAACAATAGAAGAACCTTATGTAGAAGAAACGGAGTCAAAACCACCAGTTGTAGTAGTCAATTTAGACAATGTAAATATACCTAAATATACATTACAGCTAAATACCATAGCAGAAAAAACAGGAAAAAAATTAGAAAATGCTCATTTTGAAATACAAGGAGAAGGAAGAGACGAAGCACAAGAAAAACAATATATAACCAATAAAGATGGAAGCATAACAATTGAAAAATTATATGAAAATGAAATTTATATTTTAAAGCAAGTCGTACCACCTGTTGGTTATAAGCTAAAAGAAGAAACACTAAAATTCAAAGTAACGCAGAAAAATGGTGTATGGAACTTCGAAATATTAGAAGGGCAATTGCTACAAGAACCAACAATAGAAGGAAGCAAAATTAAAATAAATTGTGAAAATGAATTATTATTTAAATTGCAAAAAACAGATCAAGATACAGGAGAGCCATTAGCAGGAGTTAAATTTACCGTAAAAGACTTAGAAGGAAAAGAAGCAAAAGACTTAGATGGAAATCCAGTAGGAAAAGTAGAAAATATTAATGGACAAGATATGCGTGTTATTACAAGTGATGAAAACGGATTTTATACGGCAGAAATAGCACAAGGATTATATCAAATTGAAGAAGTACAAACAATTTTCGGTTATGATTTACCAGAAAAACCAGTTCAATACTTTGGAATAGATAGCTCAAGAGAAGGGAAAGAAGATGCTGTGGAAACATGGGCAACGGAATTTTCTACTGCCAATAGTGATATTGTAGAAAGGGTAGCTATTACAAGTGATGGAGGAAGAGTATTTGGAGGACAACTAGGGGGAATGGTAGGAACTGGAGGAGGAAGCATTGGAGATAGTGGTACCAAAACCTATGTATTAGTAAAATATGACCCCGAAGGGAAATTAGTATGGAATACAACTTGTAATTATGATTATATCAATTATGTGAAAGAAACTAGAGATGGAGGTCTTTTGGTTGTTGCAAATGAAGGGGTAATGAAATATCAAAAAGCTGGTGAAGCCTATACATTAGAATGGGAAAGTACAGTTTCAACGAGTCGAATGGGATCAAAATTTGTGCTTCGCTATATTGATGAAACCGATGATGATGGATTTATAGTAGCAGGACAATTTACAGAAGATGTTATATTAAAAGATATTACACCCAATTTACCACTAACGAGAACAGGTGTGACAGACATTTTTGTATTAAAATATAAGAAAATAGAAAGTGGATATCAATTGGAATGGACAACAACTGTTTATGGAAGTAACACAAATTCTGTATTTATTACAGCATTAATGGCGACTTCAGATGGTGGATTTATTGTAGGAGGAGCTACGAATGGAAATGTTACCTTACCAAATGGAGAAGTATTAACCAATTCTGGAACGACCGATAATACAATCCTATTAAAATACGATAAAAGTAAAAAAGGAGTAGGATATGAATTCAATTGGGGAAAGAGAATTCATGGTTCAACCAATAGAATTACAGGAATTACAGAAACAACAGATGGCGAATACATAGTGGCAGGCTATTTTAATGATACCATTCAATTAAGCAATAGTTTGCAATTACATAGTAATGGACAAAGAGATAATTTAGTTGTAAAATATGACAAATTTGGAAACATAAGATTTGGATTTAACATAGGAGGAGTAGAAGATGAAATCGTAAACCATGTTGATAGAATGACAGATGGAGGTTTTACAATAGCAGGTTCGATGGCAAGTAGAATTACCTTAGAAAATGGGCAAATTATCAATCCACAAGGCGACTATGATGCTTTTGTTGCTCGATTTGATAAAGATGCACATCTAAAATGGGCAAAACTATATGGAGGAGTAAAAAAAGATTATTTTACTTGTTTAGACATCAATGAAGAAGGTAGAATTTTATTAGGAACATTATTTAATAGTGAAAGTCTTACTTTAAATAATGGGCAAGTATTAAATGGAATTGCGGGAAATGTAGATGCAGGATTAATTGAAATACAAGAAATAGAAGTGGAGCCAGAAATACCAGAAACAAGTGAAGTAAATTATCAAAACAGCAAACATCAATACCAAATTACCACAGAAGTAAAAGGCACGGGAGGTACGATTTCAGGAGAAAACGAACAACCTTATGAACAAGTAAAATATACCGAGGATTCTCAAAAAGATATCATAATAACACCCAAAGAGGGATATGAAGTAAGTTCTGTCAAAATAAATGAACAAGAAATTAATTTTATCAGAAATGATGATGCAACTGTTATATTAGATAAATTTACCAACATACAAGAAGACAAACACATTGTAGTAAAATTTACAGCTAACCCAGCAGAGGTTATTGTACATCACTATATCTTAAATACAACCAGAAGCTTAGCACCAGATGAAGTTATTCGTGGTGAAGTAGACAAAGAATATGAAACAAAGCCAAAAAAAGATATTGAAAAGTACGAGTTAGATACAACAGAGTTACCACAAAATGCAAAAGGAATCATGACAGCAGAGACGATAGAAGTATTTTACTATTATAGTAGAAGAGATGCCAAAGTAATTGTACATCATTATTTAGATGGAACAACAGAAGAATTAGCACAAGACGAGGAAATAGAAGGGAGAATCGGATCGGAATACGAAACACAAAATGCTACAATTTCTGGTTATGAAGTAGTAAGAGAAAAATGGCCATCTAACAGCAAAGGAAGTATGCAAGAAAGAGAAACACAAGTTGTTTATTACTACATCAAAAAAACACCTCAAATTGTAACCAATACAGTTTCAAAACAAGGAACAAAGGTCATGGAAACAGAAAATCAACCAATCGAATATACCTTGACCTATCATGCAGAAATAGCTGATGTATTGGGAAATGCTAAAATTACATTAATAGATTATTTGCCTTATGAAATTGACGAGGAAAATTCCAATCTAGATGGTGGAATCTATAATCAAGAAGAAAAAACAATAACATGGGAAGAAACAAAAGAAAAGATAAACACTTATCAAAATGGAAACGAGAGTATAACAATGACAAAACATATCACAGTTGTATTTAGGAATATGAATTATGGAGCAAAAAGTTTTATGAACTATGCAGAAGCTAAAATAACAATTGATGATGTCCAAAAAGAAACAGGTAAAATACCTGCAAGAACAGAAACCAACTTTACCAAAAATGTAATAGTTACCAAAAGATGGGATCATACCAACAATCAGTATCAATTCCCTCAATGTGTTAGATATCAAGTAAAATATGGAGAGAACATAGTGGCATACAAAGATTTAACAACAGAAAATCGAATGAATTATACAGAAATTGGCGAAAATGAAGAGATTTGGCAATGGGAATTTACAAACTTAGAAAAGTATGATGAGCAGGGAAACGAAATTGATTACCAAGTGGAAGAAACTGAAATAAAGGAAGGAGACTTAGCATATTATCAAAAAGATATTGACCAAAAAACGAAAACGATAACAAATACATATATTGGACCAATTATTTCAGCAAACAAAACATCAACAACAAGCAAAGGTCTAGATTATGTAGTAGAAGGTGAAAAAATCACTTATACGATTACGGTGGAAAATGCAGGTAGATTGGAAAAAGACATTGTAATCAAAGATACAATACCAGAAGGAACTACTTTTGTAGAAGATTCTATCCAAGTAAATAACGAACCAACAGATTATACAAAACAAGACTTAGAAGAAGGTATTACAGTCAAGGTAGCAGAAAAACAAGAAGAAACAGTAGGAAGAACAATGTTAAGCTTTTCCGTTACAGTAGATAAATTATCAGAAGGAAAATTTGAAGCAAAGATCAGAAATACAGCTTATGTAGATAATGATCCTATCTCAGAGGAGACCGAAAACACGGTAAAAAAATCAAGCATAAAAGCGACAAAAGAGAGTAATCCAACAAGTGGAAGCAAAGTAAAATTAGGAGATAAAATAACTTATGTCATTCGATTACAAAACGAAGGAAACATATATGGCGATATTCTAGTAAAAGATAGAATACCAGAAGGAACTACTTTTGTGGAAGGAACGATAAAAATTAATGGACAAAGTGTAGAAAAAACCAAACAAGATTTAGAAAAAGGAATGATCGTAAGAGTGCCAGAAAAACAAGGAGAAACAGAAGGAGAAACAACCATAAGTTTTGAAGTAACAGTCAATCAAACAGAAGATATGACCCCAATAAGAAATATGGCACAAACAACAACCATACCAGACAAACTAACCAATCCAGAAGATCCAGAAATACCAATCGATCCAGAGGAACCAGGACATACAATTGATCCTTATGATCCAGAAAATCCAATTAATCCAGAAGAACCAGACAAACCAACCAATAAGACAGAAAATATATATGTACAACCAATCATAGAAGGACAAAAAATAGCAAGCAGTGAAAGGGGATTGGATTATGTTGTAGAAGGCGAAAAAATTACTTATATCATTATTGCTGAAAATAAGGGAGGATTAGCCAAAGAAACTACAATTAAAGATACTGTACCAGAAGGAACAACCTTAGTGGAAGGTTCAATTAAGATAAATGGAGAAACAACCACAAATTCGGTTCAAAATCTGGTAGAAGGAATTACAGTAAATGTACCAGAGAAAATAGGAACACAAAATGGAAGAACAACGATAAGTTTTGAGGTTACAGTAAATCCATTAGCAGAAGGAACGTTTGTTGATCAAATCAGAAACACGGCTTATATAGATGATATAGCAACACCAAAAGAAACAGAAAATCAAGTAAAAAAATCAAATATAAAAGCAACAAAAGAAAGTAATCCAGTAAGTGGAAGCAAAGTAAAATTAGGTGATAAAATAACTTATACTATAAAATTAGAAAATGAAGGAAGTTTATATGGCGATAGGATAGTAAAAGATACGATACCAGAAGGAACTACTTTGGTAGAAAATTCTATTCGACTAAATGGACAAGTGATAGAAAAAACAAAAGAAGATTTAATGCAGGGCATAGTAATAAGAGTGCCAGAAAAACAAGGAGAAACAAAAGGAGAAGCGACAATCAGTTTTGAAGTCATAGTAAATGATGGGGAAGATAGGACAAAAATTAAAAACATGGCTTTTACAACGAAAATACCAGATAAACTAACCAATCCAGAAGAACCAGAAAAACCAACTGATTTAGAAGAACCAGATATTCCAACCAATGAAACAGAAAATACTTATATCGAACCAATCATCATAACGACTAAAACAGCAACAACAGAAGAAGGATTAAGTTATGTGGTAGAAGGTGAAAAAATTACTTATACCATTACCGTAGAAAATGAAGGTGGATTAGCAAAAGATGTTATCATCAAAGATAAGATACCAGAAGGAACTACTTTGGTAGAAGGTTCAATCCAAATAAATCATGAAATGACAACTCATAATAGTGAGAATTTAGAGCAAGGTATTAGTGTAAATGTACCAGAAAAGCAAGAAGAAACCAATGGAAGAGCAATTTTGAGTTTTTGTGTAACAGTAAACAAAGGGGCAACAGGAAATATACGAAATCAAGCAAGGATAGATGACAAAATAACAAATGAAGTAAGTTATCCTATTATTAACTTTGAAAAACAAGTAGAAATTAACAAAATAAGTGAAGAAGATTTGCCAGAAAATACAGTTACAACAACGGATCAAATCATTTACAAAATCATAGTGAGAAATACAGGAACATCTATGGCACAGTCAATAGAGGTAAAAGATAGTGTACCAGAAGGAACCACGATTGAACAAATCAACAACCAAGGAAAAATGAAAGATAGTCGAGAAATTGTATGGAATTTAGAAGAAATAGGAGCAGGAGAAACCAAAGAATTAAGTTTTGTGGTAAATGTAAAATACAATAAAGAGGAAAAAAAGATTAAAAACATAGCTTATATCAACAACAAACCAACCAACGAAACGAGTACAGATTATAAAAAGACAGAAAGCAAATTGAAAACTACAATTTCTAAAACAGGTGATAATCAAATTATTTCAACCGATTGTAACATCTACTATGAAATCAATTACAGGGCGATCATTTCAGACCTAAAAGGAAAAGCGAGCATTACCATTGTTGATCAATTACCTTATCCAATTGATGTAGAAAATTCAGATTTATCAGGTGGTGTTTATGATGCGAAGACCAAAACCATTACTTGGCAAGAAACAGAAGAAAATATCGATACTTATGAAGCAGAAATTGAAAAAACCATACAAAAAACCATAGCAATTTCAGTAAGATACTTATATATCGATCCAGAAAATTTAAGTGGAACAATTGAAAATACAGTAAAAGCAACCACCCAGTTAAAAGAACCAAAAGCAGATAAACCAGAAGAAGATGAGATTGTAAGAACAGAAGAAAAAACAGACAAGCATGATGTGTTAGTACAAATTCCAGCACAAGTATTGGTTCATCACTACATTTATGATGAAGACAAAAAACAATATACCACTGTTTCCATAGCAGAAGATGAGATAAAAAATGGAAAAATAGGAGAAAACTATACGACGACTAAATCAGATAAAGTGCCACAAAATTATGAATGTATCAATGAAACACCTGAAAAATATGTAGGTACTATGACAAAAACACCAATCGAAGTAACTTATTATTATCGATTAAAGTCAGAAACTGTGGAAAATAAAATGACCAAGACAGCCAAAGCAGATAAAACGATTCAAACAATGGAAGAAGAACAAAATATAACAACAGAAGTAATCCAAACAGAAGGAAATACAATTCAATACAAGTTAAGTTATAAAATTGTGGTAAAAGACTATATTGGAAAAGTAAAAATACAACTAAAAGATGTTTTGCCAGAAAAAATTAATGTGGAACAATCAAATTTATCAGGAGGAATTTATGACGAACAAAGTAAAACCATTACTTGGGAACAGACGATAGAAAATATTGATACTTTTGCCAATGGAACTTATGAAAATACTATGGAAAAACAAATTGAAATCTTGTACGAGGGACAAAATAAAATAGAAAGGTTAACAAATACAGCAGAAGGAAGTGTTACAACCTATTATCCAGAAAATCATGTAAACAAACCAGGTGAAGAAAAAGAAACTATCAAAGATAGTGATGAAACAGTAGTACAGCAAAATTACAAAACTGATATTACAGTAGAAAAGATTTGGGAAGACAATGAAAATCGAAAAAACCATCGTCCAGAAAGTATTAAAATACAATTAAAAGCAAACAAACAAAATACATTCAATGGGGAAGAATTAGAAGCGATTATTTTAAGCGAAGACAATCATTGGAGTCATACATTTGAAAATTTAGACCAATATGATAGTAACGGAAGGGAAATTCATTATGAAGTAGAAGAACAAGAGATACAAATAGGAGACTTAAAATACTATAATGAGCCAGAAATAGTTACAACAGATGGATTAGCAAACAAAAAGATGATGGTGACCAATAGTTACAAACTAAAAGACATTACAATTGATAGTAATCTTACGAAAGACGGAACAGAAGAAATTACGAGTTCAACAGAAGAAGTAAATTATCACATTTCTTATCATGCAGTTGTAAAAGAATACATTGGGGACGCTGTTTTAGTGATTACTGATACATTGCCATATCAAATAGACGAAGAAAAATCAGATTTAAGCAATGGTGTATACAATAAAGATACCAAAACGATTACTTGGACAATTCCATTAAACAATATTGATACAAGCATTAATGGAGATTGTGAAGTGGGACTAGAAGGAGACATTAAGTTAGTATATAAAGATTTGGACGCAAAACAAGTAAAAATAACCAATTACCTAAAAGCAAAAATAGAATTCACGGAAGATGACACCAAAAATGAAGTGGAAGATTCTCATGATACGGTAATCAATATTCGTGGTAAAGTGAAGGTAAAATATATTGATAAAGACACAGGAAAAGACCTTACTCTTATGATTGATACAGGAGAAGGAAATAAAGAAGAAAAATATGAATATGAGATCGAAGGAAAAGCAGGAGAGGAATACACAACGAAGAAACATGAAATTGATACATATGATTATGTAGAAACCATTGGAATACCAGAAGGCGAAATACAAGAAGGAGAAACAGAAGTAATTTACTACTATACCAAATCACCATCAGGAGGAGTAACGATTAAATATGTAGATGAAAATGGTAAGGAAATTGTCCCAAAAGAAGAAATAGCAGGAAAAATAGGAGAAGAATATACAACCAAGGAAAAGGACATTGAAAACTATGAGTTTGTGGAAACAACAGGAGATGAAACAGAAGGTATTTTAACAAAAGAACCAAAAGAAATCTATTATCATTATAAGAAAATACCAGCAACTGTACTTGTAAAATACTTAGAAAAAGAAACCAATCAAATGGTAGCAGAAGAAGAAACAATAAAAGGTTATGCAGGAGATTCGTATAAGACACAAAGAAAAGTAGTGAAGGATTACCAAAAAGTAGAACCAGAACCAGAAAATGCAACAGGTACGATGAAAAAAGAAATCATAGAAGTTATTTACTATTATGAAAAAATTCCAAGTGGAAAAGTAACAGTAAAATATGTAGATATGGAAACGGGAGAAGAAATTGTATCCATAGATGAGAATGGAAAAAGCCAAAAATATAGTTATGAAAGTTCAGGTTTTGTAGGTGAAAAATATAAAACAGAGGAAAAAGATATACCATACTACGTATATCAAAACAATGTAGAAGAAAGCCAAAAAGAAGCTTATTATACCCAAAATGACGAAACCATTATCTATTATTACAAAAAATTAAAATTTAATATTGGTATTCAAAAAGAAATAAAGGAGGCATATCTAGATGGTAATCCAATTAAAATTAGTAAAGACAATAAAATGATGAAAGTCGAATTAGTAAAAAACAATATACCAAATGCTAATTTACAAATCACTTATTCAATTCGAGTAAGTAATACAGAAGAGCTATCTGGAACCGCTATTTTGTATGAAATGATACCAACAGGATTTACTTTAGTTGGCTTTGACAAAAATTGTTGGCAAGTTCATGAAGATGGAAACTTAAGTATGACTTTAGAATTAAATGCAGGAGAAAGTAGAGTATATGAATTGACTTTCCAATGGAACAATAATGAAAGTAATTTTGGAACCAAGACGAATAAAGTAGCTATTGTTAAAACAATGAATGAAGCTAACTTTAGTGAAACAACATCAGAAGATAACCAATCAGAAGCAACAGCAATTATTAATATTAAAACAGGTAAAGAATGGAGTGTGTGGATTGGTATATTAAGTAGCATGATCTTAATTGGTGGAATCATATTATCATATCATCATAGACGTAAAACAAAATAGAATGTTAAAATAAAAAGTGTGTGCTATTGCCTAAAAAATAGCATACACTTTTTTTAGAGGTGTTATATGGAAATAGAAATAAAAAATAGAAGAGAAGAAAATGTCATGCAAAATATAGCATTTATAAAAGCATTTTTAATCAAAAAAACAATTGATAATTTAGAAGTAAGCTATCCAGAAAAAGAAGAAATCAAACAAAATAAAAGCATTTCAGAAGAAAGTTATAAAAAGATAAAAAAGACAATCATAAAAATAGGAAAAAATAAAGCTTGAATTAATAGGATAATTTTAAATTACAATTAGGTAACATAGAGGGGAAATTTGCAAAATTTATGTAAATATTGTATAATATGATTGCATTAAGCTAAAAGGTATTAGATTTTTTATAATACCAAGAAAGGAGGATAGGAAACTTTAGATTTGTAACTTATCAACCATTTTAACAAATTAATTATAGCAAAAGGAGAAAAGAATGGCAAGAAATGACAAGTTATATGAGGAATCAAGAATTATCAGAAAAGCAGTAAATGAAGGAAAAACAACAACTGAGATAATGAAAATGTTATCTCTTTCAGCAAATCAAATAAAGTATAGGGTGGAAACACGATATTCAGAGGGAATAGCCAAAAGCATATTTAACAGACTTGATAAGAATGATGGTAAAGTAATAGAGAAAACAAAAAAGAAACGAAACAAGGATAAAAGTTTAGTCGTAGATACCTGTTCATTAGGAAAAAATGGAGCTTTTGACTTTATTATGAGTCATTCAAGTGTTATCTTGATACTTGATGTTATAAGAGAATTAGAAAAACGTAAATCAGCTAATGGCATTTTGGGAAGGAATGTAAGGCAACTTTTAGC
This sequence comes from Clostridia bacterium, assembly GCA_022791675.1. Lineage (GTDB taxonomy): Bacteria > Bacillota > Clostridia > TANB77 > CAG-508 > CAG-269. The sequence continues at coordinate 332 of JAAVZN010000067.1, read as the reverse complement.
TGAAAGTGCCAGAGATAAAGAAGGCAAAAAGATAAAAGTAGAAATAGCAGAAAATATTAGCAATTATACAGATGAGAAATTGCTTAATTTTTGTAAAGGGAAAGATGTAATTCTTTATACCGCAGATAATGCAATGGCTACAATGGCTAGAGCTTATGGTATAGAATACATTATTGCAGAGGATATTCTGATAGAACAAGAGGAAACAAAGGAAACAGAAACAAAGGAAACAGAAACAAAGGAAACGGAAACAAAGGAAATGGAAACAGGGGAAACAGAAACAGGGGAAACAGAAACACAGTTGGACATTCAAAAACTTTTACAGAATATGC
>JAAVZN010000066.1 GCA_022791675.1 Clostridia bacterium | reverse complement strand
GGACGAAAAAGAATGGGATTTGTGTCGAGCCAGAGAAATTGCAATTTTAGATTATAATACAGGGATACTGGAAGCAAAAGAAGAAGGAGAAGAACGAGGAGAAAGAAAAAAGCAATTAGAAATTGCTAAAAAAATGTTAGACTTAAAAATTAGTATAGATAAAATTGAAAAAGCAACAGGATTAACCAAAAAAGAAATTGAAGAATTATAAAAAAAAGACTGCAAATACTCGATATTTGTAGTCTTTTAAAGTGGAAATCTATAAATTTCTTTCATATAAATCTTTAATAAACACATCTTTTTCTTCAAAATTATCGACAAAACCTACTTTAGCTATTTCTTCATTTTCATTTAAACCTTGTACCCAAACAGGTCTTTCTTCATAAAAGATATCAAACTTTTCATCATTATTTAAAATTGTGTACATTCTTTCCAAATTCATAAATAAACCTCCCAAATTATCTTAATAAAAGTATATCCATAAAAAAACAAAAATATAACAAGTTGACTTATCAAATTATTTACGTTAAAATAGATTTGTAAAACAGGGATTTTAAGGAACGTCCCTATAATCCCTGACCATAATAAGGAGGAAAAAATGAAGATACATTATCAAGATAAAATATTAGAAGTACAGAAAGAAGTAACGATACAAGAATTGTTAAAAGAAGAAATTGAAAAGAGTGAGTATCCAGTAATAGGAGCGATTTTTAATCATGAATATGTTAATTTGGGATATTCTGTTAAAAAAGATGGAACGATCAAATTAATTGATATTGCTTCGAAAGAAGGAACTAAAATTTATCGAAGAACGATTATTTATATATTAGGAAAAGCAATGGAAGAAGTGTATCCAGGGAAAAAAATTATGGTGAATTATCAACTTCCTAATGCTATGTTTTGTGAGATTGAAAATACAGAAATAACAGAAGAATTAGTTCAAAATTTAAATGATAAAATGCATGAAATTGCACAAAAAGACTTGCCAATTAAACAAGTTATTATGTCACGTAATGAAGCAGAAGAATTTTACCAAAAAAATGATGTTTCAAAAGGAAGATTACAATTGGATTTGTGTAACAATCAGGAAATTTACATGTACTATTGTGAAGATTATTATAATTATTGTTATGGAACCATTGCTAATCGAACAGGAGTAACCAAAGTATTTGAAATCATAAAATATGAAGATGGTTTTTTAGTAAGATATCCAAGTTCCGATAAGCCAGAGCAATTACCAAAATTAATTCAAACTAAAAAATTAGCATGGGCATTGGACGAATATGATGATATTCATAAAATATTAAATGTAAATACGGTTTATAAATTAAATATGGCAGTAGAAGAGGAGCAGATCAAAGACATTATCATGTTAGATGAGGCTTTACATGAAAAGAAAATTGCTAATATTGCTGACAAAATAGCGAAAGATAGAAATGTGAAAATGATTCTAATTGCAGGACCATCCTCGTCAGGAAAAACAACTTTTGCTCAAAGATTAGGAATACAATTAAGAATTAATCGTATCAAACCAGTAACAATTTCGGTAGATAATTATTTTGTAGAAAGAAAAGATACACCAAGAGACGAAAATGGAAATTATGACTTCGAATGTATAGAAGCAATTGATTTAGAATTATTTAATGAACATTTAACAAAATTGTTAAATGGAGAAGAAGTTGAAATGCCACAATTTGATTTCCATGAAGGAAGTAAAAAATACAATGGTAAAAAATTAAAATTAGAACCAGATCAAGTATTAGTAATAGAAGGAATTCATTGTTTAAATGACAAATTAACGAGTAAAATTGATAAAGATCAAAAATATAAAATTTATATTAGTGCTTTAACGGTACTAAACATGGATCGATATAATAGAATTTCAACAACAGATACTAGATTAGTTAGAAGAATTGTAAGAGACCATCAATTCAGAGGATATGATGCCAAACATACAATTGGAACTTGGAACATGGTAAACAATGGAGAAGAAAAAAACATATTTCCATATCAAGAGGAAGCCAATAGCATATTTAATACATCACTAATCTATGAACTTGGAGTATTAAAAGGAGTTGTTATGCCATTACTTGAAGAAATAAAGCAAGAAGAACCAGAATATGCAGAAGCACAAAGATTGATTAATATGTTAAAATATTTTGAAACGATACCAGCTGATTATGTGCCAACTAATTCACTATTAAAAGAATTTTTAGGTGGCGGAAACTTTAGATATTAGAATGTGCCATTAGGATAGGTGCGATTGGGGACGGTTCTTCTTGCACAAAAATGTGCAAGAAGAACCGTCCCCAAAAGAACATTCGAAAAAGGAGATAGATATGGAGTCAAGAAATTTTACTGAAATTGATGAAGAATTTGTTTGTGATCATTGTGGCAAAAAGGTTCTTAAATTAGGATATTCTTGTAGAAATCATTGTCCTTACTGTTTGCATTCAAAACATGTTGATCAAAATCCAGGAGATCGTAAAGAAGACTGTCATGGTGATTTGGAACCTGTTAGTTTGGAAATTGATGGAAAAAAGGGATATGTGATTATCTTTCGATGTAAAAAGTGTGGTGCAATGAGAAAGAATAAGATGGCAAAAGATGATAATATGGATTTAATTATTGATTTGAGTAGTAAGCAATTGTAAAATAAGTGGGGAATTTAGATGGAAAAAAGGAGGATTAATTGTTATTTTACTCCAAATATCATTTTTAACGGAGCATGATGAAACATTATTCCAGTACAAAAGATAAGGAACATTATAAATTTACAAGAAAAGTGGTGTAATGCTATTAATTCTCGTGCTACTACATATATTTATAAAAATAATCAACTGAGTTAGAACAATATTTGCTTAAAAACGAGATAGACGTTATGAATGTTAAAATCAAATTTGGGACTATCAAAAATATGATAAAATAAATGAAACACAGTTGAGTGTATTAAAATCTTGGGTTAAGGTGTAATAGGAAAAATTTAAAAAATGTTTTAGAAATAGTTCAAAGTTTTCAAGTCAACTTAAAATACATAAAAAAATGTAGGATACGATATCTAACTTAATTAAGTGAACAAAAAATTAGTCATTAGTATAGTCGAAGGAAGGTAGCATTTAGTTCTTTCATTTTTTGTATAAAAAAGAGCATGGAAATGTGGTAGTGTTACACTCTTTTAGGTTAGCTAATCCTTTTTTTGTCCTTTGACATCTTGCTTTTTTGTGTCATTTTTTCTTTAGCAAGTTTTTTCCAAGTTCTTTAATTGTTTATCATTCTTATTTTTGTTGAATAAATAGATGAAGAAACTTTTATTATAGTACAAGATCTGATAAAAAGTAGAACAGGAGTAAGAACAAAGTCTTATGAATGGTTACTAAAAGGGCTAGTTTATTATTGCAAGAATAAAGACAAAAAAACATTTTATCTAATGAGATTCTTATTTTAGAGAAAAAAGTTAAAGAGATGAACAAGAGAATTGACAAGTTATATGAAGACAAATACAATGGACTACTTGAAGATGAAGATTTGGAGGAAAAAGAAGATAGTTTAGTAGATATAAATAAAATTGTAAGCGACTTTGTTAATATGAAAGAAATAACAAGAACATTATTATTTAATTGACTTTATCAGGAGTGATCATTTAAAGTGACAATCTAGTAATACCAATGATTTGAAGGATTGATACTATCGCATTGATACCTATCCAATAAGTAATAATAGGTCTTATAAAAAATTTTGTATATGAAATAATAGAATTTAATATTTCGCAAAATTGAAAATATGTCAATAATTTTTGAATATTTCACTAAAAATAGTCTTATTTTATTAGTGAATATTTCACCTATGTATAATCTTGAGTTTATCCGCTCGTCGCGGAGGCAGGCTCAAGATTTAATTTTTGTTTTAAAATCTTATTTTTTGT
>JAAVZN010000065.1 GCA_022791675.1 Clostridia bacterium | reverse complement strand
TCTTTGTTCATACTTGCCCAAACTTTTTACAATTACAAATCCATATCAAATATGCCACCGAATACTCTTTAATTTATTGTGAGTTTTTGTTCCAAGATCTCACTTACTCACTTTGTATAATTAGACTACTTATACAAATACGAATGAACTTTATAGCATCGGCTCATCACACCAAAAACTTTTTAAGAGGTGTTGCATTTCTCTTTTGAACATAAAAAAACTACTCATAGTTACAAAACTACAAGTAGTTAGTTACAATCTTATTCAATTAGCCCTCACAATCGATTTTGTGCCATTTTGTTGTGAAGATAGAGTAAATTTACGATTAAAGTTTTTTGACAAAATTTCAAAAAACTATTTATCAATAGTAGATTATCTGCTATAATAAATCCAACGAAAATATCTAACCAAAGTTTATAAAAATATGTTATTTTATAATTAGAGTTAAATAGCAAGTTAGATAAAATTGGGGTTAAAATTGTTTGATTTAGAGCCATTTTAATAGGCATTATATAGCAATAAATAATAATATATATAAAACACTCATAAAGACTCTGACTCTGACATTCCTAGGTTCGAATCCTAGTACCCCAGCCAAAAGTAACCGTTTAGAAATGAGGGAGGAACAAATGACAAATAAAAAGGGAATTACTCTAATCACTTTAGTCGTTACCATTGTGATATTAACGATATTGGCATCTGTGGCAACATATAGTGGAATCAGTGTCATACAAACATCGAAACTAACAGCATTCACAACAGAACTAAAAATAATGCAAACACAAGTAAATGAACTTTATGAGAAAGAAAAAAACGCTCAAATAGGAAACGAAATCACGGGAAACATTCAGATAGAGGCAAATAAAATTTTTGCTGAATTAGCCAAAGATTCAAAAACAGGAATTATATCGATTGATGGATATCGATATTGGTCTAAAGATATAATAAAACAATTAGGAATTGATGGAGTGGATCAAGATTTTTTTGTTAATCTAGCCAAAAGAAGTGTAGTAAGTTATCAAGGAATTGAATATGAAGGAAAGAGATATTATACACTAAGTCAATTACCAAATGGATTATACAATGTCGAACATCAAAAACCAATTGCTGACAAGCCAACTTTTGATGTAGAAGTAGAAAAAATAGGATTGAATAAATGGAGAGTAACGATTACCAATATAAATTATACAGGCTATATTAGTAAGTGGGAAGTACAACACCAAATACAAAATAGAGAAAATTGGAATACAACAGAAGAAATGAGTTTTGTATTAAATCAAGCAGGAACCTATAAAATAAAAATAGCAAATAATGAAATCGAATCAGAAGAAAAAGAATTCATTTTAAGCGAGTAACCAAGAAAGCTTTACTTTTACCAATTTTTGCTATATAATAGATGAAACAAAAAAGAAAAGGAGAGATTATTGATGCAAGAAAATAATGAAAATGCAAATCATGAAGTAGAAGAATTAGATATAAATCATCTAATGCAAATTAGAAGAGATAAATTAGCGGAATTACAACGAGAGGGGAAAGACCCTTATGAAATAACGAAATTTAATCGAACCAATACAAGTGGAGAAATCAAGGAAGATTATGAGCATTTTGAACAGAAAGATGTTACTGTGGCTGGAAGAATCATAGCCAAAAGAATTATGGGGAAAGCATCTTTTTGTACCATTCAAGATAGTGATGAAAAAATCCAAAGTTATATTAGTATTAATGATTTAGGAGAAGAAAGTTACAAAGCTTTTAAAACTTATGACATTGGAGATATTATTGGAATTACAGGATTTGTATTCAAAACTAAAACAGAAGAAATATCAATCCATGCAAAAGAAGTAACATTATTGTCAAAATCACTAAGACCATTACCAGAGAAATTTCATGGATTAAAAGATGTTGATTTGCGTTATCGTCAAAGATATGTCGATTTAATTATGAACCCAGAAGTAAAAAGAACGTTTGAAATGAGAAGTAGAATTATAACAGAAATTAGGAGAATATTGGACGAAAAAGGATACTTAGAAGTAGATACGCCAATGTTAAATACCATATCTGGAGGAGCAACAGCAAAACCATTTATTACGCATCATAATAGTTTAAATATTGATATGTTTTTAAGAATTGCTACAGAATTAAATTTGAAAAGATTAATTGTAGGTGGTTATGATAAAGTATATGAAATGGGTAGAATTTTTAGAAATGAAGGAATGGACATTCGTCACAATCCAGAATTTACGACTATTGAATTATACGAAGCCTATAGCGATTATCATGATATGATGGATATGGTAGAAGAATTATTTTCAAAATGTGCGGAAAAAGTATTAGGAACTACTAAAATTACATATCAAGGACAAGAAATTGATTTGACTCCTGGTTGGAAAAAAATAACCATGATTGACTCAATCAAAGAAGCTTGTGGAGTTGATTTTAATCAAATACAGACCGATGAAGAAGCGGTTAAACTAGCCAAAGAAAGAAAAATAGAAATACCAGACAAAACCAAAGAAACAAGAGGAGATGTTATTAGTTTATTCTTTGATGAATATGTAGAAAAAACACTTGTACAACCAACTTTTATTTATGATTATCCAATTGAAATATCGCCATTAGCTAAGAAAAAGAAAGAAGATCCACGATTAACAGAAAGATTTGAAGTATTTATTGGAGGACGTGAATATGGAAATGCTTTTTCAGAACTAAATGATCCAATTGATCAATATGAAAGATTTAAAAAACAAGTAGAAGCTAGAGAAGCTGGAGACGAAGAAGCTGGTATGATGGACGATGATTTTATCCAAGCTTTGGAAATTGGAATGCCTCCAACAGGTGGATTAGGAATAGGGATTGATCGATTGGTAATGTTATTAACCGATAGTGCTTCAATTCGAGATGTATTGTTATTTCCAACCATGAAACCTCTTAATAACGCTTAATTGTTTGAATTAAATTGTGGATACAAAGGAGAATAAGAATGTTTAATTTTTCATTTGATAAAAGAATGATATATTTTATAATTGGAATTATGGTATTATCAACTATTTCAAAATATATTGCGAATCCAAATGCAATATTTGCATTATTAGTCAGTGTACCTGGCGTTTTAATAGCCATTACATTTCATGAATTTGCTCATGGATATTCTGCTTATAAATTAGGAGATAATACAGCTAAAAACGAAGGAAGGCTAAGTTTAAATCCTTTGGATCATTTAGATCCAATTGGAACACTTATGTTGTTATTAGCAGGATTTGGTTGGGGAAAACCGGTACATGTTAATCCAACTCAATATACAAGAAAAATTTCTATGGAAAAAGGAGAAGCTATTGTTTCATTAGCAGGTCCTGCAACTAATATAGTGTTAGCATTTTTATTAGCTCTAATTTATGGAGCAATGGTAAAATTTTCAAGTGAAACATTTTTATTATCAACAGTAGGAAGCATAGTACTACTAATATTAAATTCAGCAATAGCGATTAATATTGGATTAGGCGTTTTCAATCTAATTCCACTACCACCATTAGATGGTTCTAAAATTATTATGCCACTTTTGCCATATAATGCAAAACAATGGTTTAGAAACAATGAGCAGATATTTTATATTGTATTTGTTGTAATATGGATAACAGGAATAGCAAGTATTATGATAGCACCACCAATTCATTGGATTTCAACAGGAATAATGACACTTACTAAGATGATTTTTGGTATTTAACATTTTTGCTAAGAGGGTTGTTCTGAGAAAGAATGTGAAAAAATGAAAAAAGAAATATTAACCATGCGGGATTGAAACAAGTTGTGATGAAACCTCTGTAGCCATAGTAAAAAATGGTAGAGAGGTTCTTTCCAATATCATAGATACACAAATACCAATTCATGAGAAATATGGAGGCGTGGTACCAGAAATTGCTTCACGAAATCATATTGAAGCTATTTCAAGAGTTACCAAAAAATCATTAAAAGAAGCAAAAGTAGACTGGAAAGATATAGATGCTATTACGCCAACTTATGGACCAGGATTAGTAGGAACCTTGTTGGTGGGACTTTCTTATGCAAAAGCTTTATCTTATGCAAAGAAAATTCCATTAGTAGGAGTTAATCATATTCAAGGACATATTGCTTCTAATTATATAACGCATAAAGAATTAGAGCCACCATTTATATGTGTTATGATGTCAGGAGGAAATACACAAATTATAAAAGTAGAAGATTACACACAATTTGAAGTGTTAGGAAAAACAAGAGATGATGCAATTGGAGAGGCTTTTGATAAAGTAGCAAGAGTGGTAGGTCTTACTTATCCAGGAGGACCAAAAGTAGATCGATTAGCACAAGAAGGAAAACCCAATATCGAATTACCAAAGACACACTTTGAAGAGGATACATTAGATTTTAGTTTTAGTGGAATTAAAACAGCAGTTATTAATATCCATCACAAAACACCAAACATAAATAAAGCCGACTTATGTGCTAGTTTTCAAAAAACGGTAACAGAAACTTTAATGGAAAATGTCGAAAAAGCAATCCAGAAAACAGGAATAAAAAAAGTAGCATTAGCTGGTGGAGTATCAAGTAATTCTTATATAAGAAAAGAATTCTTGCTACTTGAAAAAAAGCAAATAAAGGTCTATCAACCAGATTTAAAATTATGTACAGATAATGGAGCAATGATAGCCTCTGCGGGGTATTATAACTATTTGGCAAAAAAAATGAATAGCCTTAATTTGAATGCCATACCAAATTTGAAAATGTAATCAAAGAAGTGATTAGCCTAAAACAGATAAAGAATGGAGAGAATCGATGTCAATATATACAATAGGAGACTTACATTTGTCTTTTCAAGAAGACAAGCCAATGAGTATATTTGGAGAGAATTGGAAAGAACATGAAGAAAAAATAAAAAAGGATTGGCTTGAAAAAGTAAAAGATGAAGATTTGGTTATAATACCAGGGGACTTTTCTTGGTCAACTTATTTGAAAGATACCATTCAAGATTTTTCTTATTTGAATCATTTGCCAGGGAAAAAACTAATTTTAAAAGGGAACCATGATTATTGGTGGACGACTTTAACAAGTATGAGAAAATTTTTGAGAGAAAATAATTTTCAGAATATAGATTTTATCTATAACACAGCATATCAGTTTGAAAATTTTATTATAGCAGGAACAAGAGGTTGGGGACAAAATGAAGAAGGAGAAGATCAAAAATTATTAAAAAGAGAAGTGGCAAGGCTAGAATTATCCTTAGCAGAAGCTCAAAAGATAAAAGAAATAAATGATTATGAAATCATAGTATTTCTGCATTATCCACCTATTATCAATCATAATATTATCAATCATGAGATGAGTGAATTTATTAAAGTTATGAAAAAGTATGATATAAAAAGGTGTTATTATGGGCATTTGCATAGTACATCAATAGCAGAAGCAGTAGAAGGTAACTATTATGGAATTGATTTTAAGTTAGTTAGTGCAGATGGGCTAAATTTTAAATTATTAAAAATTTCAGACAGCGACTAGCCATTTTAAATGGATCAGATGAAATATCGAAAAATCCCCATTAAAAGGAGAAAAAATGGATTTAAAGAAAGATGTAAAATATATAAAAGGAGTTGGACCCAATCGAGTTACATTATTAAATAAATTAGGTATTTTTACATTAAAAGATTTAATTACCTACTATCCAAGAAGTTATCAAGATAGAAGTAAGCCTCAAAACATTATTGAATGTGTTTCTGGGGAAGAAGTTTTAATTGAAGCAATTGCTTGTGGGAAACTATCAGATGTTCGTTTAAAGGGAAAAACAATGCAAAAGTTGGTTGTTAGAGATGAAACAAGTAGTTGTACAATTACCTGGTTTAATCAAAGTTATCTAAAAAATAAATTTGAAATAGGAAAGAAATATAAATTTTATGGAAAAATAACCAATCAATTTGGAAAAATATCTATGACATCACCAGTCTTTGATGAAAACGAAAAAAATTTTAATACAGGAAAGATCATTCCTCTTTATCCGCTAACTTACCAATTATCACAAAATGTTTTAAGAAGAATTGTTGAGAGTGGTTTGGCAGAAGTGGAGGAAAAATTGCCAGAAACTTTACCAGATTATTTGTTAAGAGAATATGACTTAGAGGATATCAATGAAGCAACAAAACACATTCATTTTCCACAGGAATTAAAAGACTTTGAAAAAGCAAGAAAAAGACTTGTTTTTGAAGAATTGCTATCAACACAACTAGCTTTATTGGAATTAAAAAATAATTATATGCATGAAGAGAAAGGGATTTCTTTTGATAAAAATGTTAAAATGTCAGATGTCATAAATCAGCTACCATTTAGACTAACAAAAGCACAAATAAGAGTATTAGAAGAAATTGATAACAATATGGAGGCAGAAACACCTATGAATCGTTTGTTGCAAGGTGATGTTGGCTCTGGAAAAACAGTGGTTGCAATGTGTTCGGCATATAAAGCGGTAAAAAGTGGATATCAGGCAACGATTATGGCACCAACCGCAATTTTAGCAACTCAACATTTAGAGAATTTTGAAAAAATATTCAATTCATTGGGGATAAAGTGTGAATTATTGATTTCTGGTATTTCTAAAAAGAAAAAAGAAAATTTGTTGGAAAGATTGGCAAATGGAGATATTGATATTTTAATTGGAACACATGCTATCATAGAAGAAAATGTGGTTTTTAAAAACTTGGGATTAGTGGTAACTGATGAACAACATCGATTTGGTGTAAAACAGAGAACCAAAATAGCAGAAAAAGGAAAAAATCCAGATGTATTAGTTATGACAGCTACACCAATTCCAAGAACATTGGCTTTAATTTTATATGGTGATTTGGATATATCAATTATAGATGAATTGCCACCTAATAGAAAGACAATTGAAACTTTTGCTGTGAATAAGAAAATGACAGAAAGAGTGAATGGATTTATCGAAAAACAAATTCAAGAAGGCAGACAAGCTTATATTGTATGTCCATTAGTAGAAGAAAATGAAGAATTAGATTTAAAGTCTGTAGAAGAATTATATGAAACTTATCAAAGAAAAGTATTTCCACATTATAAAGTGGAATATATCCATGGAAAAATGAAACCAAAACAAAAAGATGAAATTATGGAAAGATTCAAACAAGGGGAAATTGATGTGTTAATTTCTACTACTGTTATTGAGGTAGGTGTTGATGTCCCTAATAGCAATATTATGGTGATTGAAAATGCTGAAAGATTTGGTTTGGCACAACTGCATCAATTACGAGGAAGAGTTGGAAGAGGAGAGTATCAGTCTTTTTGTGTCTTAAAATATGAAGGAAAAGGCGAAACGGTAAAGGAAAGAATGAAGGTAATGTGTAGTACAAATGATGGATTTATTATTTCAGAAAAAGATTTGGAACTAAGGGGATCAGGAGATTTTTTTGGCACAATGCAACATGGGTTACCAGAATTTAAAATTGCAAATTTATTTGAAGATATGCCTATTTTAAAAGCAGTACAGGAAATTGCTGGAAAGATTTTAAGAGAAGATCCAAAATTAGAACAAGATAAAAATGTTTTATTAAAAGATTTAATAAGGGATAAGTTCATGAAAAGGATTGAGATTTAATTTTTGAATTTAAAGAAAATAAATAGAGTTTGTTAATATAGCTTAAGGAAGAAACTCTAATGATTGTTTGTTATTTTTCTGCTTTAAAATTTCTTGACTTTTTTTGCTGAAAATAGTATGATAAGAAGGAATAGAGAAGGATGTTGATCGTATGTTGCAAGTGATTGTTAAGTTAATTGGAATGCTAATTGTTTTATTAGGAATTGTTTTTATATATGATGCACGAATTTTGACAAAAAAATTTTTTGGTTTTGGTGATCAAAATGAGGCAACTGGTGGATTGAAAATATTAGGATTTATAATAGCAATGATTGGCGGAGCTATTGTATATTTTGTTTAGATAATGTGATAAAGTTGTTAATTAATGCGAATAAAAGGAAAATTAAAAAATGAAAAAATATGAAAAATGACTTGACAATAGAATCGTGAATATGCTATTATATCTATTGTCAAGCGAATATGCGGATGTGGCGGAACTGGTAGACGCGCTGGTCTTAGGAACCAGTGTCAACGACGTGGGGGTTCGAGTCCCTTCATCCGCACCAACGATGTATCTGTTCGAACTTTATAGAACAGAATTGATATGAAATCAATCAGAAAATAAAATCTGGTTGATTTTTTGTTGCTTAAAAATATCATCTCTTTTCAGAACGATAAAAATAAAACTAAAAAAGCAAAAGAAATTGCAAAAATAATCAATCAAATACAACTTCTTTTAGTAATAATTCTATTCAAAATTTGGTACAATTATCAAAAGCAAATAACCATAATTTAAGAAAATACGATAATAAAACAGAACAAATTTCTATAATTTATGGAACAAATAATTTAATAAATGATGTTCAAAATTTATATTTACAAGAGTTTGAAAATGCAAGAATTGAATACAACAATAAGCAAATAAGAGAAGATAGAAAAATACAAAATTACTTTGAGCATATATCAAAATAAAAAGACAGATTTAGTAAATGAAAATGGCAATTTTAAATTAAATCATATAAAATTTTGTAAATTTTTATGGTTAATGCAGTATAATCTTAAAATAGTATATTTGTCAGACTTATTTCTAGTTTTTAAATGAAAAAAAGGAAATATTATACACTTACTTATTTCAGTTTTTAAGACTAAAACGGAAATTCAAATAATAATTATCTATAGAGTTAAAAATTTTTCATTTGTATTGAAAATATCCATTTTTTATGCTAGAATATTCACATAATCTGATTATCTTGCAAATTGCAAGTGTAACTAGTAACTCGCAAACAGAATTGTTAAGGAGGTAAATAAAATGGCTGAATGGGAAAGCAGTTATGGCGGAATGCGTCTTCATAATGCACGGCTACTTACAGCTGAAGAAATTAAGGAAAGATATCCACTTGAAGTCGATTCTCGTATGGCTCGATTAACTCGAGAATTTGTGGAAAGAGGATATGATATTTTTTACGGAGAAAATCCAAATCTTACGTTGGCAGATGTGTTGTTCGGTGAGCCCTATGATTGGAATGCTGATATAATTAGGACAGTTGCATATTTATATAAAACAACTCCTGAGAAAATTATTATAGGATGTTATACAGATATGTCAGCAACTAATGCAATTTATGCAGCAGTAAGATTAAGAAATTCATCGGATATCCCAATAATTTAAGTGAGGAGCAAGTACTTTTTTGAGCTTAATAACTCTTTAAAGTACTTGCTTTTGCAATCTTATAAAAATTTATGAATTAAGATTTGTTCAATTTTATAAATTTTTTCAATTGGATTTTTATTCAAAACACTTGCAAGTTTATAAATTTTATGTTAAAAAGTAAAGACAATAAATTGATTGATATTTGTATCAATCGTCAAGAGAGCCGAAAAAGTTGTAGATAACTACACCAACGGCACCAAAATAGAAGACGAGTTTTGCTCGTCTTTTATTTTTAACTTTAAGGGTAAAGGAGAAGCCAGTCAGTAACACCGACGAACTTCTCCTTTGAAAATTGCAATCCTTCTTTCTTTAAATAATAACAACTAAGACAATTATTACCACAATAATTGCTAATAAATTGCTAACCAAGGCATTGTTACAAATTTGATTGAAAGTCCGTCTACTTCCATAAAATACACGAGGTATTATTCTGAAAATATTACGGATAATCCAACCAATTGCTCTAAGAATTGTTTGACAGATATAGGCGATAGCCTTAAATATTCCGCCAACAATTGTCGAACCTAAATTGTTAGAGATTTTCATCCCAACTGCTCCGAAAAGCATAACAATTCCTACCAAGGTAATAACCATTACCATTATGGGCTCGAGAAGAGCTTGAGCATAAGCTCCGATTTGTGGTAAAGCCACGTTCATAAAGAAAAGGTATACAGCAATCAACATTTTTTTTTCCTCCTAAAAATTATTTTTACCTGTTGATGTATCAATTGAAAAACGGAGTAAATGCTGTTTTTCAATCGATATTATATCATATTTACATAAAAAGTGCAAATTTTGTGCTAATGTTCTAAATTTCATTCTTTTTAAGGAATATCTATAAAAACGACTAGAATTTTTACATATATAGATCCACATAGAGGGATTATTAACAATATTACTTTCTTAGTTTTCAATTATTCAAATGATGAGTATATTTCTAATTTAACTAAAAAGATAAAATTATCATTATTATATAAAAACACTTCATTGCTATTTTAGTATTTTTGATGTATAATATCTTAAACTTGAGATTTACTGAATTAAGAAATAAAAAATGAAACAAATGTGAAAAAAGAAATAGGAAAGGATACAAATGAAACAAGAACTTGCAATGAAATATAATAGAAGAATATTTCCATTATATAAAGGATTTGGTTGGGATCCATTATTTTATAGTTCGATTATATTTATATTTTTAACAACGGTAAAGGGAATAACACCTGCCAAGGTAATGTATGCAGAATCTATCTATTCATTATTTTTATTAATATTTCAAATACCAGTTACTATTTTAATTGAAAGGATTGGAAGTAGAAAGTCTTTAATTTTAGGAACTATTTTAGGAACCATTCAAATCATGATGATGATTTTTATCCATAACTTTTTCTTACTAGTAATTGCATATCTGATGTCTGCTTTAGGAGATGCAATAAAAGATGTTGCTAGAAATACTTTATTATATGATTCTACCAAAATATGCAAAGGAAGAAATTCATTTTCCAACATAAATGCTAGAGGGTCTTCTATTAGTTATGCATTGGGAGCGATTACATCAATATTTACGGGATATTTATTTGTGATAAATCCATACATTCCACTTGTTTTATCTAGTATAGTATCAATTATTGCTGTTATTATATCTTGTAGATTTGAAGAAGTAAGAGTAGAAAAAAGTAATAAAATGAAGTTATCGCAATCAATTAAAGAAATGAAACAAGGGTTTAAATTGATATTAAAATCCAATAGATTAAAAGCATTATATCTTTTTACTTCAATATTTGTAGGAATATTAATGATGATTTCTACTTATGAAAAAAGTATATTAACAGACTTGCAAGTAAATCCAAAGTATTTTGGTATTATTTTTTCTATATTAACTCTTGTTCAATGCTTTTCAGTAAGATATCAGGAAAAAATACATACTATTTTTACCAATAGAACATTAACTTTTTTATCAGTACCGATATTTTTATCTTTTATTATGATTGGAATATGTACAAATTTAGATTTAAACTTTTATTTTATAATTTTAGTGATTATAGTGGGATTTTTTATCCAACATTTTCTTCGAGCACCTTATTGGGTATTAAGAGAAAGATATATGACCTATTTTACGAATTCTAATACTAGAGCAAAAGTCTTATCAACAAGCAATTTTGTTGAAAGTATAGGAAGGATTTTAATAAGTTTTTTGGGTGGATTGTTATTAGAATTTTATACTACAAGTGTATGTTATTTAATAGTAGGGGTAGGAGGATTCATAATTCTTTTACTTGTATTAAAGTATATGAAAAAGAGAGTTGGAATACAGAGCGAAGAAAAGATTAAGTGATATTGAGTTAATAGTGGAAAATGATTTGAATTTATTAAAATATGATTAGAAAAAGGAGAAAAAACAATGAAATTAATTTTAGCTTCTCAAGGATTTACTACACCTGAAATAGCAGAAACAGTTCAAGAATTAGTTAATAAACCATTAAGCAAAATAAATATTGCAATTATAAATGAAGCTTATGTGGCCATATCGGGAAAAGAAGATAAGAGATGGTTGATTCATGAATTATTTCAAATTTCTCAATATATAGGTGGAAATATTGATTTTATTAATCTTAGAGTACATGGAAAAGAAGAAATAAAAGAGAGATTGCAGAATGCAGATATGTTATATATAGTAGGAGGAAAGCAACGAATTTTGCCAAAACTTTTTAAAGAAACTGGATTTGATATACTACTACAAGAATTTGCGAAGAAAAAAGTAATTATGGGAACATCAGCAGGAGCCACAACATTAGGAAGACAAATAGAAATAGAAGAATATTGGAAACAAAGATATGGTATATCTTATCAAGATATTGGAGAAAAAACATTAGGACTTGTAAATTTTAATATCATTCCACATTATTTGCGTGGAAAACGAAAAAAATGGAATCAAGAATTTTATAAAACAGTTTTAAAAGATAATCCTTTTGAAGTTTATGCAATAAAAGATACACAAGCGGTTATAGATCAAGATGGAGATATAACTTTTGTGGGAGGAATGCCAGAAATATTTTAAAAGAAAAGAGGAAAAAATGAAGGCTCTAATAGAAAAAAACAAAGAATATATTGTTGACATTATAGATAATGGATTTGAAGGAGAAGGAATTGCAAAAATTAATAATTTTACAGTTTTTATTCCAAATGCAATTAAAGGTGAACAAATAAAAATATTAATCGTAAAGGTTTTATCATCACATGCTTTTGGTAAAATACTAGAAATTATAATGCCATCAAGTAAAAGAATAGAAAGTGATTGCGAAACATACAAAAGATGTGGAGGTTGCAGTTTAAGGCATATACAATATGAAGAAACTTTGCAAATGAAACAAAATGCAGTACAAAGTTTAGTTAATAAGATGTTAAAAAATAAAATTCAAGTGCAACCAGTAATAGGAATGAAAAATCCATATCATTATAGAAACAAGGCACAATATCCTGTAGGATTGAACAGAAATGGAGAACCTGTTATGGGAGTATTTGCTAATAGGACACATGAAATCATACCAATTCATAATTGCTTGATTCAAAATCAGAAAACTGAAGAAGTTGCAAAATTTATATTTGATTATATTCTTAAGAATAAGATTAGTGTTTATAATGAAAAGAATCAGAGAGGTTTGATAAGACATATTGTGACTAAAATTGGAGTAAAAACAAATGAGATTATGTGTATCCTGGTAATAAATGGAAAAGAAATACCAAAAGAAAAAGAATTAGTTTTGGAAGTAACAAGTCACTTTCCAGAAGTTAAAACAATAGTAAAAAATATCAATCAAAAAAATACCAATGTGATTTTGGGAGAGGAAAATATAAATATGTATGGAAGTGGTACGATTGAAGATCAATTGGGACAATATACTTTTAAAATATCGCCACTATCTTTTTATCAAGTTAATCCAATTCAGGCGGAACGATTATATCAAGTTGGCGTAGATTTAGCTAAAATAACGAGGGAAGATATTGTGTTTGATTTGTATTGTGGAATAGGTACAATTTCTTTGTTTATGTCTCAGTTCGCTAAAAAAGTATATGGAATTGAAATTGTGAAAGAAGCAGTAGAAATGGCGAAAGAAAATGTGATACGAAATCAGATTGATAATGTGGAATTTATAGCTGGTGATGTAGAGCTTGTTTTGAATGATTTAATTCATGTTCAAAAAATCATTCCAGATGTTGTTATGATGGATCCTCCTAGAAAAGGATTAGATCATAAGAGTATAGAGAATATTTTATTAATAAAGCCTAAAAGAATTGTTTATATTAGTTGTAATCCAGCAACTTTGGTTAGAGATTTGGCTAAGTTAGAAGAGATATATGATATCGAGAGTATAAGACCAGTAGATATGTTTCCTTTTACTAGTCATGTCGAGTGCGTGGTTGCTATGTTTTTGAAGTAACACCTGTAACCATTGATACAAAAGAGCTTGAAAGATTTTGAAAAAGATAAAAAATTACTAAAAAAAGTGAAAAAAACACTAAAAAATACAATGTTTACATAAACATAAAAACAACAGGGTATGTGGTAGCATGTTTCCGCATACAACCCTAAAACAAAAAAATATTAAGAAAAGTGCTTGTTACACAATGGATAAAGTAGAAATACTTTATCTTTTTTTTCGTGTTCGAGTACAAGATAAAATTTTATTTTTTAATTATAGAAAGGGGATGTTTAATATAAAATGGATATTGAAAATAAAATTGGATATTATGCTGTTATTCCTGCAAGCATTTTATTTAATAAAGACTTAAAATCAAATGAAAAGTTATTATATGCAATAATAACTATATTATCCAATAAAGAAGGTTATTGTTTCGCTTCAAATGCTTATTTAAGCAATTTATTAGATGCACAACCACATACAATATCAAAATGGGTTTCTCATTTAAGAGAATGCGGTTTTGTTTGTTTAGATATGATAAAAAATGAAAAGGGCGAAATTATTCAACGAAGAATTTATCCAAATGATACACCCTATACGATAAATAGGACATACCCCTATTCGATAAATGGGACAGAGGGTATGTCCCCAAAAGGACAATATAATATTATAAGTAATAATAAGATAGATAGATTTTTTAATTATATTATAAATAATAAAGAGGAATTTCCAGCAGAATTTTCAAAAGTAGATTTTAATGAAATATATGACCTACTAAAGAAATATGAAATGTTATACACTAAAGATTCGCTACAATATATAACTGGAGATAATCTTGAAAGAATTAAAATTATAGATTATGCAATAGCTTTAATTGTTAGAGATAAATTACAATACCTAGCACATAAAGTTAGTAGAGATAAACTATTAAAAATATATAATGATTGTAAACTCAAAGAAGATGAATATAAAAATCAGAATAATCCAATTGAGAGTTTTATAAATTATTATTATAAAAGTGTTACAAATGAATTAACGAAGGACAAGCAAAGCCCTTCTTTTTTTGTACCTAATAAAGATGAAATTGAAGATATAGGAGGATACGATATATGATAAATATATTTGAAAAATACAATAGATTAACTGATGAAGAAAAAGAAGATATTGAAGATCTATATATAGTTCATCAGTTATATAAACAGTTAGAAAATTCTAATGAAGTTGATTTAACAAAATTAGAATATAAAATATTATTTAATAAAGTAAAAGAATGCTTTAATGTAAGTAATATTGATGTTAGAGAAATTATAAAGAGAATGCTTGAAATATTGAAATGTGTAGATAAAACAATTAGTGATATTGATGATTTAGAACTCGAAGAATTAGTTGATTTAATATCAAATAAAGATTCTGATTTTAAAAATTTAGAACCTAAAAAAGATATTTTATTTGCAATAACAACAGCAAGATTCTATTGCTTATTATTAAAATATGAAGGTCAGTATATGCTTGTGTGTGAGAAAAATGATGGTACTCAATATCAAAGAAGATTTAGAAATAAAGATGATTTAGGATTTTATATTTCAAGAAAGTTTTTACAAGAGCATGGAGAAATATTTATATAATTCAGGAATAAAGAAAATTGAGTATTATTTAAAAAGGTATAACCTATTAGATTTAAAAATAAGCAGATTAAGTGAATTGACAGATGAATATGATTATAGACAAACTTATAATAAATGGCTTAAAAATAAATGTAGTAGTTTAGAGGAAGATGCAATTAGAAATATTGAATTAGAACAAAGAATATATAAAGTAAGAAAATGGCAAAACCTTATAACTGCTATTTTAGAATATTATAAAACAAAAGATAAGATAAAATATAAATTTATTTGTTTAAAATACTTTAAGAAACTAACACCTATTAAAATTCAGGAAAGAATGAATTTGACAGAAGAAGAACAAGATGGTTTAAGATTTGAAATTTTAAATTATATTTTTGCTGTTGCAATAAAGAAAAATATGTTAAAGGAGGTGGAAGTTTAGTCTTTGGTATGAATAGATTAAAGAAAATTTTAATTGTAATAATTGTGCTTGTTTGTTTTATTAGTTTAATAATAGTAGGTTATATATTAATAAAACACTATTTAGAATGTAATTCAAACAACGAAGATATAGATGATTTAATTGATGAAGTATTTGTAGAAGATTCTAGCGAAAAAGAAAATAATATCGATTGGGATTATTTAAAATCTATAAATGAAGATATTATTGGGTGGATAGAAATAGAAGATACAGAAATTAACTATCCTATACTTAAAGATAATGATAGTCTATATTATTTAAAGCATAATTATTTAAAAAAGTATAATAGTAATGGATCTATCTTTACATTAGATATTAATCCATTTAATGATAGCGAAACTTTACTATATGGGCACAATATGAAGAACGGAACTATGTTTTCGGCACTTGGAAGATATCTTAATAAAGACTTTTTATTTTCACATCAAAAAATTAAAATTTATACCAAAAATAAAAACTATGAAGGTGTGATATTTAGTGCTTATTCAATAGGAATAGGGACAGAAAAAAATAGTATTTCAAAATTAAGTTTTGATGAAAGAATAGAATACTATAAAAAATCAAGTCAAATAAAGGTAGATAATGTCAAAATTACAAATAAAATAGTAAAATTATCAACTTGTTCATATATAAATAGTAGAACAAGACCAACAAACCAAAGATATTATATTATTGCAACACTTAATGAGATAAATTAACAAAGGAAGGTGATGTGTAATATCAATATGCTAAAGAAAATATTAAATAAAATACAAAAGTTTGAAAGTCAGAAACAAATAAAAGTAGATAAAATATCAGAGATTAAAAATGAAATTAATGATATAGATTCTAAATTAAAAAAACTATACACATTTAAGAAAGAATATGAAAAACTAGAGAATGATTCGGTAGAATACTTAAATAGTTTAAAGAGAGGTGGTTTATGACCGAGAAGGAACAAGAGATTTTAGGTTTATATTTAAAAGATTTACGAAAGAAAAGACTAATAATAGTATTTATTATAGTTTGTGTAATAATAATTGGCGGTGCATCTGCTAAAAAGTATTTAATACAAAATAATGTAGATATTGTATCAAATGAGAATATTACACAAGAAAATGTAGTAAATGATGTTAGTAATAATACTAAAGTTGAAAATGTAACTCAAAAAACAGAAGAAAAGAAAGAGGAAACAAAAGATGAAACTACTACTAAAAAAGAAGAAAATACAGAAGTTCAAAAAACGGAAGTTAAGGAAGAAACTACAAAACAAGAAAGTAATTCTTCTAATAAACAACCAGAAACAAAAACTGAACAAGTATCTTCTAAACCAGCCAATAAAAATTTCTTATTTACTGATGGTTATACAATGGAGAATGTAA
Source organism: Clostridia bacterium (assembly GCA_022791675.1). GTDB lineage: Bacteria > Bacillota > Clostridia > TANB77 > CAG-508 > CAG-269. The sequence goes on along the minus strand of JAAVZN010000065.1, from coordinate 18,388 downwards.
CACAAGCTGCACAGGATTATTTAAAATCAAGTGGACATGCAGGAGAATGTACTCCTATAAAAGATGATGAAGGCATTTATTTAGGAATGAGAGTAACTTTTTATTAAAATTTGCTAAAAAGGGCTGACAAATTTAAAAGAACACGTTATTCTTAAATAAAGAGGTGGTCTTTTATGAAGAAGAAAATTATAATAATATCAATAATAAGTGTTTTGTTAGTTATAATTGGTGTTACAAGTTATTGTGTAATTAGAAATAAAATATCTAATATACAAGTTAGTGAAGATTCTATATTAGAAAATGATTTATCAAGTGTAGAAATTGATAATTATGAAGAAAATACAGAAAATCTTATTATAGAAGAAGAGCAAAAACTAGATGAAAGTAATACAGAATTAGAAGAACAAATAGCAGAAACAGAAACTTCTATACAACCACAAACTACACAACAAGTTAAATCATCTTCTAAAGCAACAAGTAAAATAGAAACAAATAAAGCTGAAACTAAAAGTGAAGTAGTTAAAGAAACATCAACCACTAAAGAAGAAACACCTACCAAAGTAGATATACCTTCAACAACAGTAAGTGAACCGAAAAAGGAAACCAAGGTAGTGGAAAATCCAACAAGATGCACTAACAACAATAATCATGGTATGAATGTTGGAAATTCAGGAAAATGGTTTAATTCAAAACAAGATGCAATTAATTATTATGACAGTTTAATTAAGACATGGGGAGATAAATGGGAAAACTTTGAAATAGATTCAGAAACTTATGATAAAAATTGTCCGTATGGATATGAAGTGTGGAGTTGTCCATTTTGTGGCAAATGGACTATAAATTTTTATTATAGATAATTAAATATTAGAATACAGGAACAAGTTGTAGTGGCTTGTTCTTTTTTTGTGTCTAAATTAAGAAATGGAGGAAATAAAGATGATAAAAACATCAAAATTTAAGAAAGTCATAGCATTTTTAATGTTGATGATCTTATGTATTACTAATGTACAACCTATATTTGCAGCATCAGGAAGTGGAACATACACAGGGGGACAGTTTGCATCATATATGAATACAACTGATCACCCAAATACGCAATATGGAGTGTTAATTAGGTTTTTAGTAAATACAAAAACAGGAGAAAAAAAGACAGTATTTTGTGCTGAACATGATGTGGATTTTGCAACAAGTGTTGCATATAATGGAGAATACTATACACCAACAAATTCAGCTTTAAAAAGAGCTTGTAAAATTGCTTATGTAGGATGGTATTCAAAGTATGGCGATTATGTAGTAAATGGTGGAATGTCAAATCAAGCTAAAAAGGATTATACTTATACGCAACAATATATATGGCAGACATTAGGACAAAGTAATGCATCATTCACTAATTCAACATATCAGGCAGAATATGAAGATTATAAAAGAGAAATAGATAATACTATTTCAAATATTGAGAAAAGACCAAGCTTTGATGGTTCTACTATAACAATTCAAGCAGGGGAAAGTAAAACTATAACTGATGAATATGGAGTATTTTCAAAATATGAAAGTGTAAATAAAACCCAAGATGGAATAACATTTACACATAATAAAGGAGATAATTCTTTAACAATTTCAGTAGATGAAAATACAAATATTGAAAACTATAACATTTCTGATTCAACATTCAAATCATGGGGACTTATTAGAGAAGATACACAAGATAATGATACTATGATTTATTTTGAATTTAAGGATGGAGTACAAAATCAATTATATTCAATGCATTACAATGATCCTATATCATTAAAAATGTCATTGAAGATAGAGTTATTTGGTAAATTAGAATTAAGCAAATTAAATGCTAACAAAGATTTAGTTGATGGTTCAGTATTTACAGTTAATGGACCTGGATATAATGGCGATGTTACAGTTCAAAATGGAAAAATACTTTTAGAGAAAATCAAAAAAGGTACATATACCATAAAAGAAAAATCAGTTGGAACAGGTTATTTATTAAATACTGAAAGCTACAAAGCAGAAGTAAAACCTAACCAAACAACAACACAAGCAATTGTAAATAAAGAACCTACTGGAGAAATAAGTTTAATAAAAACTGATAAAGACACAGGTAATTCAAATAGAGTAGATGGTACTTCTCATCATGGTGATGTAAATTTAAAAGGAACAGAATATACTTTATATGCAAAAGAAGATATTTATAATGTTGCTAGAACAGTAAAATATTTTTCTAAAAATGAAGAAATTGCAAAATTTACATTTAATGAATATGGAGTTGCAACAGTAATTGTAACTAATAGAAATACACCAGCAGTTTTAAGTGTTGATGGTAATACTATAAAAGGATTGCCAATGGGTTCATATTATGCAAAGGAAACTCATATTGTGGAAGGCTATATGCAAGATACACAAGAACACACTTATACTTTAAGATATAAAGATATGAATACACCTGTTATAAAAATAGGCGATACATTAAAAAATACAGTACAAAAAGCAAAATTTGAAGTAATTAAAATTTCTACAAATACAAATACAACAGCACCAGTAATTGCAAATGCAGAATTTACTGCAATACTTACAAAATATGTAGATTATTATGGAAGTTTTGATGAGGCTAAAAAACATTTAGATCAGTATGCAGAAGATGAATATTCTATATTCAAAACTGGAGCAGATGGACATGGTGTTTCAGGATTACTTGCTTATGGGGAATATACAGTATATGAAACATATACACCAAGCGATGAAATAGAAACAGTAGAGCCTTTTTATATAAAAATAGATAGAAATTCTAATGGAGTAATTAAAGAATATATTGAAAATGATGCACCATTTGAAAGCTATTTAAAAATGATAAAGATTGATAAAAATACAGGAAAGAAAGTTACTTTTTCAAATGCAACATTCAAATTATATAGACTAAATGAAAATAATGAATGGGAAAAAGTAAAATGCAAAACTGGATTATTCAATACAGATAAATGGAAAACTGACAAAACAGGATTAGCAGTAACAGAAGATAAATTAAAAGCAGGAACATATAAAATCAATGAAATTGAGCTTCCAACAGGATTCTTACAATTAGAAAATGAATTAACATTCAAAATCAATAGAAGTAATAAAACACTTGAATTTGATGAAGAATATGATGCTTATATAACAATTACAGTTGGCAATGAACAACCTACTGGAATTATAAAATTAGATAAGTCAGTAGCAATAAGACAAGATGTTGATACATCTCTTATTGATATATCAGATTTAAGTAAAATTAAATTCAAATTAACTGCAAAAGAAAAAATTATTGATTATGCAGATGGAAGTACAATTTATGAAAAAGGTCAAGAAGTTGGAACTTATAATTTAACAAAAGAAGGAAAATTAGAAGTAAAGAAACTTCCAATGGGAAAATATGAATTAGAAGAAATTGAAACATTGGACGGTCTAGTATTAGATAATACAAAACACGGAATTATATTTAAACAAGAAGATACAACAACTAAAGTTTATACAAATGAAGAAAAATTTGTAAATGATACAACACTTGTTGAATTTTCTAAAACAGATATTACTGGAGATAAAGAGCTAGAAGGTGCTACATTAACAGTAGCAGATAGTAAAGGAAATGTTATTGATAAATGGGTATCAGGCGAAAAAACACATAAGATAGAAGGTTTAAAAGCTGGAGAGAAATATATATTAAAAGAAGAAATACAAGTAGATTCTTATGTTAAAGCAACAGATATAGAATTTACAGTAGAAAATACAAAAGAAATTCAAAAAGTAACGATGATAGATAAAGTTGTTGATATGAGTAAAGTTGATATTGGTGGAAATGAAATTGAAGGAGCAGAAATGCAAGTTTTAGATCGTGAAGGCAATATAATAGATGAATGGGTATCAAGTAAAGAAGCTTATAAAATCAAAAATTTGGAAGAAGGAAAATCTTATATATTACATGAAGAAGTTTGTGTAGATGGATTTGTAAAAGCAACAGATATTGAATTTGAAGTAACTACTGATAAAGAAACACAACATTTGGAAATGGTTGATAAAATTGTTGAAATGAGCAAAGTTGATATTGGTGGCGAAGAAATAGAAGGTGCTACAATACAAGTTCTTGATGAAGAAGATAATGTAATAGATGAATGGGTGTCAGGAAAAGAGGCTCATAAAATAAGTGGTTTAGAAGAAGGCAAATCATACAAATTGCATGAAGAAATTTCTGCAGAAGGCTATGTAAAAGCAACAGATGTTGAGTTTGAAGTAAGCTATGACAAAGAAACACAACATTTAGAAATGGTAGATAAAATTGTAGATGTTATAAAAACAGATATGGTAAATGGCGAAGAAGTAGAAGGTGCAGAGTTAGTTGTAACAGATGAAGAAGGCAATGAAATTGATAAATGGACTTCAACTAAAGAGCCACATCATGTTGTTGGATTAGAAGAAGGTAAAAAATACACATTAACTGAATTAATAAGTCCATACGGATATGAAACAGCTGAAACTATTGAATTTGAAGTAACTTTAGATAAAGCAACACAATTAATCGAGATGAAAGATATGCCAATATTAAAATCTGTTCAAGTAGAAAAAATTGATAAAGATACTGGAGAACATATCAAATCTAATAAATTTACATTTGGAATCTTTGAAGATGAAGAATGTACTAAATTAATAAAAGAAGTTGGTGCTAACGAATTTGAAGGAACTGCTTTATTTGAAGATTTAAGATATAACACATATTATATCAAAGAACTACGGAGCTCCTTTAGGCTATAAACTATCAGAACAGGTGGTAAAAATAGAAATAAATGATGAAGGTGTATTTGCTGATGGTATTTCATTAGAAGAAAATAACGGAGTATATAGTTTTGTATATTACAATTCATTATTACCAGTTGTTCAAACAGGAAACGAAACAAATTATGCCTTATTATTAGGAATTGCAGCAGTTGCAACAATAGGTATTATAGGTGGAACTATATTACTTAAAAAGAAAGAAGAAAAATAAATAGAATTTGAGTGGCTTAAAAACCACTCTTTTTTACATTCAAAGGAGGAATTTTGGTAAACGCAAGTATTATATATAGTAATAAAGAAATACAAGAGATATTAAGAAATAAAACAAAAGAAGATACATTATATTTAATGTATGATGATATATTCTTTGAAGAAATTAATAAAAACGAAAACATAAGTAGAGAATTTTATTTAGTTTCGAGAAGAATAACAAATCCTATAAATGTTATAAAACATATATCTTTTAAATTAAAAGATGATTATACAAGTAAAGAAATATATGAGTTAGTTGAGTTGTTAAGAAGAAAAACAACAATACTACTAACTTTATTTAATACGAAAGAAAAAGAATGTGATTTATTATTTATTAGCAATGAATATGATTTAGAACTAGAACATTATATAAATAATATTCTTGAAATAGAGGATATATAATGAGTAGTCAAATTTTAAAATATAAAGATGCTTACTTTTATTCATATATAAAGAGTTTAATAAAAGAATATTCTATAAAACATCAAGATAGAATTTTGATGAAATATGTAGATTCTGATAGCCTTAAAACAGATGAGATTTTAAATAATTTAGATAATGAAAAGTTTTTAAGTAACGATAAATTAGAAATTGATATTGTTAAATTTATTGAAGAATATTTAGTTAAAACAAAAAGCTATATAGATTTTAAAAATAACAAAGTATTCATTTTAGATAATTTACTTAAAAATGCTAAAGGTTATGATGAAAAAGGTAATATAGTAGATATTAAACTAGATCTAAAACAAAAAGAAATTGTAATAAAACAATATAATGAAAGTTTTGAAGATGAGATAAAAAGTTATATTGAAAACAATAGTGATGAGTTTGAAGAAATATTTATTGCAAATAACAATATGCAATTTGAAAAATTATTTCCTAAAACTTATGTTGAAACGTTAAAAGAACAAGCTATTTCTCGTTTTAGAAATGATGGTGTAATGGAAGCTATAAGATATGGTTTAGCTTATCCAGAAGAATTAAAATCTGCTATGAGTAGGCGATATGTGAATAATAATAAGTTTAAAACATTGCTAGTATTTAATAATAATAAAAACATTTTGGGATTAACAAAGGAAAACTTTATAGAAGAAACAAAAGAACAAGAAATTGAAAAAACACAAGAAAAAGAAACTATTGAAAAGAAAAATACAAAAGAAAAGGATACAACATCTATCTTTATTACTTTATCAGGTAACGAAAAAGAAACCTATAAAGGAATTTATTTACCAATATCAGATGAAAATGTTTTATATATTCCAAAGCAATTATATAAAAAGAATAATGACAGAATTGAAATACTAGATAACAAAAGAAATGCAGCAACTATTAGTGAATACAAAATTGATAATGAAGAACATAAGAAAACTTGGATTGCAAAAATCGGAATAGATGAATTTTATCATAAATATTATCGATTATATGAAATTCAAAAAGAAAAAGAGGTGATGGCTTATGCAGGCAACTAATAAAAGTGATGCAACACAGGTTTATGAAGGTGCTGTAAAATCATCAAGAACAGGTGCAAAAGGAACATTAAAGTATATTCTAAAACCACTTACTATATTTGGCTATCATTACTTTATAGAAGGTATAAGAGCTGTTCAAAAGGATGGACCAACAAAAGAATTAGAAAAAATCACTAATTTATCTTATGAAGAAACAATAAAAGTAATGGAAAAATGCCAACAAGATGGTGTTAGAGTAGTTGCAACAGAAAGAACCTTATCAAAAGAAAATAGTGAGTTTGGTAAGAAAAAATCACTATATCAACAAAAGAAAATAACAAAATATGCAAGAAGAATAAAACATTTAAGCAATTTTAAAGCAGATCATCCTAAAGTTGCTAAAATTCTTCAAATGGAGTCAGCAATAAAAAAGAATGAATCAAAGCAAAAAGAAGAACAAATTAAGCATAGAAATAGGCATTATAACGTTTATTTTAATAAGTCAAAAAGGGATTATATGTCTGCTAGAATTGCTGATGTAATTGAACTTAGAACTGGCATTTCACAAAAGTTATTTGATGAAACAACTGGTAAAGCAATAGAAAATTTACAAAAAGAAGGAAAAGTAAAATTAAATTCTCAACAATTAGAAGAATTTTCAAAAGAATTCAAATTACATGAATTAGGAAGTGTAGGGATTGAGAAATTTAGGAAAGATTATTGTATTCATGAACTACCATTTTCGGCTTATATGAGTATAAAAGATGACTTGGAAGCTACAGATATTCAATATGCTGCAAAAGTAACTAATGGCAATGATGATAAAGAAATTGTTAATATCTATATGGATAATAGTGATTTAGAAAGATATTGTGAATTAGGCTTTAATGATTATGGAAAAATAAGAGTATATGGTAGTGAAAATAAAAATTTGCAATGGAGTATTAATTCACAAGATGAATTAGTAACGTTTACAACTAAAATTGGTAAAGATGAAAGAGAAACATATTCTAAATTAAGTGGTAAAAACTATGTTATGAAAAGGCAAGAAAATGAATGTCTATGGACGGTTTTGAAAACTGATTTAGAAGAGCTTGTTGAAACGGAAAAAAAAAGAGATGTAGTGGGTGAGGAACTAGAAAAATACCACATACTAGAAAATAACATTGAACTTACTGATAATAGTAAAGAGATAGAAGTTGATTTAGAAGTAGAAAAAGAGGTAGGTGATGAATAGAATTGCTGATAAAAAAACAGAAAAAGAATTCGTTTATCATTCTATTTATTGTATTTATTATAATATTCTATTATATGCTTAGAGTAACAACAGCAGTAGAATTAAATAATGGTAATTGGAGTTTTGAGGTATTTTCCACTTGCCTAAATGAGTTATATAAAATAGCCACACCAATATCATTTACAACTAATAACATTGTGATGTCATTAGGTGTGGCTTTTTTTGTTTTAATGCTATATGAAACATATCGTATGCAAAACAAGAAAAATATTCAAGAAAATACATATCGGTTCTGCAGAATGGAAAAGTCCAAAAGATATTAAAAACAAGAGAGATAAGGATTTTGAAAATAATATGATTTTTACACAAACAGAACTTGTTTCTAAAAATATGAAAAAAAGTGGAATGAATAGACATGTCATTTTACTTGGACGTCCTGGAACTCGGTAAGTCAAGATATTATTTTAAGCCAAATATTTTAAGTGCAAATGGTTCTATAATTGTTACAGACCCAAAGCGGTGAGCTGCTTCGTGATTGTGGTAATTCATTAAAGAAAAAAGGTTATACAATTAAGGTATTAAATTTAGATGAAAAAAGTCATTCAAATAATTATAACCCTATTGTATATGTTAAAAAGCAAGAAACATTTTATGATGTTTTAGAATATGAAGATAACCACCAAATACAAGAAGATGATGTAATGACATTAATTAATACTTTAATCGCAAATACTAAAGTTGAAGGTATAGATAGCACAACAGGAGATCCATTTTGGATTAAAGCAGAAATGATTTATCTTCAAGCATTGTTTTATTATGTAATAAGACACTATGATAAACAACACCAGAATTTTACTACTATTTTAAAACTAATAAGGTTAAGTAGTCCAAATAATAATGGTGTATCAGAACTAGATGGATTATTTCTTGAATGGGAGAAGGTAGAGCCGGATGCTATTGGTGTAAAACAATATAAGCATTTTAAAGTAGCAGCAGGAACACCTAAAATGATGAGTACAATTATAATGACAGCAACAGCTAGACTTGCAGTATTTAATATTAAAGAAATACACGAATTAACAGATGATGATGATATGGAACTAGAAAGAATTGGTATGCCATTAGATGATGAAGATCCACTTCTAAAAGAAATAAATGAAGGTTCAGATAAAAAGATTGGTAATGGTAAGATTGCAATATTTGTAATTACAAAACCAAGTGATCGGAACATTCTCATTTTTAGCAAGTATATTCTATTCACAAGTATTTGCAATGATTGATGAAAATGCAAAAAAATGCGGTGGAAGTTTGCCAACACCATTAGAGATTTATATGGATGAATGGGCACAACTACGGAGAAATACCACGATTTGTTGAAGAACTTGCTTATTTAAGAGGATTAAATGTTGGCATAACAATAGGTCTTCAATCATTAAGTCAGTTAAAGAAAAAATATAAAGATAGTTGGGAATCTGTTTTAGATTGTGTAGATTCCATATTATTTTTAGGAAGTTCGGCAAAAGAAAGTTTAGAGTATATGGTATCACTACTTCGGCAAGAAAACTTGGTATAAAAAATCTACAGGTAGGACTTTCTCGAAACAGGGTTCATCTAGTACAAATTGGGATGTTGTAGGTAGAGAACTTGCAACATTAGATGAATTGTCGGTTATGCCTAGTGGATATTGTGTATTATTTATTGCAAGAGTAGGTGCTTTTTATTCAAAACTATTTGACTTAAAAAGTCATCCTAATTATTCAGAGTTGTATGAACCATGGGCTAAGAATATTGAAAAAATATATGATCATAAAAGGGAATTGGAATATCAAATAAATTCTAATTATAAATTATTATGTGATTTAGGTCTTGAATTTGCAAGACCAGTTGAAAAACTAAAGATAGAAAATGTTAATGATAACGAATTGAAAAAGTTGTATAAAACAGAAGTTATACAGTATGAAGATTTAAAAATTAATAATTAAAATTGGGGGATAACCTCGAACTTGCATTATAAAGTTTGAGATTATCTCTCAAACTTATTGTGTCAAAATTTGAGGCAATTCTCCAGAATTGGAGGATTTATGAATTTAATAAAAAAATTTAAAGAGAATAGAAAAGTAAATAAATTAAAAGAAAAAATTACAGTTCTAACTGGAGCAATAGGAAGTAGTATGATACTTCTAACATCAAAAGTATATGCAGATTCAAATACTGGATCTATCGACTCATTCATTAATTTTGCTTGTGATTGGCTAACTAAAATTGGTGGTGTTATTGCTTTGGTAGGTGGTGTGATGTTTGCATTAGGTTGGCAACGTGAAGATGCGGAGCGGAAAGTCAAGAGGATTAATGACCTTAATGGCTGGATTTATGCTTGTCGCTATTGCACAGTCTAAAAACTTATTCGGACTATAAGAAGGGGGAATCTAATAATTGGATGGAATAATTAGACTTCTATATAGTTTCAAATTTTCAGTATTTGGAGTTGAAATGGATAGTGGAAATCTAATAGGCTCAGTACAAAAATTAACCAACTTTTCTAGTGTTCAAAGTATTAATATTTGGAGTATTGGAAGAGCAGTTAATAATGTGATAGTTCCAATTGCATTAAGTTTGCTTATACTTTTCTTTATGATTAATTTAATAAAAAAGGCGATGGAAGTAGATAGAATAAGTTGGGAAAGAATTGCAATGTCATTTGTATCTTTTCTTTTATTAAAATATTTTATACAAAATGGATATACATTTTTATCTACAATTATGAATATAGTAAATGATATTTTTGTGAGTGTAACAAATGCTATAAGTAATAGTAATTCAAGTATTAATATTGCTGATACATTAATAAATGCAGTTCCAGATGGCTTTGTAGATAGTATAATGACATATCGGTCTGTATTTAATATTATTTATTCCATTTATGACTACAATTGTTCAAATATTAACACAAATATTTTTAAGAGTAGTAAAGCTAATATTATGTTTTGCCTTTGCTCCAATACCAATTGCTCTTGCAGCTGATGATGAGGGAAGAAGTAAAGCAGTTCAATATTTCTTATTTGCAGCAAGTGTAGGATTAGAGGCAGTTATAATTTATATTGCAACAAATGTATATGCAATAGGTCTTTCAGGATTAAGTAGTACAGTAGGTTCGACAAGTGCAATATCAACAATAGTTGCAATGTTATTCTTAAATGGAATGTATTTAGCAGTAATTCAATATGGTAGCCAATTCGCAGAAAGATTAACAGGAGGTCATTAGTTATATGGATAATATAGAAATAACAGTATTTGATGAGATTAAAGACTATAAAGAAAAAATATATTTCTTTAACTTTAGACAATGGGCATTTGCTATTTTAATAGCTGCATTAGTTATTCCTACATATATTCTTTTAAAAGATAAAATTGGTGATGAGATTACAAGCTATATTGTAATTGCAATTGCTGGTATATTTGGATTTATAGGATTTGTAAAAATTCATGAATTACCAGCAGAAAAAATACTTCCATATTGGTTTAGACATTACTTTTTATTTGCTAAACCAATTCACTATATGAGTGATGAAGAATATAGGCTTTTACATGATAAAAAGAATAAGGGAAAAGTAAGCAAAAATGCCAAATCGCAAACAATGAACAAAAAAGAGATAAAGGAATTAAGAAAAAAACAAAAGCAAGAAAAATTACTTACGAAAGCTAAAAAGAAATATGGAATAACTGAAAATACTGGAATTATTGGAAGTAACGAAACAAAAGAAAAAGAAGAATCAAAAGATAATGATGAGTTAGTAGAAAAGCTTTCAAAATTAACAAAAGAAGAACAAGAAATATTATTAAAGTTACTTGGGAGATGATAAATATACAAGATTTAACTGAATGGGAATATAGATTCCTAAAATATTATTTAGATAAATTTAAAGCTAAGTGGATGCGTGTTTTTAATAACAAGCATCCACTTTTAGCAACTAGAGTTGATTTATATACGATTTACAAAAGGAGATTAAAACATCAACCTTTAACAGACAGTTTAACATATTCAAATATGTTTGAACAATTAGAAGAAGGTAAATGGTACTTTATACCAGACCTTCTAAACAAGAATAAGGAGGATTGATAAATTGCCTAGAAAAACAAAGGTAAAAGCTAATAAAAGTAAAGTAAAAAAAGAAACAATATTAGATAAAATACGAAAATTCTTTATGAAGTTTAAAGTTGCAAAACCAAAGACTACATCTCAAATAATGAGAATGTTTTTCAAAGATTATAATGAGCAAAATTCGATTATGCAATTAGATGAAAATCATTATTCAATTTGTTTTGAGTATCAAGATATTTCATTTGCTAAAGCAAATTATGATGAACAAGAAAACATATTTTTAAAATGGGTTGAATATTTACATTCATTTAATTATAACGATCATATACAAGTTGTTTGTGCTGGTAGGCCAGTAAAAACTGATGATTATAAAAAAGATTATGTCTATGATGAAGAAAAGTTTGAAGGTAATGAAAAGAAAATTGCAAATGAATTTAATACATTAATTGAAACAACATTAGGAAATAAAGAAGAAATATTAAAAGAAACACGATTAATTGCCATCACTACTAAAGCTGAAAGTTTAAAAGAAGCACAAGATACTTTTATGCAATATCAATTGCGAACAGAAGAAAAGTTTAAGGAATTAAAATCTAAAATAAGAAGGGTAAGTGTAGATGAAAGACTAAAAACATTATATAACTTATTTCATACTGAATTGTTGGAAGATGATACAAAGACAGAGATAGTAGAACTTGCTAAAAATCATAATTTAAGTGTTTATGATGTATTAGCACCAAAAGATGAAGTAGTACTGAAAGAAAAGAATTATATAAATATTGGAGATAAAAAGTTTGTAAGAGTTTTATATGTTGCTAGACTTCCAAAATCTATAACACCTAGATTTTATAATAGAATAACAACAATTGAAAATTGTAATATTATAACTACTTTGAATATAACACCAACTGATCCTGCGAAAGTGATTAAAATGGTAAATAAAAAGATAAGTGGTATGAAAACAGAAAGGCTTGAAAAAATTAAGAAGGCCAATAAAAATAATTATAGTTATGAGGCAGTAAAAGATGAAAAGCTAGAAGATGCTATAAGAGATGCACAAAATTTAAGAGATGCATTACAAAAGAAAAAGCAAAAATTATTTACAAATAATGTACTTATTTGTATTCAAGCAGATAGTCTTGAAGAATTAGACAAAACAACTAAAATGATAAAAAGTATAGGTAATGAACATTTAATTACAATATACAATTTAGATTGGCAACAATTAGAAGGAATACAAAATTGTTTGCCTTTTGGTTGGAATAGTCTGCAAATTCAAAGGTCATTGACTTCCGAATCTACTGCAACAAATGTACCATTTAATACAAAAGATTTAATGCATCCAAATTCAATATATCATGGAATAAATCTTGTATCTAAAAATCCAGTATTTTGCGATAGAAAAAAATTACTAAATGGAAATGGTTGTGTTCTTGCAACATCAGGAGCAGGAAAGTCATTTTCTATAAAAGTAATAATAGAACAAGTATTGCTTCGCTATCCACAAGATGAAGTAATTGTAATAGATCCTCAACGGAGAATATGCACCATTAATAAATGCTTTTAATGGGCAAACATTAAATATAAGTACATCAACAAATACTTATATAAATCCATTTGATAGCTCACTTCAATATGAACAAGACAATGAAGATGCTTTAAATAGCAAGATAGAATTTTCACTTGCATTTATAGAATCTATTGTTTCTAGCAATGGATTAACTGGAGAACAAAAAACATTAGTTGATCGTTGTACTAAAAATATATATGAAGAATACCAAATACATGGATATAGTGAAGAATATGAACCAGATTTTATAAAGTTTTATGAAGAATTACTAAAACAGCCAGAGGAGGAAGCTAAAAATTTAGCATTAGTAATTGAAAGATATGTTTTAGGTGGGATGGATATTTTCGCTAAGAAGACAAATATAGAAATTAAAAATAGATTTATATCATTTGATATTTCAGACTTACCTCGTAGCATACAAACTACGGGGTATTTAGTTGTTTTAGAGCATATTATGAATAGATTAAAACGAAATAAAAATCTTGGTAAACATACTTGGATATTCATAGATGAGTTCCATATATTACTTGCAAATCAGTATTCTGCTGATTATATTGCAAAGATATATAAAACAGGTAGGAAAGAAAATGCAATTCCTACTATAATTACACAGAATATTGCAGATGTAATTAAAAATGAACAAGGTTGCAAAATATTATCTAATTCAGAGTTTGCAATGATATTAAAACAAAAGCCATTAGACTTACCAGCTATATGTAAAATATTTGATATAAGTGATGAGGAAGCAAAATATGTTATAGATTCTCCTGCTGGACAAGGCATTATTGTTTATGGAGAAGATAAAGTTGCATTTAGAAACCAAGTTTCTAAAGAATTTTACATATATCAAATTAATCAAACTTCTAATATGCAATTAAATAGGAGTTAAAAAGTGGCAAACGAAAATGGAAAAGATGTAGCAAACTCATTAAGTAGTTATTCAAACACCTTAAATAAAGGTACAAATGCACTATTGGATAGTGCTAATCAAATTAATAAATGGTATGCAGAACAGGTAAATAAAATTGCAGGAGGAGAAAATCAAGATACAAGACTTGAAACAAATGTAGATAATAGTGTTGTAGAAGATACGGAAGAAAAAATAAACAAAATACAAACCAAAGTAGATGACTATACAGAGATTCAAACCAACAATAAAAATAAATTAATTTCTAATCAAAATACAGGAAGATTAAAAACTATAAATGTAGATGAAACATTAGAAGATGCAGTAGAAAAAGAAAATGAAGTTAAGGATTTAGGCTCTAAAAAGGGAAAAATAAATAGCAAAATTTCTACTGCAATAAAAGGAGTTAAAGTTATTAATAATACTGCAAATAGATTTGTGAAAACAGGTAAAACATTAAATACTGCAACAAATGAAGGTGGATTAAAGAGTTTTGAAAAAAGTTCTAGTAGAATAATGACAAAACCAGCAAGAAAAGTTGCAGATAAAGTAACATCAAAGGCTACAAATATTGTTAGAAAAACTGGAGTTAAAGCAACAAAGAAAGTAGTTAAAGAAACAACAAATATTGTTGTAAAAGCTACAAAAGTTGCTATGAAAATTGTAGCAGAGGCAGTAAAACTTTTATTGTCAATGTTACCTTCAATTGCACCAGTAGTTATAATAATAATTATAATTGCAGCAATTGGGAATTTCTTTAATTTTAAAACTACTCACGAGGCAGATGATATAAATTTTGATGATATCTCTTCAATGATAATAGTAATAGAAGATGAGAAATTACAAGCAATATATAATGAGTTTTTAAAAAATATGGGAAAACCTTATTTAATGGATCATAGTAATTTATCACACGATACTTGTATGGAATACTATGATTGTTCTAGTTGGACGATTCATTGTTTAGCACATGCTGGTATAAAAGTGATTCCAAATACTCGGAGCACAGGGTATTTATACAAATTATTGTAATCCAATAGAAGTAACTGATAGAAAAGCAGGAGATTTAATTTTTCTAAAAGATACATACGATACAGGAGAACCTGGAAGCATATCTCATGTTGGTATTTATATGGGAGAATTAACTATAAATGGTGATACTGGCGAATGGGTAATCGATACTGGAGGAAATCCAGAAGGTGTAAAGATTAGAAAATATAATAATGGTTGGTGGAATGGTGAGCATTTTTATGGCTTTGGTAGATTAAAAGAATGAGATAGGAGGTTATAATACTTGAAAATTAAAATGGTAAAAATGGGAATGGATATTGATGAAACAAGAAATCATAGAATAAGAGGTATTATTCCTACAAGTGATGGTAAATATCTATTTATAGAAATAATGCAGGGGAGAAGACCAGATAGAAAATATACTTCATGCTCTCTAAAAGAATATGAAAAAAGATATCCAAATCCAGAATATATTGCAATAGATGGTTGCTTTAGAGTGGATATTCCAGAAGATTATTTTAAAAATTATACAAAAGAATTTTCTAACTATGATAGAGCAGCATTATTTGAATATGCACATACAAAAGAAAATATAGTAAAGCTATTGCAAGAATTTAATAAAGATATAGATGACATTGAACTTACTGATGATTATTACATTGATAAATATTGTGAAGAAAAGGGCTTTTTTAGTTTGTATGATAATAGATTAAAACATGATTATAAACCAATTGAAGTAGAATGGACAGATATGCTAAAAAATGGCGATACTAGAATTAAAGTTTTATATACTTGTTATTCTGCCAATGGTTTAAAATATCAAGAAGAACAAACAAGAGAAAGAGATACACAATATTTTATCAATGAATATGGTAAAGAAACAATGGGAAATTTAATGACAAAGTATATTGATGAAAAAAGTAAATGTATAAAAAATAAAGAGTTTTTAAATAGTTTAATTGAAGATAAAAATAAACTTTTTGAAGAAGAAAAAGAAATTGATATAGAAGATTCAATAGATATGGATTACTAATGAAAAAAATATTGATTTTAATATTGAAAACAACATTTATTATACTTACTTTATTTATGACAATATGCTTTGAATATATGATTATTAAAATGAGTATATTATTTTTAATGTACTCATTCATTATTTATTTAATACTAAAGAAATGGAGGAGTTAGTTGGTAGTAGATATATACAATACAGATAAAAAGTACAATATAATTTATGCTGATCCGCCTTGGAGATATACAGGTTGGAGAAGTGGACCAAGAAGTGTTGAAAGACATTATTCTACAATGAAAGTAGATGAGATAATTGATATGAAGGATACAATTAAGTCTATTGCAGATGAAAATTGTGTCCTATTTTTATGGGTTACATTCCCATGCTTAATAGAAGGATTAAAAGTAATGAAAGAGTGGGGATTCAAATATAAAACTTGTGGTTTTACATGGGTTAAAAGAAATAAAGTAGCTGATACATGGTTCTTTGGATTAGGATCATGGACAAGAGCAAATGCAGAACTTTGCTTAATAGGAACAAGAGGAAGAATACCTAGAGTTTCAAATAAAGTTTCACAAGTTGTTGATACTCATATTGAAGAACATAGCAAAAAACCAGCAATTGTAAGAGATAGAATAGTTGAATTAGTTGGACCATTACCAAGAATTGAATTATTTGCAAGACAAACAGTAGATGGTTGGGATTGTTGGGGAAATGAAGTGTAAAAGGAGGTAAAAATTGGCTAGAGTTTTTAGTGTGTTTGCACAAAATTTAGGTGCATATAGTGAAGGAAATATTGTGGGAGATTGGATTGATTTACCACAAAAGAAAGAAGTAATAGATAGATTCTTAAAAGAAAAAGTTAAAATATATAACAATAATCAAGAATATGAAATAGCAGATACAGATGAATTTCCATTTGAATATAAAATAATTCAATATGCAGATTTACACGAAATTAATAAATTAGCAGTTATATATAGTTTATTAGATGAGCAACAAATAGAGGCTGCAATTGGATATTGTGATAATAATGGGAAATTTGATATGGATATACAAGAATTAATAAATATTTGTATGCAATCAGGATTAATAAGCTATTATCCATATTCTTTTGAAGGTAGCGAGCATTGTAGTATGTTTTCTAACGAAGAAAAATACGGATACACTCTTGCAGAAGAAAACGGAATACATAAGTTATTGGTAGATAATAATATTGAATATTGTTTTGATTTTGAAAAATACGGAAGGGATGCTTGTATAAATAATAGCATAACTTTATTAGAAAATGGTTATTTAGATTTAAGTGATACATTAAATTTACAAGCATTTTCTAAAGATGAAATACAAGAAAAAGTTGATGAATTTTTTATACAAGAAGAATATGATATTAAAGCAAAACCAGTATTAGATAAAATGGATAAGTTAAGAAATGAATTTCAAAAGATAACTGAAAATGATCCAAAACTTGCTGAATATTTTAAAGATGATAATAGATATACAAGTATAAGAGTAGCAGGTGTTATATTAGCTGGTATGGCTGTTAGAAATCTACAAAGAGAAAATGGAAATTTAGGAGGAGAATTAGAACATTCTCCTTTTTCTAAAGAGCAAGAAAAAATGATAGATGATTATACAGAATTAGAGAAAATGGTTGAATATATAGAGCAAGAAATTGAAAGTGAATACGAAAAGGAGGAGATAACAAATGACATTTGATGAGTTTCTAGTAAGTAAGGAAGGTAGTCAAGAATTTGATAGGGACTTTGTTACAAAAGTAAAATATAACGATAATATAGATTATATTTTTAAAACAAACTATGGTGGCTTGAATTATAATAGTGAACTAAAATGTGTTGGATTATTTGATAAAAAGAATAATAAATTATATGGTTCAAGTTATGATTTTAATGGAATGTTCAATAAAGAAATGTATAGCAATTTTTATACTGGAAGCATAGAAAGTATAAAAAATAATTTATATAAAAATGCAGATAAATTATTAAATAATTATATAAATGACAACTCAAAAACTTTAAG
>JAAVZN010000064.1 GCA_022791675.1 Clostridia bacterium | reverse complement strand
CAGATTTTGAATTTGTGCAGAAAGTTTCTGCACAAATAACATGGTCTGATAATTTATTAATACTAGACAAAGTTAAAGAATTTGAAAAAAGAAAATGGTATATAAATGAAACAGTTAAAAACGGTTGGTCTTATGATATTTTAGATTGGCAAATTAAATCAAATTTATATGAGAGACAAGCAATCTCAGAAAAAGTAAATAATTTTCAAAATACTTTACCAGATGTTCAAAGTGATTTAGCAATGCAAACATTGAAAGATCCATATCTTTTTGACTTTATAGCTTTAAAAGGAAAAGTTAAAGAACTTGAAATTGAAAATGCTATGATAAATAAAATTAAAGATGTTCTTATTGAGCTAGGTAATGGATTTGCTTTTGTAGGAAACCAATATAAATTAACAGTTAGTGATAAAGACTATTTCATTGATTTATTGTTTTATCACCTAAAACTAAAATGTTATATCGTTGTAGAATTAAAAGCAAGAGAATTTGAGCCAACAGATGCAGGACAATTAAATTTTTATTTATCTGCAATAGATGATTTAGTAAAAGATGAAACAGATAATCCTAGTATTGGACTACTTTTATGTAAAAGTAAAGATAAGTTTACAGCAGAATATGCTTTAAAAGACATAAATAAGCCGATTGGTGTTAGTGAATATAAAATATTACAAGATATTCCAGAATACTTACAATCTCAGTTGCCTAAAGCTGAAGATATAGAGTTGCATATTCAAGATATAGAAGAATAATTGTACATTATAAAATCCGCATTTTTTATATGTGACTCAAATAAATTCCAGTCAAAGATTTTATTCTTTAACTGGAATTTTATTATTTAAAACAACTTTCATCTATTAATGGAATAATATCTATTGCTGGTTCTTCATAAGGGTGTACTTCTCTTAACTTTGATATTACTTCTTTGACTTTATCAATACTACATCTAACTTCTAATTTTTCTTCTTGAACAAATTCTAATTTATTTTTCTCTCCAATATAAGGATTTGCCCCTTCTTCTGGTTTAAAAGTTCCAATACATTTTGTTGCGATTGAACAGTCTGTATAATTTCCAATTATTCCAGCACCAGCTTCACATATTGCATTTCTTACATCATCTAAATTTTCTATAGGAATTGTTACTATTATTTTTACTTTGTTAACATCAATATTCATAGGATACCTCCAATTAATAATTTTTTATATGTCTTACCTCAATACTTGGTATTGTTATTTCATGAGGTAAATCAAATACAAATTTCACGGTATTAGCTACATCTTCTGGTGTAAGCCCTGTATCCATAACATTGCTAGGCAATTCATTATTCGCTCTTTTATAAAAATCAGTTTGTATTAAACCAGGACATACATCAGTTATTTTTATATTATTCTGTGCTAAATCATTTTGTATAGCTTTTCTAAAAGCATTTGTACTTTGTTTTGTTGCATTATATATTGGAAATGGTGGCTCACACATTACCCCACTTTGAGAATTTATATTAATTATTTGACCATAGCCTTGTTTTTTCATAATTGAAAATATACTTTTTACCATTCCAATCACGCCAAATACATTAGTATCAATAACCTTTTTGATTCTACTTAAATTGTTCATCTCATTGTATATAGGTTCTTCTGTTTTTGATATATCTCCAGAAATCCACATTCCTGCACAGTTAATTAAGCAATCAATAGTTTCATAATTTTGGCTAATATCATTAATAACATTTATTATTTGTTCATCATCTGAAACATCACATAAATAATATTTAGACTTAGTATTTAATGATAATTCTTTTAAATTTTTTTCATCTATATCTAATAATATTAAATTTTCATTTTTTAGTAATTGTGCAATGGCTCTTCCTACACCATTTGCAGCACCTGTAATTATTACATTTTTCATACTACACCTTCTTATAATAAAATTTCAAATTAATTTCATGCCCACCATAGTATTTTAAAATTCTTTGCATTCTTTTGTTTTCATCACCAGTTGCACATGATACTATTTTTATATCTTTGTTTTCTTCTCGTAGTTTTTCTATTAATTTAAAGAACACACCATATTTTCTATATTCTTCTTCAACATACATTTGAGAAATCCATAAAACCTCGCCATCATTTTCCCAATAGAAATATGAATATAGAATCATACCAACAGGCTTATTATCTATTTCTGCAACTAAACAATGAAACTTAGGATTATCACAAAAATAGTCTTTATCAATATTTTTCTCTAAACCATTCGTTTGTTCTGTTTCATTGACATTATTTATTACATTGTTAGCATGTATTATAAATTCTTTGTGTTTTTTGTTAGCTTTTAACACTTTTACTTTTTTCATTATCTTTTTACCCCATATATAAATTTTAAGAATTTCTTTCAATTATAATATCTGCTACTGTCAAGTTTGTTTCGTTTAAAACATTATCTAAAATTGCTTTAGCTACATCTTTAGGATTCATAAAAGAATTTTGTTTTTCCTCTGATACATAATCTCTGCTATTTTTATAAAAAT
>JAAVZN010000123.1 GCA_022791675.1 Clostridia bacterium | reverse complement strand
TTTTCTGTTATAATATTATTCATAAGTGATTTAAATCTCCTTTATATAATGGTTTCGCAACTCAATTATATATGATTTAAATCACTTATTCAATTTTTATTTATTTTGTTTCACATCAATTGTAACACTACAAAAATACAAGAAAATCAAATTTCTTGTATTTTTATACTTCTCGTTCTTCGTCTTGAATGATTTTTTCTGTTTCATCATTTATTGTGTAATTTTTTTCGGTTTTGATTGGATTATCTTTTAAATATTGTATATTTTGTTCTTTACTTACATTTAAACTTTTTGTCTTTTTTAAAGATAACCCACCAGTGGTAACTTTCATAATATCGTTATCTACTCGATCAACCGTATCCATTAATTCTTTTTTTACTTCTGGTGATGCGATTCGATCGGGAAAATCTGCAATTGCTTCTTTTAAAGTTACTTGTAGAGGTTCATTTTTGATAAAAACCATACTAATTAATTCTAATATACCTACTTTTTCCATGGTAGTTTCGTTTTCGATTACATTTTCTTTCTTTTTCATATTTCATTCCTCCCAAGGTACATGTCTATTATAACATAAAATACTAGGAAAAATCAAGTCGTATTTTTAAGCTTGGTTTCTCATAAGAAACTAAATCCATGGTATGATCAAAAAAAGGAGCTGATAGTGTGGATTGTTATAAGAAAACAAAGAAGATTTTTAAAGAAAAAGTAAGAGGAAATAAAGAATTAAGTAAAGAGCAATGGGACAAGTATTCCCAAAGTAATTGTCTGTTTTGTGCCAATACTTTAATGTTTCATGTTAATGCGAAGTCTTTTGAAGATTTAAAAATTAAACTTTCATAAAAAATCAGAAAGAGGGGATACTAAAGAAAGGGATATTATGAGAGTAGAATTGTTGATTAGGCAGAAGCGAATAGACAAAGGATATACCATCGATAAATTAGCAAAATTGGCAGGAATGTCAAAGGGACATTTAAGTAGAATTGAAAGGGAAGAAACAGATCCAAGTATTACCACATTATCACGTATAGCGATAGCTTTAAAAGTAAAGGTAGAAGAACTGTATAAGATACATTATTAATTATTTTATTAGTAATGTGTTTTTTTTATGAGGAAAGCCAAAGTGAAAAGTTTAAATTATGCGAATATTAAGGCTTTCGATTTATTTTTTATGGATTACAAAACAATAAATTTTACAAAAGAACAAAAATCTTTTGTGAAAAAAGCGAAAAGACTTAAAAACTCTTAAATTCATATAAAACAATATTTTTTATAAAACAAAAACGACATTTCGTAAAAGAAATAAAACAAGCGAGCTTTTAGATGGTACAATTCGATTGTTGAAAATGAGGTGAGGAAATGATTGATAAAATCTGTGATTTTCTAACCAATCAAATTAGAAAAGAAATGCCAGAAATAAATGATGAAAAAGCAGAAGTAATTTATTATGGTCTTCAAAATATTATTGGCGAAATACCAAAGGTATTTATTATGTTGGGAATTGCTTTGATATTAGGAGTTTTTAACTGGGCATTAATTACATTTTTGATTTTTCTTCCTTATCGAGGAGCATCAGGTGGATTTCACTTAAAAACGCATATCGGTTGTATTTTAGGAACAATTTTATTTTATTGTGGTATTCCACTAATAGCTAAATATTTTGTTTTAGGAAATATAGTTAAATATATAATAATTGGAACTACTTGGGTATTTGGAATGGTCATGATAAAACTTTATGCTCCAGCAGATACAGAAGATGTACCAATATTAGCTAAAAAAGATAGAAGAAAGAAGCAAATAGCCTCTTATATTACCTTTTCTATTGGTCTAATTGTTGCATTGTTTATACCTAATAATATGATAATTAATATATTAATTTTAGGAAGTTTGATTCAAACGATAACAATAACAAAATTGGCATATAAATTAACAAATAATAAATATGGATATGAAGTATATGGAAATACTTCAATAGAATCTGCTTAATACTACTTTTAGTATTATAAATGTTTTTACAAAGGGGGAGTTAATATGCTAAAATTTTTAGCTAAAGTAGCTGAAAAATATGCTAAAGCAACTAATACAGCTTGTTTTATGTTTTGGGTATATCATCAACCAAAAATGCCAGCTAGCATGATTAAAAAAGATTAATAGTAATAACAACATTGGTAAAAATAGGACGAAAAATTATTTTTACCAATAGATATAACTTAAAAGTTATACTTATACAATCCAGCAAAAAAGCAGTTCTTTAAGAAC
>JAAVZN010000063.1 GCA_022791675.1 Clostridia bacterium | reverse complement strand
TTTTGTGATATAATAGGTTTCATAAGAAAGTCCTTTCTTTGATATTGTTTTTTTTGGTGAAATTATTATATCAAAGGACTTTCTTTTTTTCTATTCCGAAACCATTTTACACTATTTTTTATTTTTTTTAATTGACAAAAATAATTCAAATATGATATAATTTTATAGCAAGATATAGTAAGCAAAGGAAAGATAAAAATGAAGAAAAAGACAATTAGTATCATTGTATTTATTATTTTAATAATTGCAATTATAGTAGGAATTGTGCTTATAAATGGGAATAAACAACAAGAAGATGATGTAAAGCCAATTATATATTATAGTTCAAATGATGTTGTACAATCACCATTAATAGAAGATAAAAGTTTTTCAGACAATGTAAAAATTAGTTGTACAGAAAATTGTTCTAGTAGCATAAAAAAAGATGGAAAAAAATTTTCAAATGAAGCAAACATAGAATTAAGTGAAGAAGGAATCTATGAAATAACAATAACAACACCAAGTGGGAAGACAAAAGAAACGAAAAAAGTAACAATTGATAGAACCCCACCAGAAGTTGAAATAAAAGAAAACAATTCAGGTAGTTATACGATTATTTTCAAAGATGTAAAAGATGTTGAAGTGGCAACCTTAATAAAAAATGATCCAGATACTGGTGAAACCATTTCAGAAACAAACTTAAAAGAAGGTCAATTACAAAAAAAAGTTGAAATAAAAGAAAAAGGATACTATAATTTGAGAGTAGAGGACAAGCTAGGAAATTTTATGAGTAAAAAAATAAGAATTAAATAAAGAAGAAAGAAAGGAAAAATTAGTATGAAAAAAGAAAACATAAGAAAAAATATTATTTATGGTGTAATAGCGATAGCGATGATAGGAGTAATTATTATCATCATGAATATTGCTAGTAGCAACAGTAAAAACTTAGAAAATCATGAGCAGACAAACACAGAACCAAAGCAAGTAGAAGACATCTTGCCAGAAGCACCTCCCGAAACCAAAAATCCAACTAATATAGAAGAAATGGGTATGGAAGGAGAAGAGGTGAAGTGATAAAATAAAGAAAAGAGGAAAAAATATTGAAAAAGCAATCAAAAGGTAAACATTTTACTTCTAAAAAGAAGAAAACAGGTTATAAAAAAATCTTATTGCTGATTCCAATTATAGCACTCGTTATCTTGACGATATTTATTTTTATTAACTACCAAAATCAGAATAATAATGCACAAAAGCAAGACATGACAATGGAAGAAAAAATAAAAATAATGGAAGAAGAAATTTCTAATATGCCAGAAACGATGGGAGATTATAATGTATTAGGAGTCATTGCAATAGAAAAATTAGGAATAGCTAAAAATATATTAGACAGAACAACCGACGAATCATTAAATTTGTCAGTTACTAAATTTTATGGACCAGACATTAATACAGAAGGAAACTTTTGCATTACAGGACATAATTACAAAGATGTTTTTTCAGAAGCAAATCAATTAGAACTAGAAGATACCTTTTACTTAGTGGATCGACAAAATCAAAAAGTTACTTATAAAATTTATGATAAATACACAGTAGATCCAACACAGTTAGATTGCTTAAGCCAAGAAACAGATGGCAAAAAAGAAGTAACGCTCATTACTTGTAATCCAGGAGGATTAACAAGATTAATTATTAAGGCACAAGAGATTTAATCTCACAATATAAAATTTTAAGGAGGATAAAAATGAAAAAAACAATTTTAAAAACATTAACAATCGCATCATTATTAGCAGTAATGTCTCCAGCAGTTGTAAATGCAGCAACATTATCAGCTGATAAAAAAGATGCAGAAATGAAAGTAGGAGAAACTGTATTAGTTACAGTTTCAACAGACAAGCCTGTTGAAACCATACAATTCGACTTAAATTATGATAAAAATAAATATAAATATGCTTCTATGGAAACAGATTTAAAATCAGCAGGTTCAAATTTAATTAACAATAATGACACAGTAAGAGTTTCTGCTTTTGGAGAAAATGGAGAAAAAACACAGAAAGTAACATTAAAATTTGAAGCAACCAATCCAGGAGATAGCATTCCATTTTCTATTGATCAATCAAAGACAATAGAATTAGGAGAAGATGGCGAAAAATTAGACAACGTAAAAATTGAAGTAAAGAAAATAGTAGGAAAAGCAACAGTAGATTCATCAACATCAACAGTAGATACAGATTCACAATATGTAGATGAATTTGGTAATATAATTAAAAGATTACCACAAACAAATGCTAAAAAATCTTTAGGAACATTTGAAAATTTAGTAACAGGAAAGATCATTGTGCCTTACGCTTTATCTAACACAGATAATAGTATTTATTTAACAGACTTAAAAGATGAATTTGGAAGTAATATACAAACTAGTTTAACAAATGCAACAGACCGTGTAAAAACAGGAGATACATTTACTTTAAATGGTACAACTTATACCGTTGTTATTTATGGAGATGTAAACAAAGATGGTAAAGTTACAACAGCTGATGCATTAACGGTTCAAAAAGCAAAAGACAAACAAGGACAAAATCTTAGTGACATTCAATTGCTAGCAGGAGATGTAGAAAATACAAATGTAGCAGTAGAAACCAATGCTTCTGATGCAAAAGCAATACAAGCTTACATTTTACAAGCAAGAGCACCAAAAACAGGAACAATTATCAATGTGAATCCAAGTATAGAAGAATATACATTGGAAACAAATAATTTAAATTCACCAATGGTAGCTTATAAAAAGTTAACAGTAGCAACAGTAATATTTAATAGTAATGCAGTAGAATTAACAGAAGATTTATTTGCTTTTGAAATAACAAAAGCACCATCTGATGATGCAAAAAATAATGCTATCATAAAATATGAAAAAGATGCAGAAGGAAATTTTGCAGTTAATTTCTATACTACAGTAGCAGGAAATTATGAAATTACACCAATGGTAAATGGTGTAGCACAACAAGAACAACCTTTTACTTTTAATATAGTAGAAAATAATGCCATAACAGATATTAAATTAGTAGATAATAATGGAAATGCACTTAGTGATGTAGTAGCATTAAAATCAGAACAATTTGCAAAAACAAAAATAAAATTTTATCACCAAAATTATGATATTGATGGAAATGCCATTGGACAACCAATTGAATTAACAAATATTAATGCAACTCATGTAACAATAGCAAAAACAGGAAGTATAAAAGAAATAGACTTATATGATAATACGGCAAATGGAGGAAAACCAATTTTTGGTGTAGGACAAACAACACCAACTAACAGTAATCCAATTGATTCACTTTTTGTAGAAGCAGAAACAATTTATAGTGCTTCAGAAGGAAGTGTAACAATTACAGTAGATAATACAAGCTATGGAATAGACAATTATACTAAAAATGTTATAGTATCACTTTCACCAGCAGTAGAAAGACTATTTGTAAATGGAAGAGAATTATCAGCTGGTCAAATAACATTAGATTTATTTACTAGTATGCCAAGTCGTACAGATGTAACAGTAGTAGAAGATGATGGATTATTCTATACCATACTACCAATTGAATTAAAAGACGAAAATAACCAACCTTTAAAATTAACAACTGATGATATCAAAAATGTAAAAACTGGTACAGATACAGGAGTTAATGGAGAAATTGTGATCAATAAAAAAGGAGACAAAAATGCCATTGCATTAGAAGGATTTGTAAAAAGTGGAAATACTTATACATTATCAACCAATACTAGCAATCCAATTGATGCAATAGGAATTGCAATAGAATATGAAAATAATGTAGCTGAGTTGTTAAAAGGACTAACATTAACTTATGACAAAATTTCAGCAGACGGAAAAACAGTTAGCCGTGTAACAACAGATATTGAAGTTAAAGTTGACAATGATGTAACAACCAAAACTACGAGTCAAGATAATTCAGAAATAGCACCAGTTGTAGAAGAAATGAAAGAACCAGAAGAAACAGAAAAAGTTGATCCAGTTCAAGAAACTAACAATAGTAACCAACAAGCAGATGCTGAAGAAGATAATGATCAAGCATTAGACGGAAAAGAAGAAGAGCAAAAAGAAGAAAATGAAGATAATGAAAATAATTCTTCTGATGCAAACAATAGTGGAAATCAAGGAACAGACGGAAATAACACATCAGAAGGAAACAAAAATGATGTAGATGAAAATACAACAGGAGAAACAAGTAGTTCAAAAGATCAAAACACTTTATCAACAGAAAATAACTAAATAGAAAATATCTTTTTATACATTTAAAAAGTCGGCAGTTTTATACTGTCGGCTTTTGTATTTTTGTGTGCAATTGGGGACGGTTCTTTTTGCACCTTATTATTTATATAGCAAAGTAATTTTATTTCCCATTTTTTCAATAAAACCTTCTTCTTTTAAAAGTTTTAGTTCCCTCATCATAGCACTTCGATCCACACTTAGATAGTCAGCAAGATCAGTTAAAGAAAAGGGAAGAGAAAAGCTTTTGCTTAAAGTTCTGGTCGATAACATAGTAAAATAACCAATTAGCTTATCTCGAGTAGATCTTTTGGTAAGTAATTCAATTCGCATATTTAAGTCAGTAACTTTACTTAAAATTAGTTCTGGCAAATCTTCTGATAATTTTTGATGGAATTTACAGTTGTTTCTACATTTACTACGAAGATCGTTATATCCATAGAAAAGAACTTCACATTTTTCTCGTGCTTCTACAAGTAATTCATTATTGGTAGTTATGATATAAAACACCTCACCAAAAACGTCATTTTTAGAAAAATGTTCAACAATAGTTCGATTACCATTTAAATCATAACGAACTAAATCTGCATTTCCTTCCATTAAAATACAAAATTGATTTCTTTTTTTGATGTAACTAGTGATGACTTGATTTTTAGAAAAAGACTTTTTTTGTACTCTATGACAACTATTTTCAAAATGATTAATAAATTCTTCCATATTAAAATGAATGTCCATTTATTGATTCCTTTCATTCAGATAAAAAATAAGATAATTTCTAGTTATTTTTTATCGCTAACTGATGATTATTATACAATAAAAAAGTTGCAAATGCAACATTTGAAAGATAAAAAGTAAAACAATTTGTAATAGAAATGTAATATTTCGACAAAATATTGCGATAAGCACAATTGAATTTGATTGCAAATAATTTGTTGCTTTTACAACAGAAAAACAAAAATCTTACGATATAATAAAACCTATAAAAATGATAGGAAAAATACCTAAGAAGGGAAGGAAAAAATGAAAATCATTAAAAGAGATGGAAGAGCAGTAGACTATGATAGAGAAAAGATAAAGGTAGCAATTGAAAAAGCCAATAAAGAGGTAAGACAAAAAGAAAGAGCAACCAAAGAAGAAATCAGAGATGTAATTCAACATATTGAAGAACTTGGCAAAAAAAGAATGTTAGTAGAAGATATTCAAGATATTATTGAACAACAATTAATGGAAATTGGGAAATACGAATTATCTAAAAAATATATTGTTTATCGTTATACCAGAGCATTAGTAAGAAAACAAAATACAACAGATGAATCGATACTAGGATTAATTCGAAATGAAAATAAAGAGTTGGCAGAAGAAAATTCAAATAAAAATACAATGTTAGCTTCTACCCAAAGAGACTATATTGCAGGTGAAGTTTCAAGAGATTTAACCAAAAGATTGCTATTACCAGAGAAAATCGTAAAAGCAGATGAAGATGGTGTTTTACATTTTCATGATGCAGATTATTTTGTACAACCGATTTTTAACTGTTGTTTAATTAATATTAAAGACATGTTAGATAAAGGTACTGTTATGAATGGAAAATTAATTGAAACACCAAAAAGTTTTCAAGTAGCTTGTACCATAACGACTCAAATAATTGCAGCAGTAGCAAGTAATCAATATGGAGGACAATCAGTTGATTTAATTCATTTAGGAAAATATTTAAGAAAAAGTTATGATAAGTTTAAAAATGAAATGCAGGAAAAATACCAAGGAAAAGTTTCAGAAGAATTCATAGAATGCATTGTAGAAGATAGATTGAAAGCAGAATTAAAAGCAGGAGTGCAAACCATTCAATATCAAATCAATACCTTAATGACAACAAATGGACAATCACCATTTGTAACATTATTTTTACACTTAGAAAAAGAAGATCCATACATCAAAGAAAATGCAATGATCATTGAAGAAGTTTTAAGGCAAAGAGAACAAGGAATTAAAAATGATAAAGGTGTATATGTAACGCCAGCCTTTCCAAAATTGGTATATGTATTAGATGAGTTTAATAACCTAACAGGTGGAGAATATGATTATTTAACAAAATTAGCAGTTAAATGTTCTAGTAAAAGAATGTATCCTGATTATATTTCAGCCAAAAAAATGCGTGAAAATTATGAAGGAAATGTGTTTAGTCCAATGGGGTGTAGAAGTTTCTTGTCGCCTTGGAAAGATGAAAATGGAAAAGCACAATTTGAGGGAAGATTCAATCAAGGAGTGGTAAGCATAAATTTACCACAAGTAGGAATTGTAGCAGAAGGAAATGAAGAAAAGTTTTGGAAAGAATTAGATGAACGATTAGAACTATGTAAGGAAGCTTTAATGTGTAGACATTATGCTTTATTAGGAACTAAATCAGACATTAGTCCAATCCATTGGCAATATGGCGCAATAGCACGTTTAAAAAAAGGAGAAACCATTGATTCATTACTATTTGGTGGATATTCAACTATTTCTTTAGGATATATAGGATTATATGAAGTAACCAAACTAATGACAGGAGAATCACAAACATCAGAAAAAGGACATGAATTTGCAAAGAGATTAATGAAACATTTAAGAGAAAAAACAGATAGCTGGAAAAAAGAAACCAATATAGGGTTTGCTTTGTATGGAACACCTGCAGAAAGTTTGTGTTACAAATTTGCTAGAATTGATAAAGAAAAATTTGGAACCATTAAAGATATAACAGATAAAGGATATTATACCAATTCTTATCATGTTGATGTAAGGGAAAAAATTGATGCTTTTGACAAATTAACATTTGAAAGTGAATTTCAAAAAATATCTTCAGGTGGATCCATTTCTTATATAGAAATACCAAATATGGGAAAAAATATTGAAGCATTGGAATCAGTAGTAAAATTTATTTATGAAAATATTCAATATGCAGAATTTAATACCAAATCAGATTTTTGCCATGAATGTGGATTTGATGGAGAAATTACGATTAATAAAGAAAATGAATGGGAATGTCCAAATTGTGGAAATAAAGACCATAACAAAATGACAGTAGTGAGAAGAACATGTGGTTATTTAGGAGAAAACTTTTGGAATGTAGGAAAAACAAAAGAAATAAAACAACGAGTTATGCACTTATAGTAGGCGTTGTTGGAGATGGTGCGGTTGGGGACGGTTCTTTTTGCACATTTTTTGCAAAAAGAACCGTCCCCAACCGCACCATCTCCAACCATACATTTTATAATAATTGTTGTCGACATTTATTTTCAAAATCGTCATTTAATGGAGCTAAAGTAATATTTTCTTGATATTTTCGGTTTAAACAATATTGTATGATGTAGTCAGATAGTTCAGGATTTTTAGCAAGTAAAGGACCATGCAAATAGGTTGCAATGACATTATTTAAGAAAAATCCTTCTTGTGTGTCACCAAATTTATTACCATTTCCAGATAAAACAGTTCCAAAGGGAGTATTACTATTAAAAGTTTGTCCACCATGGTTTTCAAATCCGATTACTTTTGTCATTTTACCATTTAGGTTGACTTCTATTATGATATTACCAATACATCTTTTTTTTCGATCAGAAATGGCTTCTGTATAATAATCAAAAATTTCCAAGCCAGGGATTTTTTCTCCTTCTACTCCTTTGTAGTATTGACCAAATAGTTGATAGGCTCCACAAATGAGTAAGAAAAACACACCATTTTTGATAGCTTCTTGGATAGCATCTTTGTATTGGATTAAATCTTGGGCTAAGATTCCTTGTTCTTGATCCGCACCACCGCCAGCAAAAATTAAGTCATAGCTTTTAAAATCTGGTGGCGTATCACCAATAGAATAGGGCTCTATGATTGCTTGGAAACCACGTTGTTCTAAGCGATAACGCAATACTTGGATATTTCCATAGTCTCCATATAATTCTAATATGTCTGGATACAGATATAGTATTTTTAATTCTTTCATTTTCATTCCATTCCTTTTTCTTTCTAATTTTTGTTTAATCTTAAAATTTCATTTCTAGTAGGTTGCAAAGAAGTATAATTAGCAATTACATATTTTTTGGTAGGGGTTTTATAAAAATTTTCTACAGCTTCATGTAAATCTAAATAGGGTTCGATTTTTTCGATCGGATAGCCAGCGGTTTTAATGCGAATTGCCATATCATAAGCACGAGTACCTGAAGTGATAATTCTTGTCACTTGGTTTAGTTCCTCAAAATTGATGTCCCAGATCCAAGACACGTCACGACCATCAGCCAGATTGTCATTTAAAACAAAAAGCAATTCTTTTTCCCTTTCGTCTTCGTTTAGAATTCGTAAACTGACATTGGCTCCTGTTG
The DNA here is from genome assembly GCA_022791675.1 of Clostridia bacterium. Classification (GTDB taxonomy): domain Bacteria; phylum Bacillota; class Clostridia; order TANB77; family CAG-508; genus CAG-269. The sequence goes on along the minus strand of JAAVZN010000063.1, from coordinate 5,237 downwards.
GGTTTTTGGCTAAGTTTATAATGGTTGGAATATTTTGTATGGTAAGATCCTCTAATCGACCATTATTTAAAACAAAGGTTGAGAGTGCTTTTTGAATTATTTGGATATCTAATTCATATAAGCGACTACAGGTAACGACTGCTACAAAATTGTAAATGTTATAGATGCTGTTAAACTTAATTTGATAAGTGGTGTGATCGATGGTAAAAGTTTTGTTTTTTAAATCTATGTTTGTGGCTAGTTGATAAATTTCATTGTCTCCATAGTTGCAGTTTGGACACTTAAATTTTCCAATGTGTGAATATTGATAGTATTCGTATTCAATGCGAGTGTTACAAAATGGGCAAAATTTTCCTTCGCCAGCTTCTTTCATATCAGTAGTAGCATAGTCGTATTTGTCAACACTAAAATAATAGACATTGTGATTATCTGGATTAGCTTGTCCTAGTCTTGCTACATTGGGATCGTCATTGTTTAAAATTAGATTTCCTGTATAGGTTTTTAAAAATTCTTGGATTCGTAAAATTAAAGATTCTACTTCACCATTTCGATCCAATTGATCACGAAAGAAGTCAAGAACTATTAGGGTATCTAGTTTTAAGTCCTTGAAAATAACTGGAACATAACCTTCGTCTACTTCAAAGATTAAGTAATCTGCTTTGATTTTTCCTGTAAGAGAACAGTTTTTTAATAAAGTAGATAAAATTCCTGTTTCCATGTTGTTTCCTTCTTGATTGCTAATAATTTTTTTTCCAGCCGTTTGGAAAACGTGACCAATTGCATTATTTGTCATAGTTTTTCCATTGGTTGCAGTAACTGCGATGATAGGGCAGTTGATTTGGAAAGCTCGAAATATATTTGGATTCCAGTCATAAGCTATTTTTCCTAAAAAGTTTCCTCCGATTTTTACCAGCAATTTTTAGTCCAAGATGTAAGATTTTCATAGCACATAAGATAAAAAAGTTTTTCATAATATTGCTTCCTTTCAATTTTACATTAATTTAACATCATTATATCATAAATTTTATATTTTTTACTAGTTTCGTTAAAATTTAAACTTTGATTTTGAATCGAGAGATAAAACAAAGAAGATTCAAATTTTTCGAAATTTATTGTAAACTTCTTGTAATATTTCTTTTATCAGTATATAATGTAACAGATTTAATTTTATTTTAGAAAGGGGAGGCACCTAAATGAAAAAAGACGAAATCAGAAAAAGAGTTATTGATATTGCTAGATATTATATCAATAACGAAACAACGGTTCGGGCAACTGCCAAAAAAATTGGAGTCTCTAAGACAACCGTTCATAATGATTTAAGAAAACGGTTGCGCGAGATTTCTCCGAATTTATTTTCACTTGTTTGTCCAAAGTTAGAAAAAAATGCTTTGGAGGCACCTAGGAGAGGAGGTCTTGCATTACAAAAGAAGAAAAAAGGAAAAAAATGATTTGATACAATCCACGGGTTTACTCGTGGATTGTTATTATGGAAAACAAGTTTTACTTAAAATGAAATAGAAATCAAAATACTATTGTAAAGATTAAAAGAATATAGTAAAATAAAGCAAGAGGTGAAAAATGAAATACAATAATACAAACAAAACAGAAAAGATAAAACTTACGAGTAATAACTATTATGTTATACTTGATTTTGATAAAACCATGACCAGTAAAAACAGTTTTGACTCATGGCTAGCAATCATAGATTTTGATATCTATGGAGAAAAATGTAAAAAAGAAATCGAAGCATTAAATGCCAAATACTCACCAATCGAATTAGACTATACCATAGAACTTAAGAAAAAAGAACAATATATGATAGAATGGTACCAAAAAAGTATGGACTTATTATACCAATATCAATTAACCAATAGCAAACTAAAACAAGCTTTACAAAAAAATAAACTACAATTACGAGAAGGAACAAAAGAATTTTTAGAAAAATTAAAACAACAAAAGATACCTGTTATTATCTTATCAGCAGGAATTGGAAATGTAATCGAGGAATTTTTAAAAAAAGAAGAATGCTATTATGATAATCTGTATATCATTAGTAATTTTATTGAATTCAAAGACGATAATATGCAAAAATTCAATCAACCAATCATTCACTCTATGAACAAAAAGGTAGAAGGAAAACTGCCTACTACTTTACAAGAAACGATCTTACAAAAACAATATACAATTCTTTGTGGAGACATAATCGAAGACATACAAATGATAAGCAAACAACAGTTAGAAAATACAATAACAATTGCATTTTTAAATGATAAAATAGAAGAAAATTTGAAGTTTTATCAGGAAAAATATGATATTGTATTAACAGATGAAGAAGCTACTTTTCAAGAAGTAGAAAAAATAATAGAAAGAAAGGAAGAAATTTAAAATGAAAAAATTTGGAAACATGTTATGGGGGATAGTACTAATCTTATTAGGAGTTATCTTTGGATTAAACGCAATGGGGATTACCAATATTAATATTTTCTTTTCTGGGTGGTGGACATTATTTATCATTATCCCAAGTTTTATTGAATTAATTAGAAGCAACAATAAGATGTGGAGCTTTATTTGGCTATGTATTGGAATTGTATTACTATTATGTGCACAAAACATATTGTCATTTCGTGTGGTAGGAAAATTAATTTTTCCATTTATTTTAGTCATGATAGGAATAAGTATTCTATTCAAAGATACATTTAATAAAAAAATTACTGAAAAAATTAGAACATTAAATCGTGAAAAAGGAAATTTAGAAGGATATTGTGCAACATTCGGAGAACAAAAAGTAGATTTATCGGGACAAGAATTTAATGGAGCTAATTTAGATGCTGTGTTTGGTAGTGTTGAGTTAGATATTTCAAATGCAGTGATCAAAAAAGATCAGGTAATTAATGCAAGTGCTATTTTTGGAGGAATTGATATTAAAGTTCCAACAGGTGTTAATATTAAAGTAAAAGCAACACCAATATTTGGAGGAGTTGATAATAAAATAAAAACCGTTTACAATGAAAGTTTACCAACCATCTATATTAATGGAGTAGCTATGTTTGGAGGTGTTGAAATAAAATGACATCATTTCAGAAAATAATTAAATATGGAGCGATTGTTTTTGCAATTTATTTATGCCTTATGATAATGGGAATGATTCTTTTTAGTATTACAGCCATTTTTGGAATTTCAGTAGGAATGGGAATATTTGATAACAACACAGATACTGCGATGATGACGAAATGGGAGAAAGAATATTCTAACATTGCAAGTTTAGACATTGATTTAAGTGTGTGCAAATTAATGGTTCAAAAAGGAGATACCTTAAAAGTTGACGTTTCTGATGTTTCAGAGGATTTTGAATGCAAAGTGCAAGGAAAAGAATTAACTATAAAAGACAAAAAATTGAACAGGAATTGGTGGAATTTAACAAATGTTACACCACAAGTTACTATTTATGTACCAGAAAATATGGATTTGGAAGAAATAGAGATCAAAACAGGGGTAAATGAGACAACCATTGATTATTTAAAAGCAGATAAAATAAATTTAAGAATGGGAGTGGGCAAATATAAAATAGAACAATTGATAGCAGAAACTGTTAAAATCGAAGCAGGAGCTGGAGAAGCAAGGATTGAGAATAGTCACATTAAAGATTTAAAATTACAAGGAGGCATTGGAGAATTAGTTTTTAAAGGAAAAATTAGTAAAACGGCAGATATTAATTGTGGTATGGGAAAGGTAGAGCTAAAATTAATTGGATCGCCAGCAGATTACCAAGTAAAAGCACATACAGGATTAGGTAGTTTTAAAGTAAATGGACAAAAAGTTACCGATCACCAGATCATAGGAAATGGAACTGCTATCATTAAAGTAGAGGCAGGAGTCGGAGAAACCTTAATTGATTTAATCGAAGAAGAAAAGAAATTTTAAGGTTCTTCGATTAAATCTTTCCAATATTTTTTAGGCATAAATTGCATTTGACATCTTGGATTTTTTCGCTCATGAATAGAAATTGTTTGATAAAACAACTTCCATAATTCCTGATATTTCTGTTCTTCTTCAGAAATATTAGGAATTTTTAAATTGGTACTATCAACAATTTGATATTCATTACCATTATATAAAAAACAGATGTCTCTATTTTTATCATGTATCACAAAATTTTGGCTAGGAAAACGAGCTATAAAATGATGCCCTAGAGGTTCTAAAATATTATTATCTGGGTGAATCGAAGCATAGTATAATTGATTGTTTAATTCTTGAAAACGTAGTAAGCCCTTTAATCTATGACATTCTCCGAAACTTCTTTTCTTTCGATTCATAACTTTTGAAACATGAGAAATGGTAAGTCGATGATTAATTTTGGGTCCAAATTTAAAACCATCAATCATGTATTTTAATAAATCGATTTCTTTCTCTTTTTCGTTTGAAAGAAAAGCATAATAGATATTATATAAAGTAGTATAGCCGATATTTTTTTCAATTCCTGCCAAAACTTGTTTCGCTTTTTGAGAATCTGTTTTTAGGATAAGAGGTTGTTCTAAAAAATTGGAAAGATAGTTATTTTCTACTTCTATTTTATGTGGAAGAGATTGACTAACAAAACAATCAAATACAAGGCTTAAAAAGCCTTCTAAAGTACCATCATATAAATAAGTCTTGTTTATAGGCTTCCAGTTAGACATTTTATTTTATCCTCCTTTGTAGGTGGTATTTTATCAAAAAGTGATAATTGTTGATATTGTGGAGTTGAAACAATATTTCGTTCTTGCAAAATTAAATTCGTTTCGATAAATTTTTGGTTAAATTGATAAACTTTGTTGAAATATTTTCCTTTACAAGTAATAAAATATTGCGCTCTTTTTAGGACGACGCCAAGTTTTTTTAAGGCTTCAAAATCAAGTAGAAATTCACGTCTGGCTGATATGATTTTTTTGGCTGAAATAACTCCAATTCCTGGGATACGAAGAAGCGTAAAGTAATTAGCAGTGTTAATCTCAACAGGAAATTGATGTAAATTTCGCAAAGCCCAGTCACATTTTGGATCCAATAGATGGTTAAAATTAGGTTGAGATTCACTTAATAATTCATCTGCTTGAAAGCCATAGTAACGAAGGAGCCAATCGGCTTGATAAAGTCTGTTTTCACGAAGTAGTGGAGGAGTTTCTAGGGTAGGAAGGTTTTTGTCATGATTAATACTAATGTAAGCAGAATAATAAACTCTTTTTAAGTTTAATTTTTGATAT
>JAAVZN010000062.1 GCA_022791675.1 Clostridia bacterium | reverse complement strand
TTTAACAGAACTTGACGTATCCCATTTTGATACCAGCAATGTAACTACAATGCGTTCGATGTTTGCTAATTGTTCCAAACTAACACAAATAAATGTATCCAATTTTGATACCAAAAATGTTACCAATATGGCCACTATGTTTTTTAAATGTACAGCATTAATAAAATTAGATCTATCAAACTTTAACATAGAAAATGTAACAACCATGCAACAAACATTTGAGGGGTGTAGTAGTATAGAAGTTTTAGAATTATCAAACTTTGATGCAAGAAATGTAACCACTATGCAACGAACATTTGCAGGTTGTAACAATTTAAAAACTCTAGATTTATCCAATATGGATACAAAAAATCTAACAACTGTAAAACAGATATATGAAGGGTGTGAAAGTTTAGAAAATTTAAACTTATCTAATTTTAATGCTGAAAAAATAACCGATATGAGCGAAATGTTTAGAGACTGTAGTAGCTTAGTGATATTAGATTTATCGAATTTTAATACGGCAAATGTAACGAGTATGTATAAGATGTTTTACCAACTTACTAATTTGACAGAATTAAGATTAGATGGTTTTAGAACGGAAAATGTAACCAATATGGCTGGAATGTTTATGGGGTGTAACAAATTAACAAAATTAGATTTATCCAGTTTTAATACAACAAAAGTAACAGATATGAATCAAATGTTTCAGGCGTGTTCAAATCTAACAACATTGGATTTATCTAATTTTGATACAAGTAATGTTAAGAATATGAGTGACATGTTTTCTTTATGTGAAAATTTACAAAATCTAGAGGTATCAAATTTCAATACGAGTCATGTTGAGAGAATGAGAACCATGTTTTATCATTGTAGTCATTTAACATCATTGGATTTGTCTAGTTTTGATACCAATAAAGTAGAAAATATGTATGCGATGTTCGAAGGTTGCAGTAACCTTGCAACAATTTATGTAGGAGCTAATTGGAAAGTAGCACCAACGAACACGAATATGTTTAATGGTTGTAAAACATCAACAACAACATTAAAAAAATAAAATAAAAGTTCAATGAAAAACGTCCATTTGGACGTTTTTTAAGGTTATTATGACAGTTGCAATTTCATAAAAAATAGGATATAATAGAAAGCCGAGAAAAGGAGAAAAGAGATGTTAATAAACCATAAAATTATAGAAAATTTGTGCAAAGATGCAGGAGAACAAAGAGAACAAAAAGCTCGAGCTTATAAAAAATTACGGAAGAGTAGAAATAATTAACACAGAATATCAAAACAACAAAAACTTTGAAATTAGTGCGATTGTAGTAGGAAGTGAACCATATAAAACGTATTTATCCATAAAAGATGGCGAAGTAGAAGATATCACTTGTACTTGTCAGGATTACTATAATCACTATGGAGTTTGTAAACATACACTAGCAACAGTTATGACTTTTGCAGAAGACGTAAAAATGCCAGAAAAAGAAACCAAACAAGAAAGATATTCGAATAACCAATACCGAAACTTTAAACAAATTGTAAATACTTTTTATAATGAGGAAATGGAAGAAATTGATCACGAAGAAAAAGCAATCTTAAAAAATAAAGGAACAATAAAACTAGAACCAAAAATCATATATGATAAGTTTTCAGGAGATATGAAAGTAGAATTTAAAATCGGAAACAAAAAAATGTATAAAATAAAAGACTTATCAGAATTCTATACTAGAATGTTAGAAAAAGAATGTTACAAATATGGAGAAAAACTTCAGTTTGTACATACAGAGCAAATGTTTGAGGAAGAAAGCAAACCATTATTGAATTTTGTATTGCAATATTCAGAAATTATCAAATATGCTAATTCTAATTCGAATAGTAACTATCGATACTATGGAAAAGCATTGAGTGATACAAGTATTATATTAGGAAATAGTGGAATCGATGATTTATTTGATGTCTTAAAAGGGAAAAAAGTAGCATTTCAACGTGATTATAATACAGAGGAAATTGAATTAACAGAAGAACAACCCAAAATAGAATTCCGATTAAAAAAAATGAATGATGAGCAATATGTAATTATACCAAGTGTAGAAATATTTAATGTTACCATTTTAAAAGGAAAAAATTATAAATATATTTTAACCAATAAAAAACTATATCGTTGTAATAAAGAATTTCAAAATACGAATCTAAAATTATTAGAATTATTTAGAAAGAATTATATGACAGAAGTATTATTAGGAAAAAAAGAATTAAGTCAGCTATTTTCCATCATAATTCCAAAAGTAAAAGAGGCAATTGTGATCGAAAATATGGAAGAAGAAGAAATCGAAAAATATCGACCAAAAGAATTGGAAGTAAAAGTATATTTAGACTTTGATAAAAATGACTTTTTAACAGCAGAAGTGAAATTTCAATATGGAGAAAATGAATTTAATCCATTAAATGAAAAGCAAAAAACAGACTTTCCACGTAACATGATACAAGAAGCAAAGGCTTTTAACCTATTTCACAAAACAGGTTTTATGTTTGAAAGCAAAAATATAAGATTTATTTTACCAGATAATGATAAGATCTATGAATTTTTAACACAAGACATTAATTGTTATATGCAAAAATTTGATGTGTTAGTGACCGAAAAGTTTAAAACCAAACAAATAAGACAACCGAAAATCGAAAGTTTGGGAGTAAAAGTAGAAAATAATTTATTGGAAATTGATTTAAAAAATCTAGATATAGATAGCAAAGAACTAGAAGAAGTGATGGCAAAATATGCACTGAAGAAAAAATATCATAGACTAAAAGATGGAAGCTTTATTAATTTAGAAGAAAACAAGCAAATTGAATTTTTAGACAAATTAGTAACTGGAATGGATATTGACTATAAAGCGATTGAAAAAGGAGAAATCAAACTTCCTGTGAATCGAAGTCTATATTTAGAGCAACTACTAAAAGGAATCAAAGGAACAGAAATTGTTAAAAATAAAGAATATAAGAAAGTTGTAAATGGATTAAAGAAAGAACAATTAGAAGAGGAAATCAAAGTACCAAGAAACTTAGAATCCATTTTAAGATATTATCAAAAAACAGGATTTACATGGTTAAAAATTTTAGATACGTATCGTTTTGGTGGTATTCTGGCAGATGACATGGGGCTTCGGAAAGACCATTCAAATGTTATCGGTTATTGTAGATTATGTGCAAAATGAAAACCAAATAGAACCAGAAAATATCATAACCAACCAAGAATCATTTATCTGTTGTAATAACAAACGAGCAAGTTTGGTGGTTTCGCCAAGTTCTTTAACTTTAAATTGGCAAAATGAAGCAAAGAAATTTGCAGGTGAATTGAAAACATTAGTTATTCGAGGAACTTTGGCAGAAAGAAAAAGGCAAATTGAGAAAATAGAACAATATGATTTAGTTATTACATCATACGATTTATTAAAAAGAGATATTGCATTATACGAAGAAAAAAATTATACATTCCGTTATATTATAGCAGATGAAGCACAATACCTGAAAAATAGCAATACACAAAATGCAAAAGCCATCAAAAAAATAAAAGCAGATACAAGATATGCTTTAACAGGAACACCAATTGAAAATTCATTAGCAGAATTATGGTCAATTTTTGATTTTATCATGCCAGGATACTTGTTTTCTTATCGTACTTTCAAAAGTATGTATGAATTACCGATTGTAAAAGAAGAAAGCACAGAGGCAATGGAAAAATTAAAAATGTTAATTGAACCATTTATTTTAAGAAGAAATAAAAAAGAGGTATTGACAGAACTTCCAGATAAAACAATTACAGTACTACATAACGAGATGGGAGAAGAGCAAAAAAATATTTACTTAAATTATTTAGCACAAGCCAAAGAAGAGCTGGCAGAAGAAATTGAATTAAATGGATATGAAAAAAGTCAGATGCAAATTTTAGCAGTTTTGACAAGATTAAGACAAATCTGTTGTCACCCTAGCTTATTTATTGAAGATTATCAAGAAGGAAGTAGTAAGCTAGATCAATGTATGGAAATCATAGAAGAGGCTAGTAATGCTGGACATAAAATGCTTTTGTTTTCAGGCTATACTTCTATGTTTGAAATGATTGAAAAAGAGTTGAAACAATTAGGCATAAAATATTTCAAACTAACAGGAAGTACGAAAGTAGAAGAAAGAATGAAATTAGTCGATGAGTTTAATGAAAATCCAGAAGTGAAAGTGTTTTTGATTTCCTTAAAAGCAGGAGGAACGGGATTAAATTTAACTGGTGCAGACATGGTAATTCATTACGATCCATGGTGGAATTTATCAACAGAAAATCAAGCAACTGACAGAGCGTATCGAATTGGGCAGAAAAATAATGTGCAAGTCTATAAATTAATTACGAAGAATTCGATTGAAGAAAAAATCTATGAGTTGCAACAAAAAAAGGCAGAATTGGTGGATACGATGTTAAGTACAAAAACATCTTTTGTAAGCAAGTTATCAAAAGAAGAAATTATGAATCTCTTTTCTTGATTTTTAACAATTTTGCAAGCTTGAAAAAAGTATGATATAATTGTGTAGATAACAATAGAAACCCAGACAGAATGAAATGAATTCTGTCGCCTTTCCAAAAAAGGAGGAAAGAAGACATGAAACACATCAAAACGTTAAATACGGTTGTTTTAAAAGCGACTGTGAAAAAAGGTGGATGTGGAGAGTGCCAGACGTCATGTCAGTCGGCATGCAAGACGTCTTGCACAGTGGGAAATCAATCATGTGAAAAAAAAACATGATTGAGGAAAAACAAACAAGCGAGCAAGTATTTTTGCTCGCTTATAAAAAACAATGAATAAAAAATGAAAAATTTAAGAAAATATCGACAAAAAAAATGAAAAGTTTTATTTTTTATGGATTAAATAGGAGAAACGTGATAAACGAGAAGGAGAAAAAATGAAAGATACCATTACAGTAATAGGGGGAGGATTAGCTGGTTGTGAAGCCTCTTATCAAATAGCAAAACACAAAATAAATGTAAAATTATATGAAATGAAGCCTAAAAAATATTCGCCAGCCCATGCAAATGAAGACTTGGCAGAAATTGTATGTAGCAACTCATTTAAATCTAATTTATTAACCAATGCGTGTGGTTTGTTAAAAGAAGAATTAAGAAAACTAGATTCTTTGCTAATTCGAATAGCAGATGAAACAAAAGTACCAGCAGGACAAGCATTAGCAGTAGATCGAGAAGCTTTTGCTAGGAGAGTGACAGAAGAAATAAAAAAAAATCCATACATTGAAGTAATTAACGAAGAAGTAACTAATCTCAAGGAAATGCTACAAGAAGGAATTGTTATTATAGCAACAGGACCATTAACTTCTGAAAAGCTTGCGAAACAAATTCAAGAGTTAACAGGACAAGACAAATTATATTTTTATGATGCAGCAGCACCAATCATTGAAAAAGATAGTATTAACTTTGACATTGCGTTCTATGGTGATCGATACCAGCAGGAAAAGAAGAAAGAAGAAAGTGAGAACCAATGGAAACAAAGACTAGAAAAGCAAGATAGAAGTGAACAAAGTTACATCAATTTACCAATGAACCAAGACGAATATGAAAAATTTTGGAGAGAATTAGTAGAAGCTGAAGTCGTAACGTTGCACGACTTCGAAAAAAGAGAAATCTTTGAAGGGTGTATGCCAATTGAAATTATGGCAAAAAGAGGAATGGATACCTTACGATTTGGACCACTTAAACCAGTAGGATTTGATGATCCTCGAACAGCGAAAAGACCTTATGCAGTTGTCCAGCTAAGGCAAGATGACAAGCAAGCAAGACTCTATAACATGGTAGGATTTCAAACAAACCTAAAATATGGAGAACAAAAACGAATTTTTAGCAAAATTCCTGGATTAGAACAAGCAGAATTTATCAAGTATGGAGTTATGCACCGAAACACATACATCAATTCAAGCAAATTATTAAATCCAAATTATCAACTAAAAACCATACCAAACTTATACTTTGCAGGACAAATAACAGGAGTAGAAGGCTATGTAGAATCCATATCCTCTGGATTAGTAGCAGGCCTAAATGCTGTTTTTTGGGACGGGGTCAAAAAACATCACTTTTCAGAATATACCGTAATAGGGGCTTTAGCAAAATATATTTCAACTCCAAATGATAAGTTCCAACCAATGAATGCTAATTTTGGTATATTACCAGAATTAGAAGGAAAGAAAATCAAAGATAAAAAAGAAAGATATTTACATTTTGCCAAAAGAAGTTTAGAGACTTTGGAGCAATCTTTAAGAGAATATAGGATAAAATAGATATGTTTTATCAGGGATAGTTTATAGAAAAATGAGCGATTATTGAAAAGAATGGTTCATTTTTTTGCTTTTAGAAATTATTACAATTATTACCAAAGTATGACAAATTTATTAAAATTATGTAAATCTATTGAATTGTTAGATAAAAAATGTTATAATATTTAATAGAGTATTATTGCAAAATTTATTTTTTTGTTAGAAAGGAGCATTTTATGGAAGAAATGTGGAAAAAGATTGAAGAAGAAATTTTAAACATAAAAAAAGAAGAACTTAAATTGAAAGAATTAACTGCTAAGAGCGATAAGGTTAAGGAAGAAAAAGAAAAACGACAAAAGGAATTAGGTGAAATTACGGATCCAAGTAGTGGATTTTATCAAGATGCCAAAGCAAAAGTTGATGAAAAGGAACAGCAATTTATAGAAGTTAATAACGAAAGAATGAAAAAGGATACAGAACTTAAAGGTTTGATCCAATTAAAAAAAGATGAAATCAGAAAAGAGTTAGCTGATAAAAAGCGCAATATTGATGAAAATAGAAATGTAGATTTAAAAGACAAAGATCTAGGAAAACTAAAAGCAGAAAGAGAGCAAATCAATAAAGAACTTGAATTAAATAATGTTACAAGAGAAGAATTTGAACAGAAATCAGATTCGGAAAAGAAATTAGAAGAGCAAAAGAAAGATATTTGATTAATAAGAATCGCTTAACTGAAATAGAACCAGATATTCAATTGTTAGAAAACTTAGACAATAAAACTCCAAAAGAAGCTTATATGGCACTTGATCATTTAGACAAATTAGTGGAAGCTAATTTTAATCAAGCTAATTTAATGGTTTTGTTAGAACAAAGCAGTTTATTAAATGATATGGTAGAAGGCAGAGAGAAGAGAGAAGAACAAAGATATGAAGAAAATGTAAAAGTTAGTTTAAAAGAAACAGTAGAAAGAATACAAAAAGAAAGACAAGAGGAAGAACAAAGAAGAAAAGAAGAAGAACAAGAATGGCAACAATGGATAAAGGAAGGACCAGCAGGAGAAAATCCACCACCACATTCAGGAATAGGAGAAAATCCACCACCACATTCAGGAGCAGGAGAAAACCCACCACCACATTCAGGAATAGGAGAAAATCCACCACCACATTCAGGAGCAGGAGAAAACCCACCACCACATTCAGGAAT
>JAAVZN010000115.1 GCA_022791675.1 Clostridia bacterium | reverse complement strand
TTTATATTGAGATTTTAAAATTTCATTTTTTATATTTTCAAAAATCTCTTTATATTGATTTTTATCAACTTCTAACATTAATTCACCTTCTTTTTTTAATTGTGCAGAAAGTTTCTGCACAATTGCATTATACCATAAATTTACAAAAATTGTTGATTTTTAAATAAATTTAATTTATAATTTTTTTAGAAGATATTTAGACTTGAAAAACAGTCAAGTTGATTACAAATAACCTTTAGATTTAGCCTAAAGGCTATTTGTTTGTTGAAAATATTATATCTTATACCTATAATCATTATCAAAAATTTTAACAGTCAAACATATTTCATTTAATCTGCTCATAATTGCTTTAATCGAAGATTTATTCTTTCCAACTGAGAAAATGTCTATAAGTTGATTTTCGCTAAAATTAGTAGTAATTATAATTGGTTTGTTATGCTCATATCTCTCATTAATGATATAGTATAATTTTTCTAACACCCATTCGCTAGGTTTTTCTTTTCCTAAATCATCGATTATTAAAACATCACAATTTATAAACCTTGAAATTATTTTTGACTCGTTTTCTTCAATTTCATTATTATAGCTTTTCTTTATAATTCCAAATAGTTTAATTGTAGATCCAAATATAACAGATTTTTGCATTTTTATTAATTCATTTGCATACTACAAGCTAAATGTGTTTTACCAACTCCATATGGACCATAAAATATAATTCCAGTTCCTCGTTTATCTGCAATTTCAAAGTTTGATATAAACTTTTTAGCAGTTTCAAATGCTTTTACATTGTTATTATTTACTTGATATGATTCAAAGTTCTTCTCAAAAAATCTTTCTCCTAAATTACTATAATCCAGTAATTTCTGCAATTTTGATTTTTTATTATTTATGTTTAATTTATCTATTTCCTGTTGAAGGCGAACTTCGTATGGTGGTAGTTCATCTATTTTCTTCTTTAAGCTATCTGGCATCATACCAGTTTTAAGTAATTCTTTAATATCTTGAATTATGGGGGGTGATTTATTGTTAGTTATATTATCCTATTTTCAATTTCTTTAGAACCTTTTTTATATTGCAAATGTACTTTTACATATTTTTTATTATTAAGTGAACTAATTAATTTTGAAACATGATTAGTAGTAAGATTAAGTAGTTCAGCTAATTGATTATTACTTATAGAGCAATAATCTTTTTCTTTACTAAAATATAGTATTATTGAGTATATTAATTTTTCTTTATCACTTAAAGTTTTATTTATTAAAATTTCAAACGGAATCCAAATTCCTTTTATATTTATTTTCATTTAAAAATCCTCTCTAGGATTTTTGCTTATATATATTTTAATATCAATGGTAAATTAGACTGTTATTTTATCAAAAAGTTCTAACATAGTTCTAACACTTAATTCAAAATTTTAGAAAAAAATTTTTTGTTTGTTGTTGTATATTTAACAATACTTATGCTATAATCTCTTACAGATAAGCTAAATAGGTTAATTGTCAAAAGAGATTAATTGATGTTATCTAATGGTAAAAGATGAGGTTCGTTAAATTCTTAAAATCCTGCGGTTGAATAAACCGTGCCGGTTCGATTCCGGCCATCTGCACCAAACACTAAATATGAAACAAAAAGAACGTAATTCACTTATAACAAGGGTTACGCTCTTTTTATTTTTTAGATTTTTTTTTAAAGTACTGCAATAGTACTGCAATAGAGATTTTAAAGTGCTTTTTTTAGTTGCTTAAATACAAAGTCTTCTGATACATCAATATAGACCTTACCTGTTATTTCGCTTCCTTCTACATGACCTGCAAGATATTGTATTGCCTTCATATCCATTTCAGCCTCTTTCCATCTGGTAATTCTAGTATGTCTTAATCTATGGTTATGTAATGTTTTTGATATTTTATATTTTTCGTTTAATCTTCTTAACCATGCATTAACTTCTTTTGGACTTACAAAAGTATTTTTTTCATAATCCCAAAATAATAAACCATAAATGTTTGTTATTTTTTTAGATGTTTGTTCATCTATAATTTCGTTTATTTCATCACTAATTGGAAAGTTACGTACTCCTTCATCAATTCCAGTTGTTTTATTATATGTCTTTGTATGTTCTCCTAAAATTATATTGCCTTCTTCATCTTCTGTTAAAGTATTGTCTATATGTAGTGTCATATTTTCTTTATTTATATTATCTTTTGAACGTGCTAATACTTCTCCAATTCTCATAGCTGTAATTAGTTCTAATTTAACTATATTTCTATATGGGTGATTTCTTTCTTCATTGTCTAGTATGTCATTTAATCTTTTTTCTTCTTTAACTGTCAATGGTTTTACTTTTTCTGTTATTTTTACTGATACTGGCTTTTTCAAGTTTTCATCATCCATTATATTATAAGGTATTAATCTATTTGAGGGAGAAGAAGCAATACGAAAGCCTTTAAATAATAATCTCCAAGCTCTATCAATTCCAGACTTCTTATACTGCTTCAACTCTTCTTTGGACTTTTCAATATCATGTAAAGTGACCTTTTGAACAGGCTTATAAATAAAATTAGAACAACATTTTTTTATTTGTTCAAGAGTTTCTTTATCACGTTTATATGAATTATTACTTGTTATTCCATCTTTATTCTTTTGTTCAATGTGTCTTTCAATAATTGTTTCTAATGTTTCAGAACTTTTACCTATATATGTTCCATCATTTATACTTGTTATTATTTTATTAAATCTAGCTTTAAAATCTCCTGCTTTTTCATTCTTCTTTTGATAAACGGTATGTCTTTTTCCATCTAGTACATATTGACCAACATATAAGCCAGTTTTTTGCTTAACATATATTGTTCCTTCTCCATTTCCTTTACTTTTCTTTTTTCCCATAATGAAAATTCACTCCTTTACAAGAGCGACTTTTTGTACTATAATAAATTATAGAAAGTCACTCTTTTTGATTTTCTAGGGGAATTATTTTTTGAGCAGTCTAGCAACTTATACAAAAAATATTCCCTGCTTTTTTTATTCATCTTTTATTTTTTCATCTTTTATGTGTTCTTTTAATTTCTTTAAATTTTTTTCAATATCAAACATAAAAGTATTTTGTAGTTTAGAAGCGGTAAAGCAAAGTGTTTTCCCAGAATTTATTTCTAATACTTCAAATACACCTTTATACTCATCCCATAAAAACAGAGAAATATACCCTAAAATACCATAACTCTGTTCATTTTCTAATAGATAGTTAATAGTTTCAATTCTTTTTGCAAATGCTCTTTTATTTGTAGTTGATCTAGTTTCTCTAGCTTTTAAATCTTCCAATACTTCGATTGATTTTTCAGTTAATCCAAGTCTTTTATAAATTTCTTCATTATTAGTTTTTTCCATAGATTTACTCCGTTTTTACTAATAATATAACATTTATTTTTTCTTTTTGTTATCGTTGGTATCATTTTGATTTGTAAATTCTTTTGCAAGTTGTTCAGCTAATCTAGAAACTTTTAGCAATGCACCATCAAGAGCTTC
>JAAVZN010000061.1 GCA_022791675.1 Clostridia bacterium | reverse complement strand
CATCATTGACACTTATACACAAGAAATTTGATTTTCTTGTATTTTTATCTTGACAAATGGACAAACTACCTTTATAATTAATAGCGTTATATGAATATGGCGAAGTAGCTCAGTTGGCTAGAGCATTCGGTTCATACCCGAAGGGTCATGTGTTCGAATCACATCTTCGCTACCAAAAAAAGCCTTAAAGGCTTTTTTTTATGATATTTTCATTCTATAATTTAATTCTCCCATTTCTTCCGTTGGAACATAACCAGCTCTTGCTTTTATCACATCTGGTATTCGATTAACAACAGTTGCACAAGTAAGTTCTACTGTTGATGGTCGATTAATTACTACTGTAGTCTCTGGTTCCCCTATAATGGTCCATTCATTCTTATCAAAATCATCTTTTGAATACACCTTTCCAATACATTCACTTTCAATTACAATTCCTTCTTCTGTCTGTGTTGTTACCACAGCGCTCATTCCTGTTGCCATACCAGCTTTTACTGTCATACCCAAAGTAGAAGACTCAATATCCTCTGAATGTGTCTGTGGAACTGTTTTTTGTGTTTGGCTCTTTACCGTCAACCCAAGTTTAGCACATAACCAGCCATTAACATTCCACATATAAGATGGTAAATACTCTCCTTTATCGATCATAGCTTGTCTTTCTTCATTTGAAATTCGATCAACAGAAGCTACTTGTTTATCAAATTCCTCTAATGATAACCCTGCACCATGTGCTTTTGCTAAAGCAATTCCATAATCTTCCACATTATAACTTGAACTTCCTTTTATCTTTTGAATTGTTTGTGTGGAACCAGCTATACTAGAGATCAATTGTCCCCAATAAATATCTTGGTATCCACTTCCTGTAATCGTACAATTCGTCTGTTTTGCCATATCATCTAATTTCTTTGTTATGGTAGGATTTGAATTCATTGGGTAAAACGCTTCCTCACAAGTTGTAATACAATTAATTCCTAATTTTGCACATAACATCAATGCATCTTCCACATCTGACATTAAACTCATTGTTGTTACAATTGCGATGTCTGGTTTTGTTTCTTTTAACATATTCTCTGCCTCTTCTAAAGAAACTACTTTTACTCCTTTGTTCTCTGTTCCCATAATTTCACCAATATCTTTTCCTATTACTTCTGGATTCACATCAATTGCACCAACAATTTCAGCACCTTTCTCATATACATAGCGCATAGTATATACACTCATTTTTCCTGCTCCATATTGCACAGCTTTAATTTTTGTATTCATACAAAATCACTCCTCTCTTTTTTTAATTATACACCATTTTTTATTATTTATACAAGGATTAGAGCGGAAGACAAGAGAAGGGACTAGAGGGGGGACTGAAGGGACGTTCCCCTCTAGTCCCACCTTTTCTTGTCCTCTTTTTTATATTAAAAATTCTTTCAAAATGTTAGCACATCTTTTGGAAGCTAACTTCAAATTTTCGTCAAAGGTAGAGGCATTTTTTCCATTTGGTGTATCCGAAATAGCTCGAATTGCCATAAAAGGAACATTGTCTAAATAACAAACTTGTCCAATTGCTGCACATTCCATATCAACAACATCAGCATCAAATTTGGCTCGAATTTTATTTTTCATCCAACTTTCTGTACAAAAAATATCTCCTGTTGCAATAATTCCTAACTTTATTTGATAATTTCTTTCTGGTATAGATTTTATAATTTGTTCTAATTCATCTACTAAATTTCTATCACAAATAATAGCATTTCCTATCCCTGTAATATATCCTTTGCTATGACCAAAAGCTGTAATATCAAAATCATGTTGCACTACCTGTTTTCCAATTAGCACATCACCAATGTTTAAAACTTGATTCACAGAACCTCCTGCTCCTAGATTTATGACATATTGTATATCAAAATTTTGTAACATAACCTGTGTGGTTCTTGCTGCATTTACCTTCCCTACTCCACTTTTTACTAAAATACAATTTTTTTCTTGGATTTTTCCTCTTAAGAATTTAAGATTGTAAATTTGTTCTATTTTGATTTCTGTCATAATTTTTACAATGGCTTCTCTTTCTTCTTCCATTGCTACTACAATTCCAATTTCTTGCATATTTTCATCTCCTTTCATTTCTTTATTTTCCCGCTATGTTGTGACTAAATTATACCTTAAACTACTAATTATTTCAATATTTTACCTATTAAAGTTTTATTTTTTTCTTTCAGAAAATAAAAATATTTTCTTAGTACTTGCTACTTTTCTATTTTTAGTGTAATATAATAGTGTAAATTGAAAGAAATGCAAAAATAAAAAAAGAAGGAGGTTTATTAAAAACCAAGCGCCTGAACACCAAACTAAGTGTTGACGAGGTCTAGAGTAATCGAATTTTCGGCGGATGCTCTAGTGGCTAGCTTAAAGTCATATTATTAATCCAAAAAACAGTAGTAATATTGTAACAAAAATTAATATATTAAGCGATTGCATACTTTCAATTCCAAATTTATTTTAAGGAGGACACAAATATGTGTGGAATTGTAGGTTACATAGGAAACCAAAAAGCAAGCCCTATTTTAATCAATGGGCTAATTCGATTGGAATACAGAGGCTATGACTCAGCTGGTATTTCAACCATTGAAAAAAACGAACTTTCTATTATGAAAGACAAAGGAAGAGTAAAAAATTTATACCAATTAGAAGGAATTGATGATTTAACTGGTACCATTGGGATCGCTCATACGAGATGGGCAACACATGGAAAACCAGCCAAAGAAAATTCTCACCCTCATCTTGATAACAGCAAAACTTTTAGTGTCGTTCACAATGGAATTATAGAAAATTATAATGAGCTAAGAAAATTTTTAACCGAACATGGTTATACTTTTTACTCTCAAACTGATACCGAAGTCATTCCAAATCTAGTTCATTATTATTATAACAAAGATGAAAATTCTGATTCTCTTAAGTTTTTACGTGCTGTTAAAAATGCATGTACCGATTTAAAAGGAAGTTATGCAATTGAAATTCTTTGTAAAGACTATCCTGACAATATGATCGTAACTAGAAAAGATAGTCCACTTGTTATTGGTAAAGGAGAAAATGAAAATTATATTTCTTCCGATATCCCAGCAATTCTTTCTTTTACTCGAAACTTCTATCTATTAGATGACTTAGAATTAGCTGTTTTAGAAAGAACTCAAGTTTCTTTTTACAACCTTGATTTAAAACCAATTTCAAAAGATACAAAAACAATTGAATGGAATGCTACAAGCGCTGAAAAAGATGGTTATGAAGATTTTATGTTAAAAGAAATTTACGAACAACCAACTGCTATTCGTGAAACGATAGGAGCAAAATTTAATGAAGCAAGTAAATGTGAATTTGATGAATTAAATTTTACAAAAGATTCTTTATCTAATATAAGTAAAATTTACATTGTCGCTTGTGGAACTGCTATGCACGCTGGATTAGTAGGAAAAAATGCCATTGAAAAACTTTGTAAGATTACAACAGAAGTTGATGTTGCTTCTGAATTCAGATATCGAAATCCATTAGTCGATTCTCATACTTTATGCATTTTTATTTCTCAATCTGGGGAAACTGCTGATACCATCGCTGCTTTAAAGCTTTGTAAAGAAAAAGGAGCAAAAACGCTTGCTATTAGTAATGTAATAGGAAGCTCTATTACCAGAGAAGCTGACTACTCCATTTATACACACGCTGGACCAGAAATAGCAGTTGCTTCAACAAAAGCTTATACCTCTCAAGTCATGTTGATTGTTATTTTGGCAATTTATTTTGCAGAAATATTAGAAATGGATACCGATCTTCTTAATACTTTGAAAAAAGATATTATGGAATTACCAGCTAAAATAGAAGAAACTTTGAAATTATCTGAAAATATTTTAGATTTTTCCAAAAAAACATATCAAGAAAAAGATATTTTCTTCCTTGGTAGAGGCATTGATGAAACGGTTGCCAAAGAAGGTTCTTTGAAACTAAAAGAAATTTCTTATATTCATTCCGAAAGCTATCCAGCTGGAGAATTAAAGCATGGTCCAATTGCTTTAATTGAAAATGATATTACCGTTGTTAGTATTATAACAGATCCTAACCTAGTTGAAAAAACGGTTAGCAATATTCAGGAAGTAATCACACGTGGTGCTAAAACTTTAATTATTACCAATCAAAATCTTGATGAGAATATGTTTGACTTAACCATTCGAATTCCTGAAACAAACCCTTTCATCTCCCCCATTTTATCAATTATTCCTTTGCAATTATTCTCTTATTATATTTCTAAAGAGAAAGGCTTAGATGTTGATAAACCAAGAAATCTTGCTAAATCTGTAACCGTAGAATAAATCGTAAGAAGAAGCCCAAAACAAGGCTTCTTCTTATGCTATTAACTATAAAGATTTCTATACAAAAAATAACAGTAGTATTACTACTGTTATTGGTTGGGAAATAAATCCCACACATAGAGACTTCTCTCTATGCAAAAGGCTATGTATCTTTTATTATATAACTGATACTGCGCCCTAAAATCTTCCCGAAGTTGTACTCCATTTTCTGGAGTCAACTCCTTTGCCTGAGTATTCCTAAATTTCCGTCTAATTTCTTCTACCTGTTCCCTACTCTTTACGCTCATAATGTCCACCGCCTCAATAGCTGAGGCTTCTCCTTTCTTACTATAGTTTTTACTACATTACTATATTTATTATACCACATTCACATAAAAAAATCAAATATTATGTAAAACCATTTTTATCCAATTAGTAATTTCACAACAATCAAGCAAACAGCACCTGGAAGTCCTAAAATACCGTATCAGTATACTCGTAAAAAAATTAAGCCCTATATGAAAGCCAAAATATCCCCCCATCAAGTTAATTACAAATATAACAACCCCACCTAAAACGGAATTAAAAATTAACTTTAAAACTTTTTTTAGAGGTAATATAAAAATTCTACCAAATACAAAAATAAAACAAATACATGCCAAATAAGTAAGTAAATTCATATCCATTTAAGTTCCATCTCCTAACAAAAAAAGGTAACAATTTCTCATTACCATTTGTATGTCAAAAGTTGGACAAATATTACTATACCGCTTCTTCATCATACAAAGAAAACGACATATCATAAATCATATCAACTTCAATTCCCTTTGCCTTTGCTAACTTAAACAGATGATTCAATTTTGCTTGATTGGCCTTAATTTGATACGTATAATAATCAACCAAATCATCTTGCGCATACTCAAAATTGCGATTTGCATTCTTTAATTCTTCTCGTGTCATAATAATGGATCGAATCAATTCATGCTCTTTTTCAATCTCTGTTCTTTCTATTATTTTTTGTTCTCTCACATAATAATCGTTTTGCATAAAATAACCCCTTACTAATCTTTTCCATTAGTATATTCAAAATTTCTATTTTTATTCAATTAATTTCTATAAAAGTCTTGTTTTTTTCGCCATTTTGTAGGATAATATATATGGAATATTATAATCAAGAAAGGGATTTTCTTACATGAAATATATTGATAAATTTTTGAAAAAATTAAATACCAATCGAAACACTTTTGTAACCTATCTTTTAACATTACTTACTGCTTATATTGTCGTTGACAGAATTGTAGAAATGTTATTAATGGTATTTACTGGCGTTTCTTATTCCTATTGGGGACCTATTAAATATACCTTAGCATTAGCATGCCCTTGCTTTGCCTTTGCCTTTTGTCCCAAATCAAAATTTTCCAAAAACAAAGGTCATAAAGTAACCCTGTTTTATATTTTTATAACAGCCTTTTATATTGTTGCTATTTCCATGTTAACACAATGGTTAAATATGGGTGCTTGGTTATTTTTATTATCGGTTCCTAATTATACAGAACTAATTACAGAATTTTCTGACTTAGTCACACCAGCCTTTGTCAGCTTATCCTTATATTTACCACTTGTTACCATTTATCCATTCTTTAAATTTGTATACTTTAAAATCAAAGACGATCCACTTAAAATTCGTTCTATCTGGGATTTTCGTGGAATTGACTTATCCGATAAAAATGAAGGACATGGCCCCTATACCTGTGAAGTCTATATCTGTACAGACGATGACTACAACAAAAAAATCATCATGCCAGAAACTGCTAGATATCAATCATTATTGGTTTGTGGTGGTTCTGGAACAGGAAAAACATCTTTAATTTATGAGCCGTTGCTTGCCAAAGATATTGAAAGAAAATACTTTTTTAGAGAAGCTTCTAAAGAGCTTGGTTTTACCGCATTAAAAACAGGTATTGCCATACTAAAAAAACCTTATAACAATGACTATTTAAACAAAAACTTTAATTTAAACATGTTAAAACCAGTCCAAGGAAAAGAAAACTTATTCAACACCTACTTAAAGAAAATGATTTTAGGCACCATTGGTGGTGAAACCGTTTATCGTGACTTAGGATTCACCCTAATGGCTCCAGATTATGAAGTAATTGACCATATAACAGATGTATGTAAAAATTTTGGAATAGAATATGAGGTAATTGACCCAAAAAACAATGCCTCTATTGGATTAAATCCATTTACTTATGAGGATCCAGCCAAAATAGCCATTACCATTACTTCTGTATTAAAAGCCATGTTTTTAACCACTCATGATGATACAGAAGAAGCTTATCGTTCTGATGTTTCTACACAAGCCATTGAAAATGTAACCATTTTATTAAAAGAAATGTATCCTAGAATGAATAATGGTTCACTTCCTAACATGGAAGACTTATTAAAATTATTTACCAATTTTGAACTAATTGAAAAAATGTGTGAAATCATGGCAACTGACGAAGAATTAAAAGAAAAATATTCGATTCAACTTACTTACTTTAAAAAATATTTTTATAAAAATGCTCCAGGAAAAGAAGAAATTGAAAAATATATTTATACAGCCGTTAGCCAATTAGACAATTTATTAAGAATCCCTGGTATCAAACCAATCTTGTGTAATCGACACAATAATGTGAACTTTGATCAATTTTTAGAAGAAGGAAAAATAACCTTTCTTTGCACCAGACGTGGTGATCTAGGTTCTTCTGGTCACAAAGCTTTTGGACTATTTTACTTAATCTCTATGCAAGATGCTATCCTAAGAAGACCTGGAACAGAATCAACGCGTACTCCTTACTTTATCTATGTTGATGAATTTGCTGATTTCATCTGTCGAGCAACTGAGCCAATGTTCACACTCTATAGAAAATTCAAAGTAGGATCCATCATCTCTGTACAAAGTTTATCACAATTAGAACTTCATGGACAAAAAGAAAACTACAAAAATCTTATTTTATCGAACTGTGCTAACAAAATCTTTACTGGAAATGCTGAATTTGGTGAACTTGAATGGTGGTCAAAAGAATTTAGTACTCGTAGGGAATGGAGTTATACAAATTCTATTGATACCGAAAAAGTGGAATATGATTCCAAATATGCAAATGTATCTTGGAAATACGTAACCATTATGAAAGAAGGAAAATTACAAGGATTGACCTTAGGAAAATGTGGTTATAAAATCAAAGGTGATAAAGGATTTCAACAATGTGGTTGTGGAATTCTAGAATTTTTACCATCAAAATATAAAGAACCTCAAAACATAAGAACTTATGACTTTGGAAAATTTTCAAGTGGTTCTATGCCTTCTTCTGAAGAAGATACCGATTCAAACAAAAAAAGATTTGATTTGAAAAATATTAGTTTTGCCGATGAACCGATTCAAACAGATGTAACTGACTCTAAATATCTCTTTGATAATCAAGATGCCATCATTGTTAATTTTAAAAAAAGAAATTCTAATAATAATTAAAAATCAAAAACCAAAAAAAGTTGAGACTAAATCTCAACTTTTTTTGATTCTTTCATCTTCAAATTTTAATTCCCATTAATTCAATCACAATACCTGCAATCACACCAATGCTATATAATAAAGCAACAATTTGCACATTTTGTTTCATTCCTCGATTCATTTTAAAGAGAACTGCTAGTCCAACACCTGCGCCAACTAATAATCCTGAAATCATAGTAGCAACTGATATTAAATTATCTAAATACATTTGTGTTAAAATAACTGATGATGCACAATTAGGAATTAGACCAATAATTCCAGCTATCACAGGTCCTAAAACTGGTTGATTTTGTAAAAACTGTTCGATATGTTCTTCTCCAATTAAATAGATTCCTAAATTGATAACCATGGAAACAATCAAAATAAAAATAAAAATATTTAAAGTATGCTTGAATGCAGATTTTATAATTCCATGTTCACAATGACAATGTTCTTTCTCACATAAATCAATAATTTTTTCTTCTTGTTCTTCTTTGTGTTTCCATCGAATGATTACATCAATTGTAAAACCAGCAATCATTCCAACGATCCACTTAATCCCTAAAATTGATAAAATAGTAGACACTGGTACTGCTTCTGATAAAAAAATCGGTAACATTTCATCTGAAGTTGACAAATAAACAGCAATCAAGGTTCCCAATGTAATAACTCTTGTTGCATATAAATTAGTCGCAGAAACAGAAAATCCACACTGTGGAAATACCCCTAAAATGCTTCCAATCAAAGGCCCAAATTTACCAGATTTTTTAACCGCTTCTTTCGTCTTGTCCTTTGTTTTATGTTCAATATATTCCATCACTAAATATGTTACAAATAGAAATGGAACTAACTTTACACTATCCACAACAGCGTCAAATAAAATATCTACCATTCATTTTCTCCTTTTCTTTTGTTCTTTTATCTTATCATAAATTGTAAAATTTTTCAAGCAGGAATTTAAGGGGACTATCCCCTTACTCCTGCTTTTATCTTCTTCGTTGATTACACGTATTAGGAACAATGTTAATTCTTGCACTTAAACCATCTGGATTTGTAATCTGATAGGTACAACTTTCTTGATTTTGATTACAGCCACAACCACCATTTCCAGCATTAGAAGTTCCATTTGCAAAATTACTAATGGTAAGTACATCTTGATTAGCATTACTATTATGATTACAACTACATTCATTTTCTCTTCTTCTATCACAGCCACAATTGCATTCATTTCTTATTCTACATAAAAATCTTCCTAATATACAAGTTATGTAGGCTGTGATAAAACTAATGATGGCATATACAATCGTTGCAATTAGTAGATTTAAGTTGTTAATCACAAAAGTGACAATTAAGAAAATAGCAAATATGATGCTAGCAACTAGAGCTGGACATTTTAAAATTTTTTGCAAGGCAATAGATAAAATAATAACTGCAATTGGCAGGGCAAAAAATATTAGTAAAGTATTCATCGCTTTTCTCCTTTTCTTTTTTACTATATTTTATGCACCATTTATTTCATTGGTTAAACTTCCCGTCTAAAATAAAAAAATTTTCATTCATGAATCATATTCTACTTTTACCAAATATAAACCTTGTGGTGGTAATGTTTTTCCTGCTTTGGTTCTATCCTTCCCCTCTATAATGTGCAAAATTTCTTCTGGTTCTATATTCCCCATTCCTACTTCTACTAATGTTCCTGCAATAATTCTTACCATATTATATAAAAAACCATTTCCTGTTAATTCGATCCATATTTTTTCCTTTTCTTTTGGTATCACTTTCGCTTCATAAATGGTTCTTACACTACTTTTTGAACTAGTACCACTTGCTTTAAAAGCTTTAAAGTCGTGTTCTCCTTTAAAATATTGAATCCCTTGTTTCATTTTCTCTATATCCAGTTGAACAGGAAGATGTGTTTCCAAATTTCGATAAATTGCAGTTCCTAATTTTGAATAATTAATAACATATCGATAAGTTTTTCGTTTGCATGATAGTCGACTATGAAATTTCTCATCTACTTCCTCTGCTGATTTTATTAAAATTGATTTTTTCAAATTACTATTAATAGCAATTGCAAATTTTTCAATGGGAATATTGGAATTTGTTTTAAAATTAGCAACTTGACCAAGAGCATGTACACCACTATCGGTTCTTCCTGAAGCTGAAAGTTCTATTTCTTCTCCCGTTATTCTCTCAATTGCTTTTTCAATCGTTCCTTGAATGTTTAGTTTATTGGGTTGTTTTTGCCAACCATTAAATTCTTTTCCATCGTATTCGATGATTAGTTTTATATTCCTCATTTTACTCCCCCTAACAATCAAATAAAAGTCGCTTAAAAACGACTTTATTGATTCTCTTGCTTTTCTTCTTGTTTCTTTTCTTTTATTCTTCCTTTTCTTTCTTCTGCAAATCTTTTCGTTACAATATTACTAATTAGAATTTTCTTCAAAACATCTTCTCTAACATCTGCAATTAAGGTTCCATCTTTTGCAACAGATATTTTACCTGTTTCTTCTGAGACAATGACTGCAATGCTGTCTGATTCCTTGGATATTCCAATTCCAGCTCTATGTCTTGTTCCCAATTCTTTGGCAATATCTTTGTCATCTGCTAATGGCAACACACAAGCAGATGAGGCAATTTTATTACCTGATATCACAACCGCTCCATCATGTAGAGGTGTTTTCGGTTCAAATATATTGACCAATAATTGTGGTGATACTTCTGCATTCATTGGTATTCCCGTTGCTATGATATCTTGAATTTTAATATCTCGCTCAAACACTATTAATGCACCTGTTTTTGCTTTTGAAAGCTCTGTTGTTGCAATCACAACTTTGTAAATATCTTCTTTTGTTTTGGTTGAGACATCTTTATCAATTCCAAAAAATCGGGTTAATTTGTTGGTTCCTAACTGTTCTAATCCTCTCCTTAATTCGGGTTGGAATATGACAATAATAGCAATAACTCCTAAATTCATAATACCTGTTAGAATCCAATTTAATATTTTTAAATTAAATAGCCCACTTACCCATGTTGCAATAATTAAAAGAGCTATCCCTTTGATTAATTGCCATGCTCTGGAGCCTCTTACTACTTTAAAAAAGCAGTATACAAGAAAAAATACAATAGCTAAGTCCAATAGTAGTGTAACTAGTTCAAATGGATTTCCTTGTAATGACTTGATATAAGACATAATATTGTCTTTGTAAAAATTCTCCCAATTCATTCCTAAATTTATTACCACTTGTTTCTCCTTTTCTTATCTCGTTTTAGACTATGCCATCAAAGCATAAACAAGAGTAATTCCTGTTCCTGCCACCATTAATAAAGCTAAAACTCCTGCCATAATTTTAACAAATATTCTTCCTCTATCATAAATTGGTTTATTTTCTTTGTTTTTCATTTGATTTCACCCTTTCTTTTGATCTTTCACTAATTATAATTATATCACATTTTGTCAACTTTTCAAATCTTTTTTTCGTTTTTCTTCATTTTATTTTATCATTTCTAATACGACTTTTTCTTTTTCTACTGAACTTGATGAAATTTTAATTATTTCTTCTAGGCTTTTCTTTGCTTCTTTCAACTTACTTTCTGAATTAGCATGAACATAAGCTAAAACTTCCCCTTGTTTTATCTTATCTCCTACTTTTTTACCCAAAACAATTCCTACTGACGGATCAATTGAATCTTCTTTTCTATCTCTTCCAGCTCCTAGTTTTCCTGCTATCTTTCCAATTTCTTTACTATTGATTTCTTGTATATAGCCATCATTTTTACTATAAACTGCTTCCACCAACTTTGCCTTTGGTAATTTCTCAAGATTTTCTATATACGAAATATCTCCTCCTTGATTTTCTATTAATTGTAAAAACTTTTGATATGCTTTTCCATTTTCAATATTTTCTAACATATTTCTTTTATTTTCTTCCAAATCATCGCCATTTCCCGCTAACTTTATCATCTGGCTACCCAGTTCTAGTACTACTTGTTTTACATCTTCTGGCATATTTCCTTTTAAAAACTCAACCGCTTCTATTACTTCTAAACAATTTCCCACTGCATAACCTAAAGGTTCATTCATATTACTTAAAACACAAACCGTTTCACGTTTCGCTAATTTTCCAATCTCAATCATTGTATTCGCTAGTTTTCGAGCCTCCTCTAACTGCTTCATAAAAGCTCCTTTTCCAACGGTTACATCTAACACTATTTTTTGCGCTCCACTGGCAATTTTTTTACTCATAATACTAGAAGCAATCAATGGTATACTTTCTACCGCTGAAATACTATCCCTTAAAGCATACATTTTTTTATCAGCTGGTGCCAAATTTAAAGTTTGTGAAATCATACTAATTCCAATCTTTTTTACATTTTGAATCATTTGTTGCATTGAGACTTGCGTTTGATAACCAGGTATTGACTCTAACTTATCGACTGTCCCTCCTGTAAATCCCAATCCTCTCCCTGACATTTTAGCAACTAGTACACCTAATGAACTTACCAATGGCAATAAAATCAATGAAACTTTATCTCCTACTCCACCTGTGGAATGTTTATCCACAATTATTTCTCCTAATGTGGATAAATCTAGTACTTCCCCTGAATATGCCATAGCCAATGTTAAATTTGTTATTTCCTGATTGGTCATTCCATTTAAATAAATTGCCATAATTAAGGCTGATGCTTGATAATCTTCTATTTTTCCTTTGGTATATCCTTCCACAAAATACTCCAATTCTTGTCTTGTTAATTCTTGCTTGTCCCTTTTTTTCTCTATTATATCAATCATTCGCATTTTGTTTTCTCCTTTTCAAGTGTTCTCATCCCTCTTATATAAAATTTTTCGTAAAACTTCTTCTGTGAATGGGGCATAATCCATATTCTTTAATTGCTTGTATATGTTTTGCTGTTCCATATCCTTTATGTCCTGCAAAGCCATATTGTGGATAAATTTCGTCCCATTGTCTCATAATTCTATCTCTTGTAACTTTAGCTAAAATTGATGCTGCCGCAATGTTATAACATTTGGCATCTCCTTTGATGATTGACTGATAGGAAATCCCTTTTGTATCAATCTGATTCAAAGCATCTACTAATAGCAAATCTGGCTTTTCCTCTAATTCCTCTATTACTTTGGTTACCCCTTGTTTGGTAGCGTTTAAAATATTTATTTCATCAATTACATCTTGACCAATTATAGCAACCGAATAACTAATTGCCTCTTCTAAAATCAAATCATATAATTTTTCTCTCTTTTTTTCAGAAACCTTTTTGGAATCATTTACTCCTTCTATCATTGAATCTGGTGGCATAATTACGCCTGCCACTACCACTGGTCCTGCTAAAGGTCCTCTACCTGCTTCATCAATACCACCTATTTTTTGAAATCCTTTTTGGTATAAATCTTTTTCTATTTCTTTTAATTGAATCAATCTTTGTTCTTCTTTTTCTTTCATTTAAAATCATTTCCTATCTTTATTCTTGTATTTTATCAATTTCAGCCAAAGCATATTTTCCACCATATCCTTCTAAATAATACACTTCAACTGATACATTGGATAGATTCATTTCATCAAATTTAAGTAAATATTGTTCTTCATTTTTCAGATTATCCAATCCCCATTTCTGCTTTGTTTCTACGGTAAGATAATAACAGTTATCCCTTTCATTTTCTGCTATTCCAAGCTTTTCTGGTATCTCTTCTGCTTTTTTTAATTTTTCACTCCCTACATATATTTCCTGTCTAGCTGTATTTCTTTTCTCTGTTCTTTCTGCTTCTGATCCAATTCCCATCTTAAAACTAACTTCTTCCACATATTCTCTTGCTTTTGCTTGAATCAAAAGCATATTGGTTTTTAATTCTTCCAATTTTGCCTTTTCTAAAATTCCTTTTCCACTATAAATTCCAATTCCTGCTAAAATCATTAGAACAACCACTGTAATTGTTAATGAAATTAATGTTATTCCCTGGATTGCTTCTGTTTTTCTATGTTTCATTTTTATCGTTCCTTTCTTTTTTTCTATTTGTTTTATTTTTTACATTATATATTTTTATCTTAATCTTTTCAATACAAAGACAACTTTTTTTCACACAAATTTCACAAACCACTTGTATTATATTATCATAATAGGTTATTATATTAATAGTTATTTAATTTAGGAGGTTATTACAAAATGGAAGAAAATCAAAAAAATGAAAAAACACAAAATTTTAAAGCGGTTCAAAATCCAAATACATACAAAACTGTATATAAAAATGAAACCGCACCAAAAGCAAAAATCGGATTTGGAAAAAGCATTTTATTGCCTTTTTTTAGTGGAGTTGTTGGGTGTAGTGTCGTTTTGGGCACTTGTTTTGGAATTCCTTCTGTTCGAGCAAAAATTTTAGAAGGAAATCGTATATCAGAAAACACCAGTCCCTCACCATCTTCTGGTTATGTTAGTCAAACTTCACTTTCTAATTATTCCGATACCGCTGTTTTTGCAGCCAATAAAATTTTACCATCAATTGTAGGAATCAATGTAGAATATAATGTAAATTCTTTGATTTCGATGTTCGGTAAACAGACTGCTCCAAGTACTGCTAAAGCTAGTGGGTCTGGTATTATTATGAGTGATGATGGTTACATTTTAACCAACAATCATATTGTAGCATCGTCTTCTTCCGAATCTTATTATGAAGTATCTGAAGCAACGAAAATAACAGTCACGCTATTTAATGATGAAACAGAATATGAAGCTAAAATTGTTGGTACCGATGAACAAACAGATTTAGCTGTTATCAAAATCGAAAAAACAGGTCTTTCCAAAGCCGAATTTGCTGATTCTGACAACATAAAAGTTGGTGAATTTGCTATGGCCGTTGGTAATCCTTTGGGTATGCAAAGCAGTATTACTTGTGGTGTTGTCAGTGCTGTTAATCGTGAAGTAACCGATTCTGATGGAAAAAAATTCACACTAATCCAAACCGATGCTGCCATCAATTCTGGTAATAGTGGTGGAGCCTTAGTAAATAGTGAAGGCAAAGTAATTGGCATTAATACACTAAAACTTTCTGGAACTGGAATTGAGGGTATGGGATTTGCCATTCCAATTAATTCAACAACTGATATTACTTCACAATTAATTCAATACAGTAAAGTAAAAAGACCTTATATTGGAATTTCTGGAATGGATTTAACAGAAGCAACTGCCAAAGCCAATAAATTAGTTGTTGGTATCTATGTAAAAGCTGTTGACGATTTTTCTGCTGGTGAAAAAGCTGGTATTAAAATTGGTGATGTTATTGTAGAAGCAGATGGCAAGAAAATTACAAAAATGGACGAATTAAACGAAATCAAAAATGCTCGTCAAATTGGTGATGAATTAAAAATAAAAGTGAATCGTAATGGACAAGAAAAAGAATTAACTATTATTTTAGGAGAACAACCCTAACCTCATATTTTCACTTCTAGTTCACACAATGGACAAATTCTATTGTTAAAATAACATCATAATCAGTAACCCTTATTGATTATAAAATTAAAAACATCCCCTTTTATTTTCAAAAAAGAGAAGCTTGCAAACGCTTCTCTTTTAAATTACAATTAAATCCATTTCACTCGTAAAAGTTTCATTCCCATAAGCATAAATCACATACAATGTATCATGAGTCAAATAAAAAACTTTTGTATTTTCTATTTGATAACGATCTTTTGAGACATCTCTCGGATAAATATTATATCCTAATTTTCTCAAATCCTCTACTTTTCTTTGTTCTCCTTCAATTTCATTCTTTATTTTAGCTTGTATAACAGATTTCTCTAATCCCTCTATTTTTAATACTTCTTCTAATGTAATTTCCTTATTGTTTCTTAAATCATAATTAAACGTTTCCACAATTACTCTTTGTGCACTGGTTCCCTCTTTCAAATTAGAACGAATCATTAAAGATAATATATCGTTTTGAACATTTGCTACATATTCTACTGTATAAATTGTATTTTTATTTTGGCTTTGTAAAATACGTTCTACCTTCTTTTCAAATGTTTCAATTTCTTTATTGTATTTCTCTATTTGGGGATTGTCTATATTAATATAAGGAATATATACTTCCACATCATAACGATTTAATTTGCTCTCTTTTTTTTCTGTTTTGGTATACACAAGTGGTTTTTCTTTTTCTTTCTTTTTGTTTTCTTGTCCTTGTTCATTTTCTATGCTATTGGTAAAAATTTGCTCAAATTCTTCTTTTTTGGTTTCTGCTTCTTCTTCTGTTTTGTTTCCTATTTTTATTTCTTTTTCCATTCCCATCAAGCTTCCTAAATCAACTCTTGCATAAAATTGCACGTAAAATGCTACAACAATGGCACCAATGCAAATCATTGCTATGATGATATAGATTGCTACTTGTTTTTTACTCCATCTATCTTTTTCTGGTAAATTAATTTTCATATTTACTCCTTTTTCCTTTTGTACAAAAGAATCATTTTCTCCCTTTTACTATACCATTTTTATTTGGTTTTGTAAAGAATTAAAATTGTATTTCTTCTCACATAAATAATTAGATAACATATACCTTGTCAACATATTTGCTTAATACCTGACACTTTTTAAAAGAACCTAAAAACACCTTCTTTCGTATAATGTTGTTATTTATTTTGTCACTAACATTTTTCCAAAGTTGTTGTTTTTTGTAATTCTCTTTTATTTTTAAAAAGTGTCAGGTATTAAGCAAATATGTCGACTTGTTGACAATAAAATGAAATATTGTTACAATGTGAATGAGAAAAAATTAGGAACTATTTTAAAGATGTAGAAAAACCTTGAAAAATAAGACGGTAAAAAAAGAAAAGTAAACAAAAGAAATGGAGGATTTTAAAAAAATGACAAAATTAGAATTAAAAACGAAAAGACAAGAAAAAACGAACAAAGGTATTACATTAATTGCTTTAGTTATTACCATTATTGTTTTGTTGATATTGGCAGGAATAAGTCTTGCCACTTTAACTGGCCAAAATGGAATTTTAACAAAAGCTAATACAGCAAAGGTGGAAAACGAAAAAGCAACTGCGAAAGAAAAAGTGCAACTAATCGTTATGAGTCATATTGAAAATGATGGAACATTAAATAGGAATAATTTTCAAAAAGAACTTGAAAAACAAGGTGGTTACATCATTTCAGCTAATGAAAACACTATTCTTGTAGAAATGGATCATTATGAAATAACCATTGATTCCAAAACAGGAAACCTATTAGATATGGAATTGAAGATGGATTAAAGGCTAGAATAGAAGTTAATGTATATCAGGAAGATGGTAACTTAGTAGAAACAAATGGAATTTATGATTCTATTATTCTAACTATAAATGTAACAAATATTTCAGAACTAGGAAAAATTAATAAAATCGAAGTAAAAGATTCGAATGGCATCATTCAAAACAAAGAAACAGAAGTTACAGGAACAGGATTAGAAAGTTACAAAGTCCCTGGCTTTGGCACTTATACCATCACAGTAGAGTCAACTACAAATGGAATAACTACAAGTAGAGAAAAAATAATTACTGTGTTATACAAAGAAAAACCAACTGCTAACATAACCTTAGTAAAAAACGAAATCTTTTTAGGATTACCCTTCTGTGCAACCGTCACTTTAAAAGATGAAAAGAGTGGTATTAACTTAGAAAATTCTAGATGGACATGCTCTCCAGATAGTCAAAAAATAGGAACCAATGAAAATTTATATCAGGGTACCTTTGAAGAAGAAGTACAAAAAATCACATTACCTGGGCAAGAAAAAGAAGGAAAATATTATGTCCATGTTCTCGTTTCTACTTTTGCTGGAGAATTAGAAGAATTTATCTCAGAACCTGTACAAATTTCTCATGCTCCTACACGGTGAGTTTGCATTATTCGACTATATTGTGGAACAAGAACTTTCTATATCAGATTTTGGACTTACTTGGTCTAATTCAAGATGTCAGTATTTCCAATCTTCTATCGCTGGAAGAGGACTACGGAGCTGGTAATGCCGAATGGGATGTAGGAGACTGGTGGGCAACATTTCAATTTACATCACCAATTTTAAAAAATGTTATGCTGTTAAATGACTTTTGTGACCTAAAATTTTCCTTTATTTTAGGCGCTGATTCTCCTGCTTGGGTTAATGCTCATAGTAACATTTTATACCAAGACCAAACCAACACGACTCTTTCCACTTATACTTGTAACTGGGGAAATCATTGGTATGAAGTCAATTATGCAGATACTTATTTTGAAAATATTGATGTTCCCAATATTTCTCAAATTAGCTTTGGATTCAGGGGATATGAAAAACTTGGTGCCAGTTTAGGAAGATTATCAAATATGTATTTTATTAGTAAATAATTTAGAAAATATTGTATATTAAAATTGCGAAATAGTCAGCCAAAAATTTAAACTTCATTTTGTTGACTATTTCGCAATTTTGCGATATGATATTATAGATTAAATTTTTATAGAAATGAGGAATTAAAAAAGATGTTATGTTCAGAATGTAATCAAAACCCAGCCATACTTTTTTATAAAAAAATAGAAAACGGGAAAGAATCCATGGAAGGATATTGCTATGATTGTGCCAAAAAAAAGGGAATCAATCCAAATGAAGTTTTAGCAAAACAAAATGATATTTTATCCACCGATAAAGTAAATTTAGGAGATATGACCAAACAATTTGAAAGTATTTTTAAAGATTTAGCTGAAAATATTAACTTAGATGATATTGAAAACATAGAAGGTGCCATTACTTTTGAAAATGGAGATCTATCTGGTGACGAAAATGCTCCTAAAATCACAGGAACAGCTATCCCTCTTCGGTTCTATTTTCTCTAACATGTTTCATGGACCTAATGCCAAAAATAAAGAAGATCAAGAAGAACAAATGGGTGCTAGAAAAAAAGTTAAAGTAGAAAAAAAGAAAAATACCAAACAAAATAAAAAGAAAAAATTTCTTGATACTTATGGAACCAATCTTACGAACAAAGCCAAAAACAACGAAATTGATTTAGTCGTAGGTCGAGATAAAGAAATCCAAAGAATTGTACAAATTTTGAATCGACGTTCCAAAAATAATCCTTGCTTAATTGGTGAACCTGGTGTCGGAAAAACAGCGATTGCCCAAGGATTAGCCATTAAAATTGCCAACCAAAATGTACCTGCCAAATTATTAAATAAAGAAGTTTACTTATTAGATATGACAGCAGTTATTGCTGGTACGCAATTTCGAGGACAATTTGAGTCAAGAATGAAGGGAATTATCGACGAATGCAAAGAATATGGAAATATTATTTTAGTAATTGATGAAATCCATAACATTATTGGTGCAGGCGATGGCGAACATTCTATGAATGCTGCTAATATCTTAAAACCTGCTCTATCCAATGGAGAAATCCAACTCATTGGAACAACTACTTTAAAAGAATATCGAAAATACATTGAAAAAGATTCTGCTTTGGAAAGAAGGTTCCAACAAGTATTAGTCGAAGAACCTGACATTCAGGATTCCATTGGAATTTTGGAAGGAATCAAAAAATATTATGAAGAATATCACAAAGTAAAAATCTCTTCTGATGTTATTCGCCAAGTCGTTATCATGTCAGAAAAATACATTCATGATCGATTTTTACCAGATAAAGCCATTGATATTTTAGATGAAGCTTGTTCTAGAATTAATTTGGAAAATAAAGAACTATATCATTTAGAAATGCTAAAACAAGAACTTTCTAAAGTACAAGTAGAAAAAGAAGAAGTCATCGCAGCAGACTCAACCGAAGATTATCAAAGAGCTGCTGACTTAAAAACTCGTGAATGCCAATTAATTGAACAAATTGATCAATTAAATAGTAAAATGAAGTTAAAACAAATTACGGTGCAAGATATTGCCAATGTCATTGAAAGTTGGACTAAAATACCGGTTAAAAAAATAACAGAAGCAGAAACTCAAAAACTACTTAATTTAGAAACCAATCTTCACAAAAGAATCATTGGTCAAGAAGAAGCTGTTAGTAGTGTTGCAAGAGCAATTCGTAGAAATCGTGCTGGCCTTCAAAGCACCAAAAGACCACCTTCTTTTATCTTTGTTGGTCCAACTGGTGTGGGAAAAACAGAACTTGCTAAATCTCTTGCTTTTGAAATGTTTGGAAGTGAAGAATCCATTATTCGAGTCGATATGTCAGAATATATGGAAAGTCACTCTACTTCTAAACTAATTGGGGCTCCTCCAGGATATGTTGGCTATGATGATGCTGGTCAATTAACTGATAAAGTAAAGAGAAAACCTTATTCCATTATCTTATTAGATGAGATTGAAAAAGCACACCCTGATGTTTTTAATATCTTACTTCAAGTATTAGACGATGGAAAATTAACCGATAGCCAAGGTAACAGTGTTAGTTTTGCTAATACCATTATCATCATGACTTCTAATGCTGGTTCTAATTTGAATCATAATTCCATTGGATTTGGAGGACAAACGGTTGATAAGAACAAAGTCCTTGATAGCTTAAAAGATGTTTTCCGTCCTGAATTTTTAAATCGAATTGATGAAATTGTAGCCTTTGATAGTTTAACCAAAGAACAATTACTACAAATTGTCGATTTAATGTTAAAAGATACCATCAACGCTCTAAAAGAAAAAGATATTTCTCTTCAGATTAGTGTAAAAGCAAAAGATTATATTTTGGAAAAAGGAACGGATGCTAAGTTTGGCGCTAGACCTTTGAGAAGGGCAATTCAAAGATATGTTGATGATGAACTTTCTGAAATGATTTTAAGAGGTAAACTTTTAGATGGAAACACAGTGGCAATTAATTTGAAAAAAGATAAATTAGAATTTGAAATAAAATAGGAGAAAATTGTATGATGTTAAAACATGTACCAAACACTTTAACAGTTATTCGACTTTTGTTGATACCAGTTATTGTATTTTACATTTTTACAGGACAATATATTTTAGCTTTCATCTTTTTTACAATATCTGGTGTTACTGATATAGCTGATGGCTGTATTGCTAGAAAATTTAATTTAATTTCCAATTTTGGAAAGTTAATGGATCCTTTAGCTGATAAATTGACCCAAATTGCCACTTTAGCTTCTTTGGTATTTACCAATATAATTCCTGTTTGGATTTTACTAATTGTTTTTTTAAAAGAGTTTATTATGATTTGTGGCGCTTCTTTCCTCTATGGAAAAGATGTCGTTGTCTATAG
This sequence comes from Clostridia bacterium, assembly GCA_022791675.1. Lineage (GTDB taxonomy): Bacteria > Bacillota > Clostridia > TANB77 > CAG-508 > CAG-269. The sequence continues at coordinate 5,143 of JAAVZN010000061.1, read as the reverse complement.
TAAGTGGTATGGTAAACTAGCTACTGTTCTATTGTATATTGCAATTGTTATTTCTCTTTTATTAAAACAGTTTGAAATTACTGGTATCTGGGAACAGATTGATTTGGGAATTTTTGCTTTAGCTCTTCTTTCTACTTGTTTTTCTTTGGTCATGTATGTTAAGGATTTATATCAAAAAGGGTTTATTGATAAACAAGATTTGAAAAAAGATGTAACAGAAGTTACTGTGGAGCGAAAGGAAAGAAAACAAAAATAAAAATAGGAACTAAAAAAATAATAATAGTTAGTGTTGTTCTTGCTGAAAAATAAGAAAAAAAGTTACAGAAAAATAGTTTTTCTTTTCATCACTCCTAAAGCTATGCTTTAGGAGTGGTTATTATAATTTATCAATTGATTCTTCTATTCAAAATCCTCAATCAATTGATTTAAGTTCTGTTTCCCATTTACTTTAATTCCATTTTTCATATTAATTTTATCTGTTTCTGGCAAATACTCTGTTGTAATTCCTGTGATCTCCATCTCTCTTTCCTTTCCATCTTCTAACATTTCATAAATAACTACTTTTCCTTCTTTATCTTTTACCAAATAATGTTCTCCACATTCACCTGATTTTACCTGATACAAAACAACTTCATGACTAGCAAAACTTTCTACCTTGCAATCCGAGAATTTATTTTGTATTTCTTCTTTTGTTAAATTAACCATGTCTTGCGGTAAATTTGTGTATTCACTTTTTATATGACCACAATCTGAAAAGTATGTCTTGGTTACTAAAGAACAATTAGGAGATGTCTTTTCTTGTTGTGTATTTGCTTTGACTGTATTTTCAATTTCCATACCATCATATTCATCTGTACAATCATCTAAAATTTCTTCCTGCTCAGCCACATTAACTCTTTGACTTTCAACTTTTTCCTCTTGTTTTGGTTGAAAAATCATAACCGCTGTAAAAACAGCACCAATTGTTATTATGATTGCTAATAATGTTAAAATTAATTTATTCATAAATACTACACTTCCCTTTTTCTAGTTTTTAGTAGTATTGACAGAATTTGTTTCCTTTATGCAATTTCTGATTGTAATTTTTCCTTTCTTATTTACCTTAATTGTAATTTCTCCTCCTAAATCTGTTCTAAAAATTCTACATCGATTCTCTTTCAATCTTTCTAAAACTTCTTCACTTGGGTGACCAAAATTATTGTTTTTTCCAACACCAATCAAACAAATTTTAGGATTTACTGTTTTTAAAAACGAATTCGTTGAAGACGTTTTTGAACCATGATGAGCAACTTTTAAAATATCAGCTTTTAAATCAATATTTTCTTTTTGTAATAATTCTTCTGCCTTTTGTTCGATATCTCCTGTGAAAAGCATAGAAAATTGCTTTGTTTGTAATTTTGCAACAATGGAATTGTTATTCAAAACATTTTCACTCATCAGTTGCGTTTTTGGCCATAAAATATCAAAATGAATATCTTTTTCCACCTGTATCTTATCTCCTTTTTTTACCAAAATTACTTTTATCTTTTTTCGTTTTACTAATTCCACAAATTTTTGATATTGCTTTGAATCTTCTCCTTGTTTTGAAATTATTACATTTTTAACCTTTAGTTCTTCTAGTACTGTTAAAACCCCGTCCGAATGTGATCCAAGTCTGCATGACTAATCATGATATAATCAATACGAGTGTATCCTCTATCCAATAAATAAGGTAACAAAGTCTTTTTTCCCACATTAAATTCTTCTGTTAAACTGCCTCCACCATCAATCAAAATCGTTTGATTCTTTGGTGTTTCAATGAAAGTACAGTCTCCTTGTCCAACATCAACAAAATGAATTTTTAAATCTTTTGGAATCCAAATCAAACTTCCCAAAATGATTAGGAAACTAATCAGATACACCAAATACACTTTCTTTTTTTGAAAAAATTGATAACGAAATAAAGCGATTAAATTTCTCATTCTTTTTTGAGTTGTTGTTAAATAATCTAAATGATAAATCTGATAAATTTGATGCATCAATATAACACAAATAAAATAGAAAGCAATTCCAAAAATACTTAAAGTTGGTACATAAATTTTAGAAAATGGTAATTGACTAAACTCAGAAATAAAATTCAAAATTGCTACACCCCATTTTACTGGTAGCGAAAAGAAGGAAATAAACAAACTTGCAAAACTACAAATAATAATTGGTCCAATGACAAAACTTACAAGCAAATTAGTAATTAAAAAATAAATGCCAAATGTATTAAAATGATACAATAAAATAGGTAAAATTGCAATTTGAGCCGATAAACTAATTGCTATGGTATTTCGTATCTTTTCCAACCTAATTTTCTTTAAAATCTGTGATATGGTCGATTGTAATAATACAATTCCAAGCGTTCCCAAATAAGATAACTGCAATCCAACATTAAAAATTAAAAACGGATTATACATTAATGTTAAAAACAAAGAAATGGAGATCGAATTTATGATATCACTTTTTCGATGAATCAATTCTCCTACAAGCACTATCACCCCCATTAGAACAGCACGAACAATGGAAGGAGAAAATCCTGTAATAAATGCATAAAAAATCAAACTAAGAATTGTAACTATTTTTGTTTTTCTCTTTCCTAATATTTTTTTTAGAAGTAAATTCATTCCCATCATTAGATAAGCAATATGCATACCAGAAATAGTAAGTATATGTGAAATATTAGAAATTTGGAAATTCGTCTTTACATCTTCTTGTATATCCTTTATCTCTCCTAACAATAATCCCTTAATCATAGCAGAATTCTCTTTGTCAAAATTCTTTTCTATCTTTTCTATCATCATTTTTCTTATTTGATGTGCCCTTTGTAAAATAGGATTTATTTGGTTCTTTTCTAAGATTTCTACTTTTTTCACCTGTATTCTCCCTATTATTTTCAATGTTTTTAAATATTGTTCGTCATCATATCCACCATAATTTCTTTGCTTAGCAGGTTTCTTATATTCTCCTTGTACTTTTATTTTATCACCATATTCTAAAGTTCCTGAATTTTTACTGATTTGAATATAAAGATTAAAATTTTTTGAATTTAATAATTTTATTTGATATAAATCATAATATGTCTTTTCTATTTTATCACTTGTTACAACTGCTGTAATTTCCATATTTTCTTCCTCTTGATAAGCCTTTTCATATTCCTGATTTAAGTTTAAAATGTAGGCATTAGAAAGAATGGATACCACGATCAAAATTAAAATTGACTTTCGATCGAATAGAATTTTTAGATATCTTCTATATCGTGTCCAAGATAATAATTTGAATGTTTTGTTTATCTATTTTTTTAAAAATTTTCTTATAAAAAAATAGCTTGACAGAAAAAGGATATAAAAAAGGACTATACTAAATGTAAAGTATAGCCCCCATAATATACCTATTATATATCCTATTCCTGCAACTAAAATTGGTCTTTCTTTCATCTTTTTCCTCTTTTCGTTGCTAGATTACTCTTCTTGCTCCTAAATAGTTGGTTCCTGCTTGATTTAATGGCACAATACATACTGATTTTCCTGGACGTGGTGCATGAATTACTTGCCCACCACCTACATAAATTGCTACGTGTCCACTATAAAAAACTAAGTCTCCTGCTACAAGGTTGCTTCTACTAACTGCTACACCAGTTCCTGACTGTGCTCCAGAAGTACGTGGCAGACTAACTCCAAAGTGTCTATACACATAAGATGTAAATCCAGAACAGTCAAATCCTGTTGAAGGTGAAGAACCTCCATAAGTGTATTTGGTTCCAATGAATTGTTTTGCATAAGCTACAACAGCTGATCCATTTCCTGATGCTGGTGTTGTTGAAGTTGTTGATTGCTGTGTTGTTGTTTTATTGGCAGTTCTTGTTGTTGCACTTCTTGATGTTTCTTGCTTTCTTGTAGATAATAAAGATGAGGAAATATATCCTTCTTTTCCACTAACCCTTACTTGACTCCAACCATTTGCTTCCGCTAATACCTCAACTGACGTATTGACTGGTAAGTTTGCTAAAATTTCTGATGAAGTATTGGCTTCTTTTCTTAAGTTAATACTTGTTGAATTCACATATAATGTTTTAATTACTGTTTGTGGTTGTACTGGTTCTACTGGTTGTTCTACTTTTGGTTCTATTTTTTGTAATTTTTCTTTACGAATCCAACCTTTTGTTGCCTGTGTTTCAATGCATGCCCAATTATTTACCATTTCTATTACATTTACTTCTTCTTCTTTTTTTACTTCAATTGTATCTGTTGCATTAATAACTGGTACAATTTTTAATCTTGTATTTTCTATTACTTTTTGTTTTCCCAGTTCGATTTCTTCTTTTTGCTCTGTTTGAACATTAGCATCTACTTGTGTACTTTCTGCTATTGTATTTACTGGCTCACTGGTTGATTCGTTTGTTGTAGTGTTTTGTGTTACTTCTGCATTTGCTGTGATTAAATCTTGTCTTAAATAGCCTGTCATTCCTTTTGCTTTTACTTTATACCATTCTCCTGTTTTTTCGATTACTTCTACTTCTTCGTTCTTAGATAATAATTCTAAAATCTTACCACTTTCATCTGGTGTTTCCCTAAGGTTTGCTGTTTCTACATTTATTTTTGAAGTAGTTACAGCCAAACTCATGTTAATAAAAAACAAACTGACAATTCCTACGGTTGCTAGTATTACAATGCTTTTTATATTCATTTTACTTTTCATTTTTCCTTGCTCCTTACTTAAAATATATCATTTTTTTCATCTTGCACGGCTCTTTATATTATATCCCTAAAAGAAAAATTTGTCAAGTTTAAAAAATTTTTCCAATTTGATTGACAAATCTCGTTTTTTATAATATAATATTTTCGCTTATATATAAGAACAAATTAAAAACTTCTCCCCGGTAGTTTTTAATTCGTTTATATAAAATAGAAACAAAAATAAAAATAGGAGGGTATTGTTACCATGAATAATACTACATATAGTGCAAAATGTGGCGAAGTTGAAAGCAAATGGTATATTCTAGATGCTAGTCAAAAACCACTTGGTAGAGTAGCAACAGAAGCTGCTAAATTGTTAAGAGGAAAACACAAACCAACATATACACCTAATATTGATACAGGTGATCATGTTATTATATTAAATT
>JAAVZN010000060.1 GCA_022791675.1 Clostridia bacterium | reverse complement strand
CTTTTTCTCCATCTTCTGAAAATTGTGGTGCTTGTCTTGTTGGTGTTTTAAAGTGCGAATTTCCTCTTCCACCACGACCACCTTTTAAGACAAGTTCTGTTTGATTTGGCTCGGATAAGTCTGCTACTACTTTGCCTGTTTCTACGTCCTTAATAACGGTCCCTATTGGAACTTTAATATATAAGTCTTCTCCATATTTTCCATTGCAATGACTTCCACTTCCATTTTCTCCATTCATAGCTTTAAATTTTCTGTTATAACGAAAATCAATCAAAGTATTTCTATCTTTATCTACTTGAAAATAGATATTTCCACCATTTCCTCCATCTCCTCCGTCTGGTCCTCCTGCTGCCACGTATTTTTCTCGACGAAAGGTTACGGCTCCATTTCCTCCATCTCCTGCTTTAATTATTATTTTTGTATAATCTGTAAACATACCTTATTCTCCTTTTGATGTTTTTTGGGACGGGGTCAAAAAAAATCGTTTTTATATTTTAATACGAATGTACCTTGTTTATTTTTCTATCTTTCGATGTTTTTTGACCCCGTCCCAAAAAACATCAAAAAGACACTCCTACAGATTATACTTGATCTATAGGAGTGCTATATTTTTACACGGTTCCATCCTAAATTTAACTTAATTAAAGAAGATAACGGTTCTTTCCGCCTAGCTTATTCACTAGGAACTTGAAGAGTTAGTTTTTCGAGATATGTTTTCTTAAATTGGCTCTCAGCTATTTCCAATTTTCTCTGTAAGTAACCTTTATCCTACTTTTCTCTTACTTGTTTTTGGTTTATTTTTTACTTGACAATATAATTTTAATAGATTTTTTAAAAAAAGTCAATAGAAATTATTTACTTTTTCTAAATGTTGTTGTATAATGAAAAAGTATTTTTTTAAAGATGTGTCCCCTATTGCACAAAAATGTGCAATAAGAACCGTCCCTAATGCTTCCATAGCTCAGTAGGTAGAGTGCTACCTTGGTAAGGTAGAGGTCACGGGTTCAATTCCCGTTGGAAGCCCCATTACATTTTATATATGTTTCGTTAAAAAAAGTGTTAGATAAAATCTAACAACTTTTTTCTTTCTATTCAATTCTATTTACATATATTTAATTTTCTTCATTAAACATATTTTTTATTGCTTTTTTTCGAATTCTTTGTATGGCATTATCTACTGATTTTACAGGTGAATCTAATTTTTGAGCAATCGTCATATAACTATCTCCTTTAATAAATCTTTCTAATACTTGTTTTTCAAATTTACTTAAAGATTTATTGACAGCATTTTCTATTTCATTATAATATTCTTTTTTCATAACTGTTTCTAAAGGATCTTCTACTGTTTTACTATCAAAAGTATCAATTAGCTCTACACTATCTTCTTCGCTATTGTCATAAGCTGATGTGTTTAGGGATAAATAGGAATTTAATGGTAGATGCTTTTGCCTATTAGAACTTTTTATTGCTGTTATTAGTTGTCTTTCTATACAGATATTAGCAAAAGAGCGAAATGTGTTTTGCTTTTCTTCATTAAAATTTTTAATTGCTTTAAATAATCCTATCATACCTTCTTGCATAATGTCTTCTTTTTCGGCTCCTATCATAAAGTATTTCCCTACTTTGACATTAACCAAATTTTTGTATTTTTCTAATAGATAAGATAGAGCTTTGTCGTCTCCTTCTTTAATTTGTGTTACAATTTGCTCATCTGATAAATTATTGTATTGATTGGTTGTGTAATATACATTTTCATTTTGCATATTTATTTTGTTTCCCTCCAAAATGTACTTTTTTACCATTATATATGTCATTTTTTGCATTGTCAAGCCTTTTTCTTTTTATTTTCATTTCCTTTTATTCCCATTTTAATTTAGGGATACCTGGCATTGTGTCATTAACAATAAATTCTTGCTGATACCAACTTACACTATCACAAAAAATCGTTTCAAATTTTCATTTCAAACGATTTTATATTTTTTTATTATAATGCTAACTCTTTTTCTATCATTTCCCAAACCTCTTCTGATTCCATGCCTTTTTGCCAAGAACCAACGCCAGCCAAATTCTTTTCCTGAATCAAAGAAATTTTAGCTTTCAAAGAATCGATATCCTCAATCCAAATTTGTTTCTTATTTTCACCTTCTGTATATTCCACATAATTTTGTTTTAAATCATCATTCCACTCTTTTTGACTATTGTCTGGTATTACTTTATCTATATTCTTCATATCAACCGTTTTACTGCTTGTTTCTCCTTTTCCATTCGTTGTCCAAACTCTTGTATAAAAAGGAACTGCTAAAATAATTTTATTGGATTCAATTTCTTCTGTTTGTAAAAATTTATTCAAACTAAGTTTAACCCAATCATATCCTGCTGTTGTTCCTGGTTTACTACTTGAAACTCCATATTGGTCATAAGCCATAAAAACAATATAATCTGCTACATCTCCTATTACATGTCGATCAAAACACATAGACCAAGTTTCTCCTCCATCTGGTGCGGTTACATCAACAGAAGTAACCAATCCCATTTCTTTTAGCCTAGGTGTCAACTCAATAATAAATCTTGAAAACATATCTTTATCTTCTTGTTTCATATTCTCAAAATCAATATTAATACCATCTAATTTGTACTTCACACAAACATTTACTAAATTTTCAATTAATTTTTGTCTTTTTTCATAATGATTCATGATATCAGAAGTAACTGATAATCCTCCATTTGTTGCTGCCTCTGCATTGGAAAACATTGGCCAAATTTTATATCCATTGGCATGAGCCCATTCGATATAAGCTTGTCCTTTATTCCCTACATTCTCTTTAAAGTTTCCTTTCTCATCTAAATAGAAAAATGCTGGTGATACTACATTAACTCCTTGTATTTTTTCTTTTCTTTCTGGTGCAGAACCATATTTTGAAAAATAATCCCATGTTAAATTTATTTTTCCTTCTACTTGTTTTTCTTCTTCCATTTCTTCTCGAACTTTATATTCATTTTCTAATTGTTCTGATTTTACATATCCTAATTTTCCTTTTTCTGTTCTGATTTTGCTATATCCTTTGTCAGAAGATATTACAATAACCGTTTCTCCCTTTTTTATTCGATCCACTGTTTTGGCGATGAAGTTTGTAGAAGATTTAACAGGTAAATTAGCAGAAACAATTGCTCTTTTTTGTTCTTTATCCAAAGAATCCATCGTTACTACTTTAGAATCTTCCATATTTTGAATTTCGATATCATAAACATCTGTCATTTCTGATATTGGTAAATATTCTATGTTATCTTTTTTGAGTGCTTTTGCATAGATATTTTTTTCCGATCCATTTATGGTTATAATGTTTTTTTCGAATCCAATGGAAGCTATTTTCTTGTCATAAGTTGTTACAATTTGATTTGATTCTTTTTCATCATAAATATACTTATCAAAAAAATTAGCAATATCTGATTTGGATAGGTAAATAATATGATCCTCTATTAAAATATCATGTTTCAAATTTGATGTGACATTTTTATTGTTTATCACTAAGTTTGTCTTCTTGTTTTTGTCTAACACAATGTAATCATTTACTATGAATAAAGTAAGTCCCAACAAGATAATTGCTATCATAGTAAAGAAAATTCTTATTATCACTTTTTTCTTTTTCTTTTGTTCTTCTTTTGCTATTTTTTTAGCTTTACTTTTTGTTCTTTTTATTTCTTCTTCCATTTTATTTCCATTCCTTCCCTATTTTTATTCCCACTTTTTTCTTTTTTACTATAACACAAAACTTAATTTTAGCAAAGTATTTTTACTATTTTTTCATTTTTCTTAAGATTTCTTTTTGCTCTTTTGTTATTTGATATGATTCAATTGCTTTTTGCAAAGCTTTATTATAAGTAAATAGATCTAATTTTGCAAACTTTAGAAATTCCAAAGTTTGTTCGTAAAATTTTATTAAACAAATTGATATTGCCCAAGCTACAGCCATTTGTACATAATAATATTGACTCGTAATTCTTTCGAAAATTTGAAAAATTCTTTCTATGTACTTTTCTTCCACATAAAAATCTAAAATCATAACAATGGCAAATCTAAGTTCAAATTCTTGATTGGATTTCAAGTATTTTTCTATCAATTCCCACATTTCTTCTTTTTGTTTTTTGGTTATTTTTAATCCTGTACAAAATACATCACAAACAGCCCAATTATCAATTTTTGGAACATATTCTTCAATGTGTTTTTGTATGATTTTAAATTCTTTTTTTTCTAAGCCAATTAACATACCTTGCAACATAATTTCTTCATAATATTGATTGTCTATTTGTTGTAATAGTTCTTGTATTTCATATTCTTTGGCCAATTCCTTGGCATAATTTCTTAAAATAGGAACTCGTACCCCTATTATATTATTTATTCCTGGACATAATCCACTTTGAAATTCTTTGTATTTTGTATCAGCTAATTCCCATAGTTTTTCTTTTACTTTTTGTCTCATTTTTATCTCCCTTTTTTATACTATACTTTATTTTTATTATGATTGCAAGTCTTATTTTAAGTTTTATCATTGAAAAAGACAGCATTTTGTTATATAATAGAATAAATATTTTTAAGGAGAACATTCATGCAAATTTATATCGATACCAAAAATAGTTATAAAGAAAATGAGTTAAAAGAAATTGCTTTTGGAATGAAAAATGGAAAATTATGCCTATTTCCTACAGAAACTGTTTATGGCATTGGAACAAATGGATTGGATCCAAAAGCAGTCGAAAAAATTTATGAAGTTAAAAAAAGAGACAAAAAAAATCCTATTAATCTATTAGTAAGTGATTTTACCATGATTGAACAAATTGCACAAGATATTTCTCCCGTTGAATATCAACTTATGGAAGCTTTTTTTCCTGGTCCTTTTACCATTATTCTAAAGAAAAAAAGTATCGTTCCTGATATTGTAACTGCTCATTCAAATTTCGTTGGTGTTCGTATTCCTAACAATAAGATTGCAAAAAAATTAGTAACATTGGCTGGTGTTCCTCTTGCTACACCTAGTGCTAATATTTCTGGAAAATTAAGTGGAACAAAATTAACAGACATAATAGAAGAATTTTCTGCTTATTTAGATTTTGCTATTGATGGTGGAGAAAGTAATATCGGTATGGAATCAACTATTGTTCGTGTTATTGATCAGATCCCCCATATTTTACGTCCAGGATTTATTACTCCTGCGCAAATTAAAAGTGTTGCTGGAAATGTTATTTTAGAAGATAACAAAAATGATTTTTTGCCTAGTTCTTCTCTCAATCACTATCAATTGAATTGTAAAACTACTTTGGTATATGATAAAGATCCAAAACAAATGGCAAATAAAATTATTGAGTTATCTAAAGATTATGCCAATTCATTTGTTCTTTGTTGTAAAGAAAATTTGAATTTATATCCATCTTCAAATGTTATGGCTATTGCTTCAAAAGATAATTTAAAAGAGTTTTCCAAAAATCTTTTTTCTTGTTTGCGATATGCTTCTTCTTTTTCTCCTGATATGCTTTTTATTGAGGGAATTCATAAAGATGGTATTGGCATTGCTATTATGAATCGCTTGGAAGAAATTTGTGAAAAAAAATACATTAATTTACAATAAGATAAAAAAATTAGAGAGAATAGTTTGAGACTCCTCTAAAATTGGAGTGCTATTCTCTCTTTTTTATTAGTTACAAGGTTGTATTGGATTCATATAAAATTTCTTCTCTGCTAATTTGTCTTGAACTCCACGAAGAGCCTCTCCAAATCTTTGAAAGTGTACCACTTCTCTTTCACGCAAATATCTTAATGGATCTAAGACATCTGGATTATCACGGCAAAGATCGATTAGTTTTTCATAGGTAGCTCGTGCTTTTTGTTCTGCCGCCAAATCTTCTTGTAAGTTTGCAATTGGATCTCCTTTACATGCAATATAGGATGCTGTAAATGGCACACCAGATGCTGAAGCTGGATATACGTCTACCCCATGGTCTGTATAATATGGTGCTAATCCTGCTTTTTCAATTTCTTCAATGGAAGCGCCATCTGTTAATTGGTGTACAATTGTTCCTACCATTTCTAAGTGAGCCAATTCTTCTGTTCCATGATGTTGTCACTTATAAAAAATTTAGTGCTATTGGCTGTAAAATAATATAAAATTAAACAGGTTCACTCGGTGAACTAACATAGTACACTAAGTGAACTTTATTT
>JAAVZN010000059.1 GCA_022791675.1 Clostridia bacterium | reverse complement strand
TACATGGAAAACGGAAATAAGTTTAAAAAACTGACTTTAGTTGGTTTATTTGTTATGCAAATTTTTATAATTTTAAAGATATAATTAAAGACTTATTTCCGTTTTTTCATTTAAAAACTAGAAATAAGTCTGACAAATATACTATTTTAAGATTATACTGCATTAACTATAAAAATTTACAATAATTTTTTCTGCCATACAAATAATTAAAATTGCCTAAAAGCAATTTTGCAGGATCAGGGCGATGTCTCGAACCCACACAACTGCCTAAAAGTGTAACTTTTAGCAGGGTGCTATTTATTTTCTGAGTAGTCATATAGATGTCTCTTTTTCTATCAGAAAAAAGCCAATATAAATTAATAAATCTATATTGGTTTTCACTCTTATTTCAATTCTTCTTTTAATTTTATTCCATCTTTTAGTCCTGCAAAATAATATTTCTTATGGAAATAATAACTTTCAAAATCAATCGTTTCCACATAATCTTTTATCAATTTTTCAATACTATCTTTTAGCCAATTAAGATTATACGGAATTTTTTCTAATTCTTTCTTTAGGCAATCAGACTTTTTAATTTTATTGGCTTTATCTTGATTCATGAACTTTTTATCTTCTTCATCAATAAAAGCTAAATCTTCTTCTCTTGCCTCAAATATTGTTTCTAACATATTGATTTTTTCTTTTTCCATTTAACATCACCTCCTATTGGTGTGTGATGTTAACTCTTCCTGAAATTAATGTCAAGATAATTCTTAAAAATTATTCGCATATAAACTTGTCCAATCAAAATTACTATAATCTCTGTCACTTTTATATTTACTTTTATAATTACTTTTTATATCTTTAACATTTGTGTTAATAGATTTCGTATCAACTTGTTTATAGGTATTAACATTTTTGTATATAGGTGTAATCTTTCTTAAAGCTATTTCTTTTGAATTTTCTTTATAAGTCATTTCTACTTTTATATATCCTTTTTTCTTAAGTGAATTAATAATTCTTGAAGATTGTATTTTTGTAATACTTAATAATTCACTTATATATGAATTTGACATGATACATTCTTTTTCTTTGCTTAAATACAAAATCATGGAATAAACAATTTTCTCTTTATCATTTAATTTTGTATCTATTAATATTTCATAAGGTATCCATACTCCTCTAAATTCCTTCAATATTCATTTTCTTTCCAATCAATCGCTCAACGATCGATTTTGTGCCACTTAAGTACAAAATTTGATTAACTTATCGATAACGAAAATTATAAGCAATATCAGGCATTTAATTTATTCACCCTAAGATGCCGACTCTACGGGGGTAAAATCACCAGGGTGAGAAAATAAAACCAACCATTTTCCTTGATAATTTTCTAAGCATATCTTGCCAAAAGTTGTATTTGCCTCAAAATCTGGTGCTTTTTGCCCAATTTTAACATTACCATTCATCATCAATTCATAATCCATAAAAATAAACTCCTCTCATTTTTGTATATTTTATGAAAGAAGTTTCATTTTAGTGACTCTAATTACCTCTCAATTTTCTTTGCCATATCATTAACTGTTGAATTTCTTTTGTTTGTTCCTCAATCATAGAATCAGCAATTGCTTTTAATCTTGGATCCATACGATATTGTAACAAATTTTGACACATAGCAATAGCACCTTCCTGATGAGGAATCATTTCATAAGTAAAATCAAGATTAATAAATATCCATCTGGGAGCATTTTTCATTTTATCAATCATATTTTTAGTTATCTCAAAATATTTTTCCATATAAGAATTGACATCTTGTGGCATATTTTGACCATAAGTAGTTCTTGCTATTTCTGTCATTTCTTCCATTGCTTTTGTTTGTTTCACTATCCTATTCTTAGCCATTTCTTGTAAAGGGTGATAACTTGTATATTCCAGTAAATTTTTTGACAAATCAATCCCTGTTTGATGATGTAATATCATAGATTGTATAAAATTAATCGTTATGTTATTTGTGATTTCTGGAGACAACATTTTTTCTGACATTTGATTTAGAATTTCATCAAAGCAACACAAATATTTTCTTGCTTTGATCATTTGTCTATTTTGCATTTTTAACCCACTCCTTTTATATATCATATAAAATTCGTTAAAAAACGTTACCTTTCTTAACATTCCTTTCTTTGTTGTATCCCTTTCCAAGTAGCTATTTTAGTTCATACTCTATCTTATTCCTCCTTGATAATATTTTTACTTCCACAATAAGTTGCTAAAAAATATGCTCCATAAATAGCACCAATTACAGCAACCGTTACGATTATAGATGGCAATAAATCTTCTTCATTTGCTAATCCTACCATCATGGATAATACAAATTGAATTCCAAAAATTGAATGGATCATTGCCAAGATCAGTGGTAATGCAAAAAATATGCCAATTTGTCGAAACAATGACTGATGAATCATTTTTTCATCACAGCCAATTTTTCTTAAAATAAGATATCTTTGTCTATTGTCTGAACTTTCCGTTAATTGCTTTAATGCTAAAATAGCAGAACTTGCAATCAAGAAAATAATACCCAAATAAATAGCAATAAAAGTAATAATAGTTGCTAGCCCTATGCTAGATTCCATAATTGATATTTTCGTTATTCCATCAATCTCAATGCCTTGATTTTTTAAATCTTTTATCAAATTCGAATTGTTATCAGCAAAAATAGCCTCTATTTTCTGTTTTTCTTCTGCTGAATTAGCCTGATAATTACCAGCCAAAAAAGTCATTTTCTTATTTTGTTCTGTTAAGGAACAATCATCTGGTACTAAAATAATACCTGGATTGATATGACTTGTAGACATGACAATAAATCCATCTTGACATTCTCGATATTTGGGAGAATATTCTTTTCCAGCAATTGTGAGTTTATTTCCTTTTTCCAAAATTGGATTTCTTATTTTTACTGAATTTTCAAAATCACAAAGTACAAGATATTCATTTTCTTTTAATTCATACTGATTCGTTCCATAAAGAGAAGCAATCTTATTGTAATCACTTATTTTTATAATATCCTCTGGTGTCTGATATAATAACATAGGATATTGCGCTTTTACTTGCTCAACGCTATCTCCCAAAAAGCTTTCTAATGTTAAATTCTCTGTTCTATAAATTGGTATTTCTACCACATCTTTTAAAATACTATCATAATTTAATCCATGATTTTTTAAAGTTTCCTGTATTTCTACCATAGAATCTGCTCTTTGCTCAGGTGAATAAAGAATTTCTTTCCCATATTGATTTTTTCCCTCTTCTGGCAAATTAGCACTTTTATACAAATTAATATCAACTGGTGTCATTTCTTTCAAATCTTTCTGCATCGAATTTCTTAATGACAAACTAGAAGATAAAATAGAAATTGTCATAAATAACATCAAACAAATCACACTCATACTAACAACCATAGTATTAATTTTATTATTAATTTGCCTTAGAACAAACAAATTCGTTCCTTTTAAATAAACATTTTTCATCGATTTAATTACATTTAAGACAAATCCAGACAAGGACCAAAAAATCAAAATGGTAGAAACCGTTCCCATCAATATAACAGGTAATATTTTTTCTGCCGTATCCATTGTTTGAATTCCACCAGTTACTTTCCAATAAGCATAACCTAATACCGCACTTGCTATAAGAAAAACAATAACACATAAAAATGGATTTTTGATCTTTACTTTTTCATTTTTTTTCAAAGCTGTCAATAAATTAATTAACTTATATCGTGAAATAGTAATGGTATTAAAGATAGCAACTGCTACATACATAATTGCAAAATATACGCAAGTTTTTACACAAGCATTTTGCGAAAACACAAATGTGAACTCACTCATATCTGCTTCAAATAATTTAGAAATCAAAATAGTCATAAATTGAGAAGCAAATACACCTATAACAATTCCAATCCCCAAAGATATCATTCCCACTAAAATAGTTTCAATCAATAAAATCTTTGATATTTGTCTTTTTCCCATACCAAGAGTCATATAAATTCCAAACTCTTTTTTTCTTCGATTAATCAAAAAATTATTTGCATACACAATTAATAATCCCAATATAATTGCTACAAATACAGATACCATACCTAACATACTAATCATTAGTTGAATCATTTCTCTTGTTGATTTCGATACATTAAGCATAGCTTCTTGACTATCTAATGAATTAAACATGTAGAAAATAGCTACTCCTAAGACTAAAGTTAAAAAATAAATAGCATAATCTTTAAAGCTTTTTTTCATATTCTCAAAAGATAATTTAAATAACATTGTTCAAATCACCTCCTAGAAGTGTTTGTACTTCTATAATTTTTTCAAAAAACTGCTTTCTTGTATCATTTCCCTTTACAAGTTCATTGAAAATTTTCCCATCTCTTATAAATATAATTCGATTCGCATAACTAGCTGAAAAAGCGTCATGTGTAACTACTAAAAAGGTTGAATCTAATTTTTGATTCAAATATTCAAATGTTTCTAAGAGTTGTCTTGCCGATTTACTATCTAATGCACCTGTTGGTTCATCTGCTAAGATCAACTTTGGATTTGTAATAATTGCTCTTGCTGAAGCAATCCTTTGTTTTTGACCACCAGATACTTGATAGGGATATTTATTTAATATTTGTGTTATCTCTAGTTTTTGCGCTATGTCTTTTACTCTTTTCTCTATTTCTTTTGAATTTACCTTTTGAATGGTTAATGCAAGTGCAATATTTTCATAAGCAGTCAAAGTGTCTAATAAATTAAAATCTTGAAAAATAAATCCTAATTCCTCTCTTCTAAACTGATTTAGTTGATTCCCTTTCAATCGAGTGATATCTTTTCCATTGATAACAATATGTCCTGCTGTTACTTTATCAATCGTTGAAATACAATTTAATAAAGTAGTCTTTCCACTTCCTGATGCTCCCATAATTCCAACAAATTCTCCTTTTTCTACGTCAAAACTAATACGATCAATTGCTTTACTCAAGTTTGTTTTTGTCCCATAATACTTTTCTATGTTTTTAACCTCTAAAATTTTTTCCATATTCTTGTTCTCCTTTCTTTTTGGTCAAACTAAAATAGAATTCATTTGACCCTTTACTTTATTTTAGTATACATTTTTTTGACTGATTGTAAAATCGATTTTGCTTACATTTTTCTTACATTTTTGTAAGATTATAAATTTCATCATAAAATGGAGTAAGATCTTTCTCACTCCATTCTATTTCTCCTATTTTAAATGTAAATGGTCCTATTTTTACAGTTCCATATAACTACCTTTTGGAAAAACCAATCTTACTTCCGTCCCTTCGTTTTCAACTGAATTTAATTCAATTGCAATGGATAACTTCTGGCATAATTTTTGACATAAATATAAACCAATACCAGTAGACTTTTTATGCGATAACCTTCCATTTGTTCCTGTAAAACCTTTTTCAAAAACTCTTGTAATCTCACCCTTTTTAATCCCAATTCCATTATCATGTATCAATAAAATAACATTCTCTTTTCCTTGTTTTGCCTCTATTTCAATTTCCGCATTCTTATCTTTTTTATATTTAACACTATTTTGAATGATCTGATTTAAAATAAAAACAAGCCATTTACTGTCTGTATAAACAAATACATCTAGATCATGTAAATTCAAGCTTATCTTTTCTTGAATTAATACATTTTTATTTTTCTTAATGCATTCATTTACCATATCTTTTACCATAACCTTTTTGATATAATAATCTTTTTCTACGGTATTACTTCTAGCATAAAATAACGCTTGTTCTACATAATCTTCTACTCGATTTAGTTCTTCATCAATATTTTTAGTAATGGTACTCTTATTGTTTTCAATAATCAATTTAGTCGTAGCAATTGGTATTTTTATTTCATGGATCCATAGTTCAATATAATCCTTATAATCTTCTGTTAAATATTTATATTGATTCACATTTTCAAGCATTGATTTATCGGTTTGTTCTAGGATTTCCTTTAATATTTTTCCTTCCATAAAATGAGGTGACTGGATCAACTCTGCTATCAAATATTTTTCATCTAATCCATTTAAAATCAGTTCTATTTTTTCGTAAAATCTTTTTTTCACAACATATTCAACCATAAGACTGATTGCATACAATCCCAAGATAGCAATTGGAACATATATTTTAAGGATTTTTCCAAATGGATAGATTGCCAATAATATTTCAATTGTAATCGTTCCAAATAACAACAAAAAAATGGTTAACAACTTATCTTTCAAAAATTCTTTCAATAACATTTTTCTTTCCTTTATTTTAATATATAACCTTGTCCTCTTTTCGTTTCTAACAATTCTTTCAAATCCAACTCTGCTAATTTATTTCTTAGCCTCGTAACATTTACTGTCAAAGTATTGTCATCAATAAAACTTTCACTATCCCATAAATATTCCATAATTTCCTCTCTTGAAACAATCTTTTGACGATTTTGTACCAAATATTTCAAAATTCTAAATTCATTTTTTGTTAATTCAATTTCCTTTTCATTTTTTAAAATCATACTTTTATTGGCATCTAGTATAAATTGCTCACAATCCAATTTTTCTTGAAAACATGCCTTATTACTTGTCCTTTTCAATAGAGATGCTATTTTAGCAAGTAAAATCTGGATATTAAAAGGTTTGGTAATATAATGATCGGCACCATAATTAATACTGATCAACTCATCTAATTCATTATCTCTACTAGTAATAATAATAATTGGCATATTGGATTGTTTCCTAATTTCTTTACAAACATACTCTCCATCTACATTAGGCAAATTAATATCCAACAAAAGTAAATCTGGCTTTTGTTCCAAAATATGGTAAATAGTATCATCAAATTTTTTTAAACTATATGCTTGATATCCATTGTGATTCAAAAAAATTTCTAATTCATTCCTTAGTTTTTCATCATCTTCTACGATTAAAATTTTCTGCATATTCATTGCCTCTCCTAACAATTTTGTCACTCTTTACTTGTCCTATTTGAAATGTCATATTCTTTTAATAACCCACTATAAATTTCTTTTAATTGATCGATCTTTTTAAAATCTTCTGGTTTCGGTACTTCTGGTAATTCTATCTTAACCTTTGCTTGATCCAATATGTATTTTACAAATTCTGCACAATAAAAAGATTTTTTCCCCTTAATTTTTTTTCGAAATCCTGCTGCAAATAGTCCTAGTATATTAAAAGTATATTGCTTTTTTTCTGCTTCCATTTTGTAAATCTTGTCTTTCATTGTCTCATATTGTGCCTCTGTTACCTCTAATTGATAGACTTTTGCTGTCGTTAAATAAAATCTTTTAAAGGTTCCTTTGTCTCTATGCTCATGTACAAATCCTCCCCATATAGGATTGTATGGATTTAATCTTCCAAAACTATACATCTGCTGTAATTCCAAATCCAGTGCAATGGATACATGGGAAAATTCATCTTTCGTATAACTTTTGATTAGTTTCGACAAATTGGTTCCTGTATGGGTTAATATAATATATATTTTCTTCATAATAATCCCCTTTTTCTTCTGTATTTTTCCTTATTCTAATTTCAAGGCTTTCTTCGGACAGAAATTAGAACATTTGCCACATTGAATGCATTTATCATAATCAATTTTGGGTGCACTAAATCCTTCTTGTGATAGTGCTCCTACTGGGCATACTTGTACAGCAGGACATTTATGGTTTTGAGGACATTTATCAACTAGGATCTTTAATTTTCTTTCCATAAAAAACTCCCTTCTTTACATTTATATGAATGAACACATATATTATAACATCTTCTTTCTCAAAAGTATATCAATTCTTTTAAAGTTTCGATCTAATTATTGGTAAGTTCTTGTATTAATTGATGAACTGAAATCATTTCTTTTACTTTAGCAACATTACTACCACAAAATAACAATCCTTTTTCTAGGTTTCCTTTTACTGCATTGATTAAAGCATTGGTAATACAATATGGAGTATGAGCAACATCACAAGTTCGAATGCATTGATAACATCTTTTTATATTTCCTCTTTCTTTTTCTGTTTTTTTGACAAATTCATTATAGATAGCTCTTCCTGGCATACCAACTGGGCTATGTATAATTTTAATATCCTCCTCTTTTGCTTTCACATAAGCTTTTTTAAATTCTTCTGATGCATCACATTCATAAGTAGCAACAAATCTTGTTGCCATTTGCACACCTGATGCTCCTAATTTTAGAAACTTTTGTATATCCTTATTATCCCAAATCCCTCCTGCTACAACAACTGGTATTTTCTTCTTTGTTTCTTTTTCCACTTCGTCTACATATTGAACCACCTCTTTTGTAATCTCTTCTAGCTTAGGTTTTCTTCCTTCTTGTAATTCTTCTTTCTTAAACCCTAAATGGCCTCCTGCTTCTGGTCCTTCGATTACAATCATATCTGGAATATAATTATATTTTTTCCTCCAATGTTTTACAATTAATTGACAACATCTAAGAGAAGATACAATTGGTGCTATTTTGGTATCACTATTCTTTACATATTCTGGTAATTCTTTGGGAATCCCTGCTCCCGAAACGATGAGATCAATTTTATTTTTTACACATTCTAGCACAATTTCTTTATAGTTATTTAAAGCCACCATAATATTAACACCTAATATTTTATCTTCCCCTGCTATTTTTCTTGCAAGCTTAATTTCTTTTCCAATTGCCCTTAAATTTGCTTTCATTGGATTGCTACTAAAATCTTCTTCTTGATATCCAATATCAGCCGTTGCAATAATTCCAATTCCTCCTTCTTTGCTAACCGTTCCTGCTAATTTATGTAATGACACTCCTACTCCCATTCCTCCTTGAATGATAGGGTATTTTGATTGTTTATTTCCTATTTTAATTCCTTCCATCTTTTTCCTCCTATCTGGTTTTCATTACTAGATTATCACTACTTTATTACTTTGTCAATAAATCGACCAATCCTTCTAAAAAAAATGTTGCTATACTTAATATAACAACATTTCTCTCCTTATTTGCAAATTATTTCTCGATAAATTTTTCTAGGTTCCTTTTCTTCTTGAAACTTTGTTTCCATTGGGCACATTCCAGTTTGGTCATTGTTTTTAATATAAGGTACTAATTTTCCAAAAGAATACGCTCGATTCGCATTCTCCAAAACTGGAATTGCCATTTCGCTCAATGTTTCAGCATAAATTTCTTTTACACCCGCTTCTACCATAATAGAACTGGCAACTTTTCCTACTACTTTGTCTGCAATCTTACTATTTTTCAAAGCGTTTTCATCTTGTTTTAAAATAGAAACCAAATCCATGATTCTAGATTGGTAATAATCTTTTATGGTTCCATCTTCATAAGCAACAACTAAAGATGCCTTTTTCTCTTTTAATCTATTTTTTATTTCTTCTAACTCTGTCATTTTAATCTAGATCGGCTCCTTTCACAATTGCTTTTGCAATAAATGGTACGCAAAGAACTTGTATCACTATCCCTGGTAAACCTATTTTGATGCTTTCCATGACAGAAATTCCATAAGTTGGCAATCCTATTCCATAAATTGCTACAGCAAGTATACTTGCATAAAGAACTCTACCCAAAATCATAGTAGCAATTAATGATAAATAAGAATTGAATTTTTTATGAAATAGACCTAATAAAATAGCATAAATTAATAATTCTATCAACATATATGGCATTCGTGCTAATGTTGGCATTCCTGTTAATAAATAGCTCCCTATCACAGAAGTTCCTGCTACCATACAACCACTTCTTATTCCAAAAGTTAATGTTGCAAGTAATATGGCAATATGCATTGGTAAAAATACACTTCCAGCTGTACTACCTGCCAATACATGAAATATTCTAGGAAGTGCTATGCCTATTCCACATAAAGCAATCGTTCCTATCCTATATTTCATTTTTCTATTTGATACGTTTTCCAATAAATAATTTTTCTTTTCTAATGTCTTAACTTTTTCCATTTTCATCTTTCCTTCCCTTCTTTTATATTTCGATTAACTCATAATCTTTTGTTCCGACTCCTAATTCTTCTGCTACATCAATTGTATGAGTACCTTGCTTTGCATTGATTCTTTCTAATAAATGTTCCTTACCTCTATCTTCTGAATTTTTTACCAGATCGATACAAGCTTGATCAATTGCCACTGGATCCAAAGATGCCAAAATTCCAATATCTTTCATACATGGATCTTCTGCTACACTACAACAATCACAATCTACGCTCATGTTACACATAACATTGATATAAGCAATATTCCCTGCAAACATTTTAGCCACACTACTTGCACTATCTGCCATTGCCTCTAAAAATTGTAATTGATCTACTTGAAACATCTCTTCAAAAGTTCCATTTTCTTTTCCAACACAATGAATGTATCTTTTTCCTTTTCCAGAAGCAACGCCAATTGATAATTGTTTCAATGCTCCTCCATAACCTCCCATTGGGTGACCTTTAAAATGAGATAATACCAACATAGAATCGTAATTGTCAATATTTTTTCCAACATAATTTTTCTTAATTACTTTTCCATTTGGTATCTCTAATATTTTGTCTTCTCCTTGTGAATCCATAATATCAATTGCAAAATATTGAGTCCAACCATGTTCTTTCATTAATTCTTCGTGTTTTTCCGTTGTATCTCTTGCTCCATCATAAGCTGTATTACATTCTACCACAGTTCCATTTACTTGTTTTACAATATCTATAACCATTTCTGGTTTGATATAATTTTGATTTCCTCTTTCTCCAGAATGTAATTTTACAGCCACCTTTCCTGTTAATTTTCTTCCCAATGCTTCGTACATTTTCACCATATTTTCTGGTGTAATTTCTTTTGTAAAATACACTTTTGCTTTTTCCATAAAACTTTCCTCCTTTACTTTTTTTCTTGTAATTGACCACGATACAAATCAATTTTATAATTTAATTTTTGGTAGGCTTCTTGCATCTTATCAATTTTAGCCTTTAATATTTTTCTTTGCTCAATTAAAATATTTTTTCGTTCTTCTAAAGTATGTTCTCCTTCATCATATAGTTTCATATATTGTTTTAAAAAACTCACTTCTACTCCCGCACTTCTCATACATTTTACAAATTCAATTCTTTTCAAATCGTTTTCATCATAATTTCTAATTCCATTTTTTTCTTTTTTAATGGGTCCTATTAATGATTCTTTTTCATAATATCTTAAGGTATCTACTGTTAATCCATATTGATTTGCTACTTCTGATATTTGCATTTTCTGCCTCCCTTCTTTTTCTTTTATATCACTTAGAGTTAACTCTAAGTCAATACTTTTTTTGATTTTTTTAATTGGTTAATCATATAGAAATAAGGCACTATTTTCTTTCTTGAAAATAGCCCCTATTCTCTTTATTGATCCAATAAAATAATTTTATCTTCTTGCAAACTTTTTTGAACATCAATTACCCTTTGATTCGAAGATCCACAATATCTAAGTTTTGGATTATGCAGTTCATCTACATATTGACCATCTACTAAAACATCAATATATTTAGCCACTTCTTTATTCTTCAAATCTTGATCAAAGGAAAAACCCGTCCAAGACCATACTGTTTTATTGGGAAATTTCTCTTTAAATGCCTTTGCTAATTCTGTCGTTCCCTCTATATTTTTAGGGTGCATAGGTTCACCACCTAAAATTGATAGTCCTTCTACATTTTCATTTTCTCCTAATTCCAAAATTCGATTGATGGTATCTTTTGTAAATTCCTTTCCACCTTGAAAATCATGTGTTTCTGGATTAAAACATTGTTTACATTGAAAGGCACAACCTTGCATAAAAATTGATACCCTTACTCCTGGTCCATCTGAAATGTCCATCTTACGTATTTTATTATATCTCATTTTTTTCTCCTTTTTTTCATTCATTTGGAAAGGATCGGTCAGTTTTAAATGGAATCATCTTTATTATCAATATGAAGTACCCTTTCTTTAATTTCTTGTGTCCTTCCTTTGTTCCAAAAATTACTTCCAATATAGCCACAGGTTCTCCTTGCTACATTTAAAGTATCATGATTTCTATTTCCACAATCTGGGCAATACCATTCCAAATTATCATCAATTAAAATTTCTCCCTCAAAGCCACATTCTTGACAATAATCCGATTTTGTATTAAGTTCTGCATACATAATATTGTCATAAATAAATTGGATTACTTGTAAAACTGCTTCTATATTATTTTGAAGATTTGGTGTTTCAATATAAGAAATTGCGCCACCTGGACTTAGTTGTTGAAATTCACTTTCTAATTTTAATTTAGAAAAAGCGTCAATTTCTTCAAATACTGGTACATGATAAGAATTCGTAATATAATTTTTATCGGTAATTCCTTCGATATTACCAAATCTTTCTTTTAAACACTTAGCAAATTTATAAGTTGTTGATTCAATTGGGGTTCCATAAACACTATAATCCATATTTTCAGCGCTTTTCCATTCGTTACACTTATCATTCATTTTTTGCATTACTTTTAAGGCAAATTCTTTCCCTTTTCCATTGTCTGTATGGCTATGATTGGTCATATATTTTACACATTCATATAAGCCAGCATATCCCAAAGAAATAGTTGAATAACCATCATGCAATAATTTGTGAATGCTCTCTCCTTTTTCTAATCTTGCTAAGGCTCCATGTTGCCATAAGATTGGTGCAATATCACTCGTTGCTTTGCTTAATCTTTGATGTCTTGCTTGTAATGCTTTGTGACATAATTCTAATCTTTCTTCGTAAATTTTCCAAAAAACTTCTTCATTTTTATCAGAAGATAAAGCAACATCTACTAAATTAATGGTTACTACTCCTTGATTAAATCTTCCATAATATTTTGATTCGCCTTCTTGATAATTTTTTGCTTTTGATGGATTCCCTTCGGTTGTCCAAGGTGTTAAGAAAGAACGACAACCCATACATGGATAACAATTTCCATTACCATATTTATCTTTTTTAAGTTCTTTCATTTTCTTTTCTGATATATAATCAGGTACCATTCTTTTGGCTGTACATTTTGCTGCTAACTCTGTTAAATACCAATATTTACTTTCTTTTTTAATATTATCTTCTTCTAATACATAAAGAAGTTTTGGAAACGCTGGTGTTACATACACACCTTTTTCATTTTTAAATCCTAAAATTCTTTGTGTCAAAAATTCTTCCATAATCATGGCAACTTCTTCTTTGTATTCTTCTGTTTCCCCTAAATACATACAAACAGAAAGAAAAGGTGCTTGTCCATTGGTATTGGTCATCGAATTTACCTGATAATTAAAAGTTTGTACACCATCTGCGATTTCTTTTCTTGTATCTTGTTTCGCATATTTTTTACTTGTTTCCTCATCAATTCCTCTTTCTTTGTATTTTTTCAAATATTTATTAAAACTGTCTCGAACAAATGGTGCTAAATGGCTAACTGTAATTGTTGCTCCTCCATAACTAGAACTAGTTACTGCTAATATGATTTGTGTTGCAATGGTAGCAGCTGTAATAAATCGATGTGGCTTTTCTATCATGACACCATTGATTATGGTTCCATTTTGTAACATATCTTCTAAGTTAATCAATTCACAATTGTGCAAAGCATTTTGTGCGAAATAGTCAGCATCATGAAAATGAATAATCCCTGCATCATGTGCTTTGACAATGTCTTCTGATAGTAAAAATCTTCTGGTAATATCTGTACTCGTAATTCCTGCTAAATAATCTCTTTGTGTTGTAACTACTTTAGCATTTTTGTTGGAATTTTCATTGTTCCAGTATTCACTTTCACCTTCGATTAATTCTTTTATGGATTGATCGGTTGTATTTGCTTTTCTTACTAATTCTCTGGTATAACGATAGGTAATGTATTTTTTAGCTAATGAATATTTTCCAATTTCCATTAGTTTTTCTTCTATAATATCTTGTATATCTTCTACTAAAATTCTTGGTTTGTTTAATTCTTCAATATATTTTATGATTTCTTGTATTTGTTCTTTTGAAATTTTTTCTCTTCCTCGTACTTCTTCATTTGCTTTTCTAATTGCTATTCTTATTTTTTCTGGATCGTAATCTACGATTGCTCCGTCTCTTTTAATGATTTTCATTCTTCCTTTTCCCCTTTCGTTTTTTCTTCTTTTGATAGAGAAATTATATCATAAAAATTAAAACTTTTTGTTGCAATTGCAACAAAATGAGAGTAAGGTTTTCCAATCCCTACTCTCTTTAAGGAAATTTCTTTTATTTCATTTATGTTACAATTGTGTTACAATTATTTCTTTCCTTTCTAACTATTTTATGTCACATTTACATTAATTTTTACTAACAGAAAGAAATATTTTATACCATTTCATTAATTCATTTCAACGGTTCCTATTATGCTATTAATGTCTTCAATTTTGTGTTTGTTCAAATATTTTTCGATTCCCTTTATTGTTTCAACACTTGTATAAGGACTTAAAAAATTCCCTGCACCAATTGAAACTGCAGTAGCCCCTGCTAACATAAATTCAATGGCATCTTCTCCATTTGCAATTCCTCCCATACCTAAAATAGGAATTTTAACAGCTTGTGCTACTTGATATACCATACGAACAGCTACTGGTCTAATAGCTGGTCCAGAAAGTCCACCTGTATTATTCGCAAGAACTGGTCTTCTTTTATCAATATCAATTTTCATAGCCAAAAGTGTATTGATCAAAGAAACGCCATCTGCTCCAGCATCTTCTACTGCTTTAGCAATAGAGGCAATGTCAGTAACATTTGGTGTTAATTTAACAATTAAAGGCTTGTCTAAAACTTTTCTTACTTCCTTTGTTACTTGTTTTACACCTTCATAACTATTTCCAAATGCCATACAACCTGCTTTTACATTGGGGCAAGATAAATTTAATTCTACTCCATCTATGTCTAGTTTATTTAATATTTTACAAAGTTCTACATATTCTTCAATACTACTTCCGCAAGCATTTACAATAACTGCTGTATCAAATTTTCTAAGAAATGGCAAATCATTTTGAGCAAAATATTCTACTCCTGGATTTTGTAAACCAATACTGTTTAGCATTCCACTTGGTGTTTCACAAACTCTAGCTGGTTTGTTTCCGCTTCTAGCTTTTAAAGATGTTCCTTTGGTAATAATTCCTCCCAATTTGCTCAAATCAAAAAAGTTACTATATTCTCGACCATATCCAAATGTCCCTGAAGCTACTGTTACTGGATTTTTCATTTTAATTCCTGCTAAAATTACCTCTGTTTTCATTGATACCCTTCCTTTCTATTTTGATCTTTTATTCATTCGATTTCTACATCTTTACTATTAAATACAGGACCTGCTTTGCAAACATGCCAATATTCTGGTTTATCGGCTGGACTTTTCGCTGTTTTTACTGCACACCCTAAGCATACACCTAATCCACAAGCCATCTTTTCTTCCAAAGAAATTTGACAAGGAATTTCTTTAGAGGAAGCTAACTTTTGTATAGCCTTCAACATTGGTAATGGTCCACAAGCAAAAATAGCATCGATTTTACCAGTTTGAATCTCCTCTTCCAAATACTCAATGGCAAATCCTTTTTTGGCATAACTACCATCATCTGTTGTTATAACCATTTTATTGGAAACTTCTTCAAATTCTTTTTCTAACATAACAAAATCTTTACTTCTAAATCCTAAATAAGTAGAAACATTTTTGTGCTCAGCAGTAGCACATTTGGCTAACTCATATAATGGAAAAATACCAATTCCCCCACCTATTATAGCAATATTTTGATAAGTTTCATACTGAAAAGTTCCATAACCAATTGGACCAATGATATCAATTAATTTTCCTACTTCCTTTTGCGCTAAAATCTCAGTTCCATTTCCCTTTACTTGAAAAATAAATTCTAAAATACCATTTTCTTTGTCTAAATTATAAATACTAATTGGTCTTCTTAAAAAAGGTACTGTTGTTTCTGTCACTCTTATTTCGATAAAATTCCCTGGTTTTGATTCTTTTACGATGTTAGGTGCTTTCACACTAAACTTATAAATATCTGGTTTTAATTGTTCCTTTTTTACTAATTCTGCATACACTTGCTCTGACATAAAATCTCCTCCTTTTCATTCTTGGTCAAACAAAACACAACGCAAATGTTTTATTGTTTATTGAATGCTAAATTTAATTCTTCTTTCATTCGCAAAGCTTCTGCTCTAGTTGCTTTCGCATAGTCCTCTTCTGCAAATTGATCGTTCCATCGTTCTGCTTGATAAGCACACATTAGACTTCTAGAAGCATTTACAATTCCTCCTAAGCCATTGTTATCAAATCCTAAAGCAATATCACTTGCTTTTCCACCTTGTGCACCATATCCTGGAATTAAGAAATAAGTATGGGGTGCGAATTTGCGAATTTGCTCTAATTGTTCTGGATAGGTTGCCCCCACTACTGCTGAAACACTACTATATCCCTTTTCTCCTCTTAGTTCTTCTCCCCATTTTTCTACCAATTCTGCCACTTGGCTATATACTTCTTTGTTATTATCTTGTAATTTTAAATCCTGCAATTCTCCAGAGGAAGGATTTGATGTTTTTACTAAAACAAAAATTCCCTTGTCATATTTTTTACAATCTTCGATAAATGGTTTCACGCAATCTGTTCCCATATAAGGATTTACCGTAACAAAATCCACATCATAAATAGCTTCTTCTTTTTCTCCGATCGATGTTCTTCCTAAAAATGTGTTCGAATACCCTTTAGCTGTTGATCCAATGTCCCCTCTTTTGACATCAGCAATTACAATCATTCCTTTTTCTTTTGCATATTTACAGGTTTCCTTAAATGCATTCATTCCTGGAATACCATACATTTCGTAAAATGCAATTTGAGGTTTTATGGCTGGTATGATGTCACAAGTATGGTCAATTAATGCTTTGTTATACTCAACAATTGCTTTCGATACCCCTTCTAAATCTTGGCTGTATTTGCTCCTTACGCACTTTGGTAACATTTCATATCTTGGATCCAATCCCATTACCGTTGGATTATTGGTTTGTTCGATTTTTTTGATTAATTTATCAATTGCTTTCATTTTATCTCTCTCCATTCTTTTTCTTTGAAACCGATTAAAACTTTTTTGTCTGTTATGAATAGTGGTCTTTTTATTAACATTCCATTGCTAGCTAATAATTCTATTTTTTCTTCCTCTGACATCATTGGTAATTTTTCTTTTAGATTTAATTCCTTATATTTTAGTCCACTTGTATTGAAAAATTTTTTTATTTCCAATCCACTTTGCTGAATCCATTGTTTCAGTTCTTCTTTGGTTGGTGTTTCTTCTACTATATGTCTTTCTTCAAAATGAACATTATTTTCTTCTAAGAACTTCTTTGCTTTTTGGCAAGTAGAACATTTTGGATACCCTATAAATAAGTTTTTCATTGTTCCAATCCTTTCTCAAATTTTGAACTGATTGACAGAAAAAATTTGAATTATTTTTTAATTTTTATCCTTTTGGAAAACGATTCTTCCTCCTACAATTGTATATTGTACTCTTCCTTTTAATTGTTTTCCTATAAAAGGACTATTCTTCGATTTTGATACAATCATTTCTTTTGTATAAGTATACGTTTCATTTGGATCAAAAATTGTAATATCAGCTACTTTTCCTTCTTCAATAGTTCCTCTATCAATTTGTAATAATTGTGCTGGATTATAAGAAGTTAGTCTAACTAAATCTAAATAGCTAAGAGCTTCTGTATCAATTAAATTCATAATTTCTGCTGATAATGCTGTTTCAAATCCTATAATACCATTTGGTGCTGTTGCTAATCCTTTGTTTTTCTCATCTTCTGCATGTGGTGCATGATCCGTAATAATGGCATCAATGGTTCCTTCTTTCAATCCTTCGATAATAGCTTGCCTATCTTTTTCTTCTCTTAATGGAGGATTCATTTTCGCATTTACTCCTGATTTTAAAACTTCATCAACGGTAAAGGTAAAGTAATGTGGACATGTTTCACAAGTAATTTTTACCCCTCTTTTTTTCGCATCTCTTACCATATTTTTTGTTGTTTTTGTACTAATATGACAGATGTGTGCTCTTACCTTGTTTGTTTCTGCAATAACGATTTCTCTTCCCGCCATGATTTCTTCTGCTTCTGGCAATACTCCTTCTACCCCTAATTGTTCGGCTATTTTTCCAGCATGAATAGCCCCTTGTGCTACTGATTTTTCTTCACAATGTGAAGCTACAAATGTTCCTAATTTATCTGCTTCTAGGATCGCTTCTCTCATCATTCTACTATTTACAACTGGCATTCCATCATCGGAAAAAGCAATTGCTCCTGCTTGTTTTAATTCTTGAAAATCAACTAATTCTTCTCCTTTTTCTCCCTTCGATACAGAAGCATAAGGTAATACATTACAAAGATTAACTCTTTTGGCTTCTTCTATGATTTTTTGCAAAATATTAGCGCTATCTGGTGTTGGTTTTGTATTTGGCATAGGACAAATTGTAGTAAAACCACCACAAACGGCGCTTTTGCTACCTGTTTCGATTGTTTCTTTATGTTCAAAGCCAGGTTCTCTTAAATGGCAATGCATATCAATCATTCCAGGTATAATATAAAAATTAGCACAATCAATTATTTGATCTGCTGTTTCTTCAATTTTTTTTCCGATTTGTTTGATTTTGTCGTCTTCTATTAAGATATCATATTTTTCACAGATGTTGGTTTTGTAATCGATTAAGGTTCCGTTTTTTAGCAATCGTTTCATGGCTTTTTCCTCCTAATTTCATTTTTCCCATTTTATCATTTTTTTTGATGGATAGCAATATTTTTTGACAAAAAATTTCTATTTAAAAAAGTCCCATTTTTCAATGAGACTTTTCTGCTTTGTCTATTAGAATTGCATAATCATTTGACAAAGCAATAAGATTTGTTCATTTTTTTCTTTCCCCACCAGAAGCTCTGGTAAGTCCTCTTTAAAGAGGAAGTACATGTCATCTAAGATGCTCTTGATTTTTTCATAATTACAGCATCTTTCAAAAATGACATCATATCCCACATTATTATGCAGTACAATCATTTCCCGAATGTACTCCAGTACTTCTTTTGGGTCAGTTGGTGATTGAACCCTTTTTAATTTTTCGACTACTTGCATGGCTTTTTTTTCATCTAAATATAGTATCATCTTGTTCCTCCTTTTTGTAGTCAATATCTCTTATAATTGTTTAAGAGAATGTTATAGTTTGTCGTGTTTAATTTTAACATAATTTTATCTGATTTGCAACTTTTTTTCCATTTTTATTTGACAAATTACTATTTTTTCTTTACAATACTTCTTAGAATGAATTTAAGGAGGAACCAATATGTCTGATATCATGTCATATTTATTTGAAACAAAAGCCGTAAAATTTTGTGAAGAAAACAAGCCATTCTT
This sequence comes from Clostridia bacterium, assembly GCA_022791675.1. Lineage (GTDB taxonomy): Bacteria > Bacillota > Clostridia > TANB77 > CAG-508 > CAG-269. The sequence continues at coordinate 9,040 of JAAVZN010000059.1, read as the reverse complement.
TTTAACCTCAGGAACCATTTCCCCATACTTTGTAAACACACATTTCCTTTATGGAAACGAAAAGGAAGCAACTGAATTTTTATCTTATATTGATACCCTATTAGAAGATCGCATTACTTTACCAAAAAAAGTATTTGAAAAGGTACTTGAGCAATACGAAAATAATACTATTTTTCATTACACCATAGATACCATGATGAAAGCTATCACTGAAAATGTTAATTTAGATGAAATCGATTACATCTCAGGAGGAGAAAGAAGAGATTGGTATTTCTCTAACATGATTGCTTATTTATTAAAAAAGCCACATCTTACTTTATTCAAAGATATGGAAGCCTTTGTTAGTCCTTACGACTTTTCTTCTACTGAAAAAATAACCAATATAGAAGGAAAAACCGTATTAAATGCTTCTGACTTAGTAACCGTTGCTTCTAACTATGTTCGTTCATGGATACCTGCTATTAAAAACCTAAATGGAAAATTATTATGGACTTGTTATGTTGTGGATCGAAAACAAGGAGGAACAGAAGTATTGGAAAAAGAAGGAATCAAAACCATTCCACTAGCCTCTGTTGACAATACACTTTTTGAAAAAGCTTTCGAATTAAAGGTAATTAATCAAGCACAATTAGAAATGCTAAAAAGTTTTTCTTGTGATCCTTATGAAACCATGAGAAACTTTTTAATAAAACACCCAGAATTTATTGAAAATGCTTTGAACTCAACTGATGAAAGAACTTTAAAAAGAGTCAAAATCTTAACAGAAGAAAATTTATATCATTTATAAATTTATCTTGCTATGGTAGTAAGATAAAAAATACACATTCGCATAATTACGATCCAAAAAACGACATAATTGGTTTGAATTATGTCGTTTTTTGATGCACTATTTCATTACATCGAACGACTGTAACATGATCTGGTATATTTTTCAACACGGTACTATTAGCTCCAATTTTTACATCATTTCCAATTTGGATTGGACCCAATACTTTTGCACCAGCCCCTACCATAACACGATTCCCAAGATCAGGGTGTCTTTTATTTTTATCTTTTCCTGTTCCTCCTAATGTTGCATTGTGATAAATAACACAGTCATCTCCTATTGTTGCTGTTTCTCCTATTACAATTCCCATACCATGATCGATGAATAGTCGTCTTCCAATCTTAGCTCCTGGGTGAATTTCAATTCCTGTAAAAAATCTTCCTATTTGAGATATGAGTCTAGCCAAAAATAGCAATTTGTTCTGATATAAAAAATGTGCCAATCTATGAAATATCAGGATATGAAACCCTGGATACAAAATTACTACTTCAAACAAATTTCTACTAGCAGGATCTTTTTCTTTTATATTTTTAGCATCTTCATATAATTCTTTAAAAAATAACATACTTATCACCTTGTATATGATATGTATGTCATTTAAAATTGTTATTTAACTTTCTTCTTGTAGCACTTCTTCTACATTTTCAATTGATGCTAATTTTCGAATCAATTCATTCTTCTTAAAATCTTTTTTATTATAATTCCCTACAAAATGAATTGTTTCTTCCTTATCTTCTTTCTTTTCTTTTTTTGGTCTTTTCATTTGCTTAATCTCTACTTGATAATTACTAAGGCATTCTTCTACTTCAATCAATGTTTCTTTTACTTCTTGAGCAATTTTTATATCTAATTCTAGTAATTCAAAACGATCCAATTTGTCTGATATTTTATAAGAATAAGACAATATAATATAAACAATTAAAGTTGTAATAATTCCACCTAAATAAAATCCTGCACCAATGCTCAATCCAATACAAGTAACAGCTAACAATCCTGCTGCTGTTGTTAATCCTTTTACATTAAATCCATCTCTTAGAATTGTTCCTGCGCCAATGAATCCGATTCCAGATAATAATTGTGCTGGAATTCTTGATGGGTCCATATCGTAAATTTTTGACATATATTCTCCACATAGCATAATTAGCACACTACTAATTCCCACTAATGCATGTGTTCTAAATCCTGCTGGTTTACTCCAAGAGGAACGTTCTAATCCTATAATTCCTGCTAATATGCCACCTAAAATTAATTTGATTATCGCTTGAAACCAAAATGAATTTGCAATTATTATAATAATTTCCATTTTTTCTCCTTTCTTTGTTTTTGATTTTATCATATTTCTTATTTGCTAGCAAGTTTTAGCATAATCTTTCTACAATAATTTCTCTAATTCTTTTATCTTATCACGCAATTCTGCTGCTTTCTCAAATTCCATGTTACTTGCAAATTGTAACATTTGGTCTGTTAATTCTGTAATTACCTCTTCAATATTTTCATTCTTTTCCAATTTATATTCCACACTAATATCTTCAACCATTGTGATTGCTATATTATCACGTACTGATTTTTGTATGGTTTTTGGTACAATTCCATGTTCTTGATTATATTGTTCTTGGATCTTTCTTCTTCTATTGGTCTCTGAAATAGCTTTTTCCATACTATCCGTCAATTCATCTGCATACATAATAACGGTTCCATTTGTATTTCTAGCAGCACGACCAATGGTTTGTATCAAAGATCTTTCTGAGCGTAAAAAACCTTCTTTGTCAGCATCTAAAATCGCTACTAGTGAAACTTCTGGTATATCCAATCCTTCTCTTAACAAGTTAATACCAACTAGTACATCAAACTCACCAAGTCTTAAATTTCGTATGATTTCCATTCTTTCTAAAGCCTTCGTATCAGAATGCATATACGTTACTTTTATTGCTAAACCTTTTAAATATTCTGTTAAATCTTCTGCCATCTTTTTCGTTAGTGTTGTAACTAGGACTCTTTCTTTTCTTTCTACTCGAATTCGTATTTGTTCTAACAAATCATCAATTTGATTTGCAACTGGTTTTACTTCTATTTTAGGATCTAATAATCCAGTTGGTCTTATAATTTGCTCTACTATGTTTTCTTGTGTTTTTTCTTTTTCATAATCAGCTGGTGTAGCACTTACAAATACCACTTGATTTAGTCGTTGTTCAAATTCTTCAAATTTTAATGGTCTGTTATCAAAAGCTGATGGCAAACGAAATCCATAATTCACTAAAGATTCTTTTCTTGCTCGATCACCATTGTGCATCGCTCTTACTTGTGGAATTGTTGCATGTGATTCGTCTACAAATAACAAGAAATCATCTGGAAAATAGTCAAATAACGTGTATGGCGGTGTTCCTTCTTCTCGACCACTAATGTGTCTAGAATAATTTTCAATTCCAGAACAAAATCCTGTTTCTCTCATCATTTCGATATCAAAATTGGTTCTTTCTTCTATTCTTTGTGCTTCAATTAATTTATTTTTTGATTGAAAGTATTTTACTCGTTCTTCCCTTTCTTTTTCAATCGTTGCTATGGCTCTTTCCATTTTGTCCTTAGTCGTAACATAATGAGAAGCTGGTGAAATTAAAATATGTTTTCTAACACCAATTGGCTTTCCTGTTAACGGATTGATTTCTGTAATTTTTTCGATTTCATCTCCCCAAAATTCCACACGAACAGCTGATTCGGATTGATCCGATGGATAAATTTCTACAATATCTCCTTTTGCTCGAAAAGTACCTCTTTTAAAATCAATTTCATTTCTCGTATATTGCATGGAAATTAATTTTTTTAATACTTGTTCTCTTGATTTGTTCATTCCTGCACGTAAGGATAACATCATTTCATGATAGTCGACTGGATCACCTAATCCATAAATGCAAGAAACAGATGCTACAATAATAACATCTTTTGTTTCAAATAATGACAAGGTTGCTGAGTGTCGTAATTTATCAATTTCATCATTAACCGATGAATCTTTTTCGATAAAGGTATCTGTTGATGGAATATAACTTTCTGGTTGGTAATAATCATAATAAGATACAAAATATTCCACATTATTCTCAGGAAAGAACTCCTTAAACTCACTATATAATTGCCCCGCAAGAGTCTTATTGTGTGCTAAAACAAGTGTTGGTTTTTGTACTTTTTGTATGATATTTGCCATTGTAAAAGTTTTACCAGAACCAGTAACTCCTAAAAGCGTCTGGAATTTCTTTCCTTCTTCTATTCCTTTACTTAAATATTCGATTGCCTGTGGCTGGTCGCCTGTTGGCTTATAATCTGATACTAATTTAAACATTTTTCCTCCCTTTGTGACTCAAAAAGTGATTACTATCAACCACGAAAATTCGTGTAATTTACATTTTTTCAATTCAAAATTATCTACATAAAATGGCTTTACACGAATTAGGTCACAAACTTTATTTTTTACCATTTACTCTCTTTCTATCGAGTTATCTACTATCTTTTCTAAATGTTTTATTCTCTTTTCTATTCTTTGTCTGTATTCTTCATCTAGGTCTCCTTCATTTTCTCTTCTTAGTCTATCTAATTCATCTGTTAATTTTTGCTTAGTATTATTTTGTATTTTTCTCATACCTCGTATCTTTTCCAATAGTTTTTTACATCTACTATCTTCTGTATTAATAGATGCCATTTGCCTTTCTAATATTTCTTCTGCAAATGGATGAATTGTTTGATAGCAACTCAAACTAAAACCACGTGGAAAAAACTCTGCATTTTCAGCAACCTTCTGACTATATTCACCTGATAAATTTATTAACTCTAATATAAAAACTTTATTACTTTCAAATAATTTCTTTTTCAATAAGTTTAATCCTTTGCTAGCATACCCCTTATTTTGGAAATCTGGTTTTGTATCATAACTTATAATAGCTTTTTCTCTCTCATACTCAACTGAGAATCTTGTAAGTATATCTCCATTCTCATTACATAAAGCAAACTCTTCTTCATCTTTATCTAATATTTTTAGTTCTAATTTTTCTTCCATAATAACTTTTCTCCTATTTATTTTTTAATTTTCCAATATCCTACTTTATCTGTTCCTATTCTTTGTAATATTTCTTTTTCTTTTAGAATATTAACATTTCTTTCTATTGTTCTCACAGTCGTTTTTAACTTAGATGCTATTTCTTTTTGAGTTATATTTTGGTTTTGTTCTATCAACTCTAAAATTTTTCTTTGTGTTGAATTTACACCGACATTTACACCGACATTTACACCGACATTTTTAGTAATCTCGTTTTCTTTTTCATAATTTTTTCTATAAAAAATTATAGTAAATCCTATTTTTTCTTTTCTATCTATCCTTATTAGTTCTTAATGTGCCCAACTCAATTCGGTCGGCACTGCCGACCAAATTGGATACATTTCGTAAAATCTTCTCATTCTTCTAATACTAACTGGTGAAAAACCTCCTCCAAATTCATTGGTTAGCTTAGTTAATAATGCTTCTATTATCTTTTTTCCATAACTTGCTTTCTTACTATTTTCAGATAATTCATAAGTTATTTTCCCAACATACCAATAAACCTCCACCATATCAGATACATTTTCATTATCCATATATATTTTCAACTCACTTTCTTCTAACTTATATTATCATATTTTCTTATTTTATGTCTTACACGAATTCGGTCATAAACTTTATTTTTCTTGACCTATAATTTTATATATTTCATTTGTATTCTTTGCAAAAAAAGTAGGGTTTACTGTTGATAATATTTCAAAAGAATCCATTCCATATAAAACAGCTATGGTATCTATCTTACAATAATTACCTGCTTCAATATCGCTTTTTCTATCCCCTATCATTATTGCTTTATTAGCATCAATTTTTTGGATTGCATACTTTAGCATATCTCTTTTATTTTGGTTTGGAAACTCATTACACATACCTATAATGTTGTCAAAATATTGATTTATTCCTAAAAACTCTAAAATTTTTATTGTAGTCTCCCTTGATTTTAAGGTAACAATATTTATACTCTTTCCTTTGTCCTTTAATGTTTCCAATAATTCTTTTATCCCAACATACATTTTAGAAAGCTCAATTGTATTTTCAGCTTGATATTTTTTATATAATTCAATTGCTCTTTTTAAATCTTCTTCGTCTGTTAAAAATTTTGAAAAAGAGTCTTTAAGTGGGGGACCACAAAAAATTTTTGTCCGTTCCATTCTTTTCGTTTATAGTATATCATATAATACAAACGTTCGCAATATATTAAAAAAAATAACTAGAAATTAATTTTATTAATATTCTAGTTATTTCCAAATCTTATTTATCGATTTCTTTATTAATAATTTTCATTTTTACGAAGAAAAATCCTGCTACCACTCCTGCTACCACAATTAATCCAAGAAATACCATCGCTGTAGCTTCACCTGCTTTTGGCAAAGATCCATTATTCATTGTATTTTTATTTAAAGTATTTGTTGTTGTGGTTTTATTATTGTCTTTATTTCCTGAAGAATTAGTTGTTATATTGGTAATGGTATTAATATTTGTGTTAGTACCATTATTGGTATTGGTAGTATTTTGACCTGGATTTGTATTCGTATTTTCATCTGGTGGTTGTGGTAATGGATTAGAGTCTCCATCTTTTACTGTAATATTTTGATAAGCAAGTTGAATTTTAGCTGGTTTTGTACCATCTGCTACCGTAATATTTTTTAGGGTTATCATAAGATTTTGTTTACTTGCTTCTTTTACCTTAAATGTTGCAGTAAAAATAGTTTCATCTGCATTTCCTAAACCACTTCTTGTTATTGCTATTTTCCCATTACTTTCATTGAAGGAAGCTCCTTCGGTTGGGGTTTCCCAACCGTTTTTTCCTTCCAATTTAATCAATTCTAAACTATCTTTGTCATATTCTAAGGTTGCCCCTAGTGATATAACACCTCTTTCTGATTGTATTTTAGCAATATTAAAATCTACTGTGAATTCCTGATTTCTTTCCATCTCTGTTTTACTTGCTTTCACACTTACTTCACAACTAAGGGAAGCATATACATTTCCCATTATAAAAATTGCTATCAACAATACAAAAACTAATTTCACTATCTTTTTCATAGTTTCTCCTTTGGTTTTTTATTTTATTTCCATTAAATTAATTAATACTAATTTAATTTGCGCAGCATCATTGATGGTAATTTCAGCATCATTATCTAAATCTCCTGCTTTAAAACGAATTCCTGTTAATTTTTCATAATCAATTAAATGTAATTTTACTTGTGCTAAATCATTTACTGAAATTTCGCCATCACCATCAAGATCTCCTGTAACAACAAGAGTATATTCTAATGTTTCTCCTACTTTAATTGTCATTCCTGTTGCTATTATGTCATTTTCTTCTAATGCATTTCCTTCAAAATCAAGGAATATCATATTTTGTTCTGTTTCAACATTTTCTTTGAATTTTGTTACCGTTGTTCCTGGTGCGATTCTTGAAATATCTTTATCTTCATCATTAATCACATAGACATCTGATGTAATTTTTTCTACTACTGGTTCTTCTGGAATTTCTATTCCTATTTTTATTTCTGTATCTCTTGTTCCTATTACTCCATCTCCACCACTAGCTGTTATTCCTTTTACTTTAAGTGTAGTTTCTGTTGCTTCTGTGATTCCCTCTTTTACTTTAAATTTAATTGTTAACATTTCTCCATTTTGTGTAATATATCCATCATTATCTGTTACAAATTTTAGGTTTTCTTCATTAATCGAATCACCTTTTAAACTCCAACCATTTTTACCTGTAATAGATATTCTATCCAAAATGTTCTTATTATATTCTAATTGTCCTGTTAAAGAAATAATTCCTTTTCCAATATTTTTAATATTATCAATGTTAATGTTTACATCAAATTCTGTTCCTGGTTCTAATTTACTTAAGTCTACTGTTTCATCTGCTGATACAATAGAAATGCCAAATCCTCTAACACTTACTGCACATACATTACTTTCTGTTTCTTTACTAACTGTTCCTAGTGTTGTTGTAACTTTTAAAGTATAGTTACCAGCATCTGCTTCTGTTACATTATCAATTGTTAAATTTTTGCTCGCTTTTCCTTCTAATTTAACACCATCTTTATACCATTGGTAGGTACATGTTCCTTCTGTTTCTCCTACATTTGCATTAATTACTAATGGTCTATTTAAGCTTGCTTTTCTTTCTGTTGGAATCGTTGCTGTTGCTGGTTCTACTTCTGGTTGAACAGCCACTTCTCCTTTTTGTTCTTCATTTTCTAATACTGATTTTGCTACAAAAGTTGCTTCTACAATACAATTTCCATCTTTAATATCACTGTAATTTACGGTTAAGTCCATTACTTCTTTGTTTTGTATTTGTGTCATATCAATTGCTTCTCCACAAACATTTACAGATTCAATTTCATATCCTTCATCTGCTTCTACCGAAAATGTTGCTGAATTTCCTTCTTGAAGAGTAACAATATTTCCATCTTTTCTGTTAGCTCCATTGATCATTCCACCTTCTGTAGCAGATACAATTAGTGATTTTTCTTGTGCCACTTGTGTTTCATCATTTTCTACTACAGCTACTGCAAATGGACTAAATGAATCACAAGTAACAATTAGTCCATAAGGTGTTACTACACATGGAATTTCTTCTACACCTGTTACATTTCCTTGTGCATCTCTTTTGAAGTGATATGCTTTAAAGGTAACTCCAGCATCTTCTGGTCCATAACCTGCTGGGAATCCTAATGATAATCTTAGTCTATGACCTGTTTTTACAACGTATTGTTTACATACATTTAATGTTATGTTATAAGTCTCACTTGTGATTAATTCTTGGTTTGGTAATTCTCCTTCCATTAAGTTGTTCATCGCTTCTTTTTCTGTTTTGGTGGTTCTTGTTGTAACTAATGCAATTCTATTTTTTAATTTTTCTGCTATAGATTCTCCATCACTTGTTTGCCAACCATTCAAAGAAAGGTCTTGGTTTTCCATTAAAGTAGGTCTTGCAAACACTTCCCAATTTTGTGCTTGATTCATACGAAAAGAACAAGCAATAATATGATCTGCTCCATAAGTTATTTCCATTGGTTCTTTTCCACTATTTTTTCCAACTACACCAGTTAGATAAATATGGTAATTTGCTCCATCATCTGCATACATTTCACTAAATTTTAAATCAAATG